>CAZMLC010000051.1:0-18417 GCA_964567125.1 uncultured Akkermansia sp.
TTTGCACGCGCCGGACAATGCATTGCGCGATCAGATCATGCCCGTCAACAAGCGCTGGCCGATCGAGGAGCTGATCGAAACCTGCCGCCATTATTTTGAAAAGACAGGACGCGTCGTGACCTTTGAGTACACGCTGGTGCGCCAGCTGAATGACCGTCCCGCGCATGCGCAGGCCCTGATCGCGCTTTTGCGCCGACTCCCCTGCAAGGTCAATCTCATTCCGCTCAGTCCTGTCGACGGCTTCGCTGGCGAGCGTCCGGACGACCGAGACTGCCTGAATTTTCTCGACGCGCTGCTCAAGGCGAAGATCAACACCACGCTACGTAAATCGCGCGGCAAGGATGTCAACGCGGCCTGTGGACAGCTTCGTCTCGCCATGCGCAAGCCGGATGCGCACTAAGTCACGGACGAACCGGCGTCAAACGCAACTGATCGATCTTCGTGCCTGCTTCGCGCGTCTTAAGCAACAGCGTGACGTTCCCGGCCGGCAGCGCAAAGCGTTGCGGCTCACGACTCCTTGGCGGCGTCACCATCCTCCACGTCCACGCGCGATGAACACCGAGCGACCAGGCTGTCTCCGGCACAATGACTTCACCCTTGCTGTTCAGGATGCTCACAAAGAACGAATCATCCTCCGGTGTCGGGCTCAGGACGCGGCCTGAAAGCGTGTAGTCGCCAGCTTGCTCCAGCTCAAGCAGGTAGCGCGCCTGTCCGCTCCCGGCCACACGCCCATGCTCTTCTTCAGGTTCCCAGAGATAAGCGCCGTTGGCCGCCTGCTGGTCATTCGTTGCGACTTCATAGAAAAAGTTGATCAGGCCTGCCTCAGCTTCCCACGTCGTCGGCGCGTGCCGGTGTACGCGGATCGGCTTCTGGCTGGCATTCCGCTCCGCCCAGGCAGCCAGAACGGGAATGCGCGCGAGAATCGGTTTGCCCAGCTCCTTGTTGTCGAGCGCCAAAACCGTCTTCGGCGGTCGTGGCGAGGTCTGCGCCTGTACCGTAAACGGAGCTTGCGCGCAAACGCTCAAGGCGCATTCCGGAACACGCAGCTGCACCGCCGCTGGCGTGACGCTCGCCTCAATACGCAGGGTGCGGAACGCGTTACGGAATGCGGCAAAACGCGCGGCATCCTCCATGTCGCTGCCAATACGCACAAAATACCCTACGCCCGCGACCTGCGGAGCAACGCAGTTGGTCGGCAGCACAGGATGCACCACGCTGAGGCGCATGGCTTCTTTCAGCACATCGCCTCGGACCAATTCCAGTGTGCATGCGGCCTCGGTGTGGCCCTGATGGAAGGGAATACGGACCGCCATCACGCCCGACCCGAGGCGCACGAAGATCGCGGCATCGATCGGCAGCCGATTCGTCGGTTGCACCGCCAGCTTCGCATCGTTCACCCAGACCTCGGCCGTCGCAGGCAGCAGCAGGTGCGACTCGAGCGTTCCCGTTGAATCCTTGAAATCGCTGGGACGATAGATGGCCAACGCCACGGCGTCGCTCTTTTCTTGCGCTGCGGTCCAGAAACAGGACTGATGGAGCGCTTTCATGTGAACCGCAGATTCCGCGATGCGAATGGATCCATACGGATCGTGGCGGGCATCGGGAATGAAGGAGACGCGCGGTTGCCGCACATCGCGGGACGGTGAGGGGAAATCCACAGCCAGCGGAATGTCCATGCGGCCATGATAATTGCGCCAGGAGACGCCCAAGGCCACATCTTTACACGCATAAAACGAACGTGCGCGCAACGCCTCTTCGCCCCATCGCTGCGTCACCCAGCGGGGATAGTGCGTGTTCATCGCGCGCAACGCTGACGACGGCTGCCACCGCGTGTAGAGCAAGAGGCCGTTCAACAGACGAAACTTCTTATCCGGCACCAGCCATCCCGCATGGACAAGAAAGGGGTCAAGCGCACCGAAGCCAAAGGTGTAATCGTACGTCCGGCTCTGTGACCCGCCGAGACGCTGCGCAGGGGCATACCAGTTGAGCGCAACGTCCGTCCAGATGAACTCCAAAATCGATTGAGCCGCACTGCGCGCATCCGTGTGCGCAGTCAGCGCCTCCAGCACCAACAGCGATTCAATATCCACGCCGTAATAGGTCGGACTGACAAACTCGTGCAGGCCCTCTTCATAAACAAGGCTCGCAAAAGCCAGCAGACGCTGATATCCCTCCTCCACCGCATGCGCATCGCCCAACACCTCCCCCAGAAGAATCAGGTCAGCGGCATTCAGCAGCGCGATGTTGGTGTAGGTGGAGCGCACGCGATGACGCAAAAGCCCCTGCAAACCGAGTTCAAGCACACGCTGAAACCGTGCACGCACCGCAGGTTCAAATTTGTCCTGATGGAACTTCCACAGCATCGCGCCGTACTGCATGCAGAAATCGACCGCATTGAAATCAACAATGGCGGCATCCGTGGAGTACCAGAGAAAATTGCCATAGGCGCGCGCCTGCGGATCGCGTTCCTGCAGCGCCTCCATGAGGCGTACACACTCCGCCAAACGCGTCAGGTTGGTCTTGGCTTCGGCAATGGCGTAGGCGCAGGAAAAAACCTCGCGGATTCCATAACGCGCATTGGGCTTGTTCATGCGCACGTATTGGCGATCCGCCTGCTGGACAAGGGTTGTGCGCAATACAGCGGGATCAGTGCCCGCTGCATCTACGGAACAGACTCCCCAAAATACACATATGAAAAAGAAAAAAATCTTCATGATCATCCTTGCGACACGTGATGGTTAGTACTGCTTCATCAAATAGACTTGACGCGTACCTTCATGCACGGAATTGAATCCGATCATGCGGTCGTCCTTGCGAAAGCGCGGATGCAGATCGCACCGCGAATACTGGTGCTTGTAAAGTTCCGGGACCGCATACCCGCCCAGCGGCAGAATCGCATCGTCCTCGAGCCGTACAAGAAAGAGTTTGCGTTCATTGAGCTTATCCGGATAGGTATCGCTTGCGAGCCACATGCCCGTGTTTGAGAAGACGCAATGGCCATCAAAGTCCAAAAGACCGCGACCTAACCGACGCCAATCCGCTTTGCCGGGAGTAAAGACCACATGTGACCAAGTCTTATTCTCCCAGTTGGCCGTGACGCACATCGACGTTCCATCTTTCCAGTTAAAATGCGAACCGCCCCAGCCATCGGGAAAGCAACGCACGATCTCGCTGCCATCTCGTTTGCAGGCAAAGGCGGTGGTCTGCCACTTGGTCACGCGACTGGACTGCGCGGCCAGATTTTCCACGGAGCGCGCCAACCAGAAGATCTTCTGCCCGTCGCGGCTGAAGACCACATGGCAGAAGTAGGCCAGCGCCTTGGGATCTTTGACTGGCACCATCTTTTCGCGCTGCGAAGCAATCGAGACGATCAGCTTCGTCTCACCGCTCTTCACATGCATCAACCACAAACCATCGTTTTCAGGAAAGACCACATTGACCTGTGCATCCTGACCGTTTCCGCCATAGCCGTAATCGGGGCGCGTCAAGCGCAGGCGCGCATAATTGATGCTGATGGCCCACTCGCCATCCGATGTGACCGCCGCGATGGGATGGGGCAGCATGCGTTTCGTCTTGGTCGCAACATCAAAGACGATCGAGACGAACCGGCCATCGACCAAATCGTTGTAGATGAATTGATTCTCGTTGCCCAGCCAGTGCGCCATAGTCGCTTCCTGGAAGTTCCAGCACCGCGTCGTGGTCAACGGAATAAACGTGTTGCTCGCATCGAGATCCACCAAACCAATGGTCGCAACATCCTTCTCCGTAGGCAACCCTTCGCGTACATCCGTCTCTAGAACGAGGATATAGCGCTGATCGGGGCTCCATGCATTCATCGCGTAGTAGCTAGCGAAGAGATGCTCTTTGGGCCCCTGCGTGACCGCATAGGCCGGCGACCAGCGGGGAAAAGGCGTCTCTGCGAAACCGCAGACCGCCATGACCATGCATACACTAAATAACTGCTTCTTCATTTCCCCCCTCCTTGTCTACTCTGATTTTTTCTCGATGCAGCCCAGAGCCAGATAGCCATCAGCATCCTCAGCCGTCGTCTTGACGCCCAGCGCAATCGTGCGCGGCCCATCCGCGCGGGGTTCAACAAGTTTAAACGACAACGCATAGGCTCCCGTAGGAGCCCCTTCAGGCCACGCCCAGCGATACGCTCCCTTCCACATTTTCCCTGGCATCCATGCACGGTTCCGTGCCGGAATCAGGGGGACCGTATAGGCGCGTCCCGCGATATCGGTCAGGCGCAAGGCAAGCGCATACTCGGTATACGCAGGCGCAACGCCCTTGTTGAGCCAGGCAACGGTCAAGGTATTCGAGACCGACGCCAGCGCTGCATGCTCCGCTTCGAGCGGGAAATACCAATAGCCGCAGCGGTTGGCCAGACGACGATGCAGCTCAGGATTATCACGATACCACTCCTCAGCCCAGCCATGATACCCGATGTACGTCGCATGCAGGATCTCAATGGCCCGCTCCAACCATGCGGCACTGGTACACACCCCATTCGGCATCATACCAGAACCATTCGGCCCGACCCAGTTACCGGCGGCCTTCACGGTTCCATAATGCTCCAGCTCAAAGACGATCGGAGCCGTTTCGTAGAGTGGGGTATAGAACTGCGGATGGCTGACGGAGTAACTTTTTTCATAGGCCTTGACATACCACGTGACCATGGGACTATCATCGCGCAAAGAGAACCCTTGCATCACGGCATCGCGATAGAGCGGCAGATACGTTTCGGGCGTGCGTTTGTAGTAGATCAGGTCATCGGCCACAACCAGCTGTACCTGTCGATAGTGCTTACTATAAAGTGCAAGATGTTTTTTGATTGTCGCGACAGGCACCTCCTCCTTGGTTGAAAAGGAGGTATGGCCCTCACCCCAGTCACCGATCGAGCCGACATCCATATAGCGCACATAGGGTTGTTTCCCGTAACGCGCAGCAAAGGCCGCATGAAAACGATCGAGCTTGTTCAAGAAGACAGGATCGTCATACTCGGGAACCCAACATCCGTATGTCTCATGCCGGATGACACGTCCCTTCGCACCTGCAGCCTCAACCCATACCGGAACCGCATAATGGACATCGCCTTTACTCTGGCCGACAGACCCTGGGGCTTTCCCCGTTTCATCGCACGTAATGCGGAACGCTAAACCGTAACCGAGCGGTACATATTTTTTGACCAGGTCATCGATCTTCGACCAATCAAAACGACCTTCTTCAGGCTCCAGATAGCTCCACGCGAGCCGAACATAGAGATGATCCATCCCCTCCATGCGCGCAAACAGCGCATCGTCGCGGATCGCATACTTGGAAGCTCCATTGTCGTAGTAATGCTGGTACCAGCCCTTATGCGGATTCTTTAGGACGCGCGTTTCATCGTGTACAGCCGAAAAATCGATTTTCTCCTGTGCGTATGCAAGGCGCAACCAGCCCATACCAAGAATAAGTCCCCACGATAAAAATAAGTCCCCGCTTTTGGTCATACATTTCCCCCGATCGATGACGCTTATAAAAAAGTTTACACGTTCCCGTCCGCGCTGTCACCCTCGTTTTGACAGGGCCTGCCGTTAACCAAAAAGCGCTTCACCGGTCTTCACGATTTCGTCAACCGTAATAGCGCGCATGCAATCGAAGCGTCCCGCGCAAATCGGACGGCGCCGACACGGTGAACAGGCGCGCGGATGATAAAGCACAACCGTCTTGGGCGTACGCGCATTGGTCAGATACGGACGCGTAGCGCCAAAGAGCGCCAGCGTCGGCACCGAGAAGCAAGAGCCCACATGCGTCAACCCTGTATCGACGCCGATGAGTCCGCGACTTTGCGCAATGATCGCGCAGGATACGCCCAGCGCGGTCTGCCCGACCAGATTGACGCCGCCGCACGCAGCGACCATACGGCCAGCAGCTTCACGATCACCGGGGCCGCCCAGCCAGACCACGGGACACGCATAGCGCGCTGTGATGCGCGCATAGAGCGCACCCCACTCCTGCTCAAACCAGTGCTTCTGCGGACGCGTCGTGAAGGGCGCAAACACAAAGTAATCACCGGAAACACCTGCACGCGCAATGACTTCACGCGCAGCGTTCTGGTCCGACTCGGAGAGGTAGAGCACATTCCGGATACCGTCAGGAGAAAGCCCGAGCTGACGAAAGAGCTGGATAAAATCCTCCTCCATGCCAGGGCTTTCATTTGAAGAATCCGTTGTATACAGCGCATCCATCAAAAAGCCCAACGGTTCACGGCTGCAAAAACCGATCCGCCGATGCGCGCGCGCCATGCGCGCAATGATGCGCGTCCGCGCCAGACTCTGCAAATCAATGACCCAGTCGTATTCCGCCGCGCGCAGATCAAACCAGAAGCGTCGCATATCCGCAAAGAGTTTGTTCCATTCGCCTGATTTCCGCCACGCACGCCACGCGGATTTGGGCCAGACAATCAATCGATCGAGCTGTGGATGCGCCTGCAGGAGCGGCACAACCATGGGTTCAACAACCCAGTCGATGCGCACATCGGGAAAGACTTTTTTCAGGCCTGGAATAATCGATGCTGATGTAACCACATCGCCGATTGCGCTTGAACGGATAATCAGTATGCGTTGCGGAGAATCCATGCTCAGCGCCTCGCATGCAGGCGAGCCATGATCAGACGCTGCCACAGCAGTGCAACGCCATGATAGGGTTCGCCCAGGATCTGCTTCATCTGTCGTTCAAAACGGTAATAGGTCCTGTGCATCTGAAGGGGATTGAACTTGCGCCAAGGCTTGGTCCGTCCCAGATAGTGCAGGATCACCGCGCGATGGCGCTTCCACAGCTCGTGCCGCACATTCGGCGTACCGAAATTATAGATGCTGTCGAGCGCCTTCACCGCTCCGCGGAACGTATAACTGATCACATCCTGATCCGCATGTTTGATCTGTTTTTCCAGTTTGACCGTATCGGCAAAGAGCGCCTCGGATTTTTTATCGGCGCGAATCTTTGCCAGATTGTGCAGCAAGACACCCGAGTTGATGTAAATATCGCTATCGGCCATGCCCAGCACCTTTTTATGGCCTTTTTTCTCGCACCCGTAATCCACGACTCCCGCGCAGTAATATCCTGTTAAATCGAGATTCCACAACGGGAGGAGATCACCATTGACCACGATATCGACATCCAGATAGAGGATCTTATCCAAATGCGGAAAAACATCCGCGAGTACATACTGATAATAGGTCTCCGGCGGAAAGATCCGGTAATCCGGCAACCGGAAGCGTGCGAACCGCGTAGGATCAACGGCGCTATAATCAATCGAGCCGTTTTTAAAATGATCCATCAGACGCTGATTCTTCTCACGATTCTCCTCTGAAAAATCAGAGCAGATCACATGAAAGCGGACAAAGCTCCGCGGATTGGTCACAAGGACAGAGGTGAGCAAAACGCGCAGCGGCTCTGCGTAGGCATTGTTCAGCGTGAATGCGATATCAAGAACAGGCGTCATGGAAACCTTTAATTTTGAGGAAACGGCTTGACCGCAGCTAGATAGTCATCGTAGTTGCGAATGTACTCTTTTTCGTCATACTTCTCATTGGACAAGACCAAGAGGACTGCATTGTATGAAAAATCATACATCTCTTTCCAGTTCATCTTATCCAGCCACAACGCCTGATTGGGGCGGTTCAGTTCAACCACGGACTGTTCGCGCCCATTATCGATCTTGACTTTGCAGCTTCCAGAAATAACGACCATGAGGAATTCTGATTTGCGATTGGCATGCGCACCGCGCGGCGTGCTCGGCTTGGTATCATAGATGTAAAATGCGCGGCAGACTTCAAACGGCACGTTGCGCCCCTTCTCGAAAGGAATAAGCCCGCCGCGTTCATCTCCGGTATTGATCAGATCATATACTTTATACGTCATACTATCCTCATGTTATGCAAATGCATTCACCGCGTCGATCACGGTACTGATTTCCTCGTCTGACATCACGGGTGAAATCGGCAAACTCAGGACTTCCCGATGGATCTGTTCCGTGATGGGGAAAGAAAGATGATTGAATTCCTTATACGCCTCCTGCTTGTGCGGAGGTGTCGGATAATGGATGAGCGTCTGAACACCTCGCTCCGCGAGAAACGCCTGCAGGGCATCGCGCTTTGCACAGCGCACAACAAAGACATGCCACACGTGTTCCAACGGATCCTTGCCGGGAAGCGGCAACACGATCGCCGGATTGCGCATCTCCGCGCGATACCGCTGTGCGATCTCACGGCGACGCTGGTTATCCTGATCAAGCCCTTTCAGCTTTACATCCAGCAAGGCGGCTTGAATCTCATCCAAGCGTGAATTGACGCCTTTGTACAGATTGCAGTATTTTTTATGCGATCCATAGTTGCGCAATGCGCGCAGCTTTTCGGCCAACACGCCGTCATTTGTTGTGATGGCACCGCCATCCCCGAGGCAACCGAGATTCTTGCCTGGATAAAAGCTGAAGCCCGATGCATCACCCAGATTCCCGGTGCGACGTCCCTGATAGATCGCGCCATGTCCCTGCGCGGAATCTTCAATAACTTTCAGCGCATACTTCCGCGCCAACGCCCAGATCTTCTCCATCTCCACAGCACGTCCATAGAGATGAACCACGAGAATCGCCTTGGTCCGCGATGTGATTTTCTCCTCAATCAGATCGGGATTGATGTTATACGTCGCCAGATCCGGCTCCACCAGCACAGGCGTACAGCCATTCTGACTGATGGCGAGGATCGAAGCGATGTAGGTGTTGGCCGGCACAATGATTTCATCGCCAGGGCCAAAGCCATAGGCGTGGATAATAAGATTGAGCGCATCCAGACCGTTGGCGACCCCCAGCGCATGCTGAGTTCCGCAATAGGCCGCAAAGTTTTTTTCAAACGTCTCGTCTGCTTTTCCGAGCAGATACCACCCCGAATCAAGGACACAGCGAATCGCATCGTCAATCGCTGGCCGATACGCGGCATTGATGGCGAGCAGATCTAAAAACTTAACCATATTTCAACTTTCTCCAAAAGCCAAACCATGTTGTTTCGTACTGAATCGGTATGCGCGGCAACGCATACGGTGAATCAGCGGGATCCGCCGCACGTTTTTCACACGTCACCGCAGAACTGTAGCCCGCTTCACGAACGTGACGCAGCGCAGTCTCATCGAAACTGCCATAAGGATAACAAAAATCACGAATCGATGCACCGACGATCTGTTCCAATTCGCTGCGACTTTGCGCGATTTCCTGATACTGTTCCTCTGCGCTCAGTTCAGCGAGGCGGCGATGCGTACAGCCATGCGATCCGAACGAGACGCCCTCGGCATGTAATCGACGGATCGTCTGTGCATCCAGAAGCTGCGCATGCGCCTCTTTTTTCTTCAGCCACGTGGCCTCGCCGTTGAGCATCCGGCTCAACACATATACCGTGGCCGGATAGCGGAATTCGCGCAGAATCGGCCACGCATATTCGGCAAAACCGGCGAAACCGTCATCGAACGTCAAGACGACTTTAGGCCGTTCTGAAACGGCAGGCTGACTGCCGGACAAGAGCCGGAGCGCCTCCTCAAGCGCAATCACCTCATATCCTAGCTGCTGAAGCAGACGCATCTGCGCACGGAATGCGCGAACCTCACAAAACTTCGCACCATGCGTCACCCACGGCAACGGATTGAACGTGCCAACCTGGTGGTACATAAGAATGGGTATTCGCAACGCTTTCACGAACACGGCTCCTTATTCAGCAGCGCGCGATATTCACGCAGATAACCGCGCACCATCACCTCAGGCACAAATTCGGCTTGGACCAACGCCAAGCCGGCGTCCCCCATCTGTTTTGCGCGTTGTCTATCGGATAAAATCGCAAGGATCGCTGAAGCTAACCCTGCGGAATCACGCGGTTCAACGAGGAGTCCATTGAGACCATCACGAACCACCTCAGGGACACCCCCAACACGCGTACCGATCACCGGAACGCGCGCGGCGGATGCTTGCAGCAGAGAAACGCCCAGCCCCTCCATCAGCGTCGGGAGAACAACCACATCAAGATTCGGCAGGATCCGCGGCATATCCTCGCGAAACCCCGCGAACTGAATGACATTCTCCAAGGAGGCCTCCTTGATCATGCGTTCCAATTCCGGCTGATACGCGCCTTTCCCAAAGAAGATCACACGCGTTTGCGGCAGGGCGCGAAGCACGGCGGGCATCGCCTCAATGACATAGCGGTGTCCCTTGCTTTCAATCAGCTGCGCAGGCACACCGACGATGCGCGCACCTGCAGGAAGTCCAAACGTTTCCGCAAACCACACGGGATCAGGGGAACTGCGATAATCGTCAGCTTGAATGACGCTGTAAATCCGCGCCAAGCGTTCACGCGGAATGCCGATCTCGCGCACAGCCTCCAACGCGCCTTCCGAAATACCGATGACCCGCTGATAGGACGTATATTTGAAGCGCAGCAAAGGAGCCCATTCGCGATAGGCCACGCGACGCGTAATCAACGCGGGGACCCCGCACCATTGCGCGCACCAGCCGCCCACAAGGTCCGCGCCCCGGCGGCTGTGTACATGGACAATATCCGGCTTTAATCGACGAATCAGCGCGCAGAGACGAAAAGGGAAGATCACATCGAGATCGCCATGCATGGGAAGCTCGATAACGGTCGCATCGCGATCAGCCGCGCGTGCAATATCGCTTCCCCGCGGACAAACAAGAATGTTGCGAACCCCCTGCTGAGACAATCCTTGCAGTAAGCTCCTCACTTGAAACGCGCCGCCATACAAATGACGGCCAGCTTCAATATGTAAGATGGTCATAGGAACAGCCATAATCCTCAACACATTCACGGTCACGAGTATACGGCAACTGCGCGTCACCTGTTATACCGAATTGTCATCCAGCGAAATCGCATAAACGTATGAATGATAACACAGCGTAAATTCGAAAGTCGAGACACGAATCAGACGGATACGGCGCACGTGAGCATCGACGACGAAACCCCGTTTATTGGACGTTTTTTTTCAGCGTCAGCGCGCCATTTTCTTCGAGCGGAAACTCCACTGGAAGTCCGACCGCATCCAATACCGCTTTAAAATCAGCGGGCAGTGGCGCAGAAAAAGCCAGAGGCATACCTGAACAAGGATGCGGAAAGGCCAAGTACGCCGCATGCAACAGCTGGCGCTGTGGTTTAACAATCAACTGGTTGTCGGCCGAGCTCCGTCCATAGGCCTCATCGCCCACAATCGGGCATCCCAGGGATTGCAGATGAACGCGAATCTGGTGCGTCCGCCCCGTCTCAATACGGCACGCCACAAGCGAGAGCCCCTTGCTCTGAGCGACAACACGATAGTGCGTCACCGCACGTTTTCCATTGCGTGCAACAATCGCCATTTTTTTGCGATGCACCGGATGGCGGCCAATCAATGTCTCCAGCGTTCCGGACGGTGTACGCAAAGCGCCATGCGCCAGCGCCACATAGATTTTGCGCACGCAGCCCTCTTGAAAGGCCTTCACGAGACCAGCCATGGCGGTATCGTGTTTGGCGACAACCATCACCCCCGAGGTGTCCTTATCGAGGCGATGTACGATCCCCGGGCGCTCTACGCCACCAATACCCTTTAAATCGCGGCAATGGAAAAGTAACGCGTTAACCAGCGTCCCTGCTGCATGTCCCGGTGCAGGATGGACCACAAGGCCAGCGGGCTTGTTAAGTACAAGGCAGTCGGCGTCCTCATAGAGGATGTCCAGCGGGATATCTTCGGGCTCGGGAATCGCGGAAACCGGTGCGGGGACCGTCACTGTCACGCTTGCGCCAGGAGGCAACGAGGCGCTGGCTTTGGTACTTTTACCATTAACCAGCACGCGCTCCTCTTTGATTAACGCCTGTATGCGCGCACGTGAAAATTCAGGCATCACGGTGGCCAGCCATGCATCGCAACGCATGGAAAGTCCTTCGTCGGGGACCGAGCACGTGCGCGTCGTTTCGCATGAAGGCACCTCCTCGTCCAGCAAATCATCCTCTATGACCGTCTCCATACTCATTTTGCCTTGAATCGCCCCTCTGTTTCATCGTATACTTACACGCACTACGAGGACATCCACATACTGATTTACCCATGAATGTTTCACCTTGCTCGCACACACCATCGATTCGCAATCAATCTTTCCGTACACGCATGATCCTGCTGAAAGGAGTTTTGCGGCGTTTCTTCCTCTTTACGTTCAACCGCAAATACGTAAACAAAAGCCTCCAGCGTAGAAGCGGCGCCTGTGCGCGGTGTGGAACCTGCTGTTATTTGACGGCGCATCGAGGCTGCCCCTCGTTAGGGTTTGAACCGAATGGTCTGCCCCTGTGCCGTACGCATAACTCGTTCCGCATGCCCAACTGCATCATCTTCCCTATCGATGAACGCGATATCGCGGATCGCAACCTCATCGCGCCACCGGAAACGCCGTGCGGATATACGTTTAAACGTTAACGGTTCACAACGCACACGCGTATACGACGCATCGTAAGAAAAGACAGGTCTGGCAGCAAAATGCCAGACCTGATTGCTTTACTGAACATCGCATGTGGATGTTCACGTCTCACATACGCGGCGTTAACCGATTAGTGCGAAACCGTCATTTTCGCACCCTTGACCTGCCCCAAGGCGGCCAGTAATTGGCCAAACCAAGGCGTATCAATGTCAAAGGGCTTGCCACCTTTAATGCGCGGGAATTCACATGCACGCATCGTATTGTCCGCATTCTCGTCCTCACCGACAACACCCCCAATACCAGCCAGCGCGCATTCGACAGCCTTTTTCGCACAGGCTTGGATCAGCGCCTTGTCCTGAGCATTCGGTGCGGCCGCACGGCTGAAATATCCGCTCTTCTGCACCATAGTCTTTTCAGCACCCAGCATCTCCCCGAACTGTTTGGCAAACCAACCGCCGACGTTAACTTTGTCGAGACGGGGATGTCCAAAAGCATCGCGCGGAACCTCTTCACCCTTCGCCTCGAGTTCTTTAATGATCGCATCGACACATGCACCCTCAGAGACAAAGATATTCACACAGTCGTTCTGATCCATGACCTGGCGCAAACGTGCCGCCTCGGCTTTAACGTCAAAAGCCATCTCCGGCACATAGACCGCATGCACCTCCTGACGTCCACGCGTCAAGCCGAATTCAGGCAGAAAATGAAGTGTGTCCAGCAACGAGCGATAGGCCGCCGCGGTTGCCGCGGTTAACCAGCCACAGTTGCGCCCCATGACTTCATGCACAATCAGCATGCGTGAATTGGCTGAGTTTTCCTTGACGACATTCAAAAAGAACTTCGCGCCCTCTTCCGCAGCAGTCCACGCACCAAGGCTCTGACGGATCGGATAGACGTCATTATCGATGGTCTTGGGCAATCCGACGACAATCAACCCATAATTGTGCTTGGCCAAATAAGCCGCCAAATCAGCAGCCGCCGTATTGGTGTCGTCGCCGCCGATCGTATGCAGCACATCAACGCCATCTTTCACCAATTGATCCGCGGCGACCTTCTGAGGATCTTCGCCTTCCTTGACTAAGCCTCGTTTGATGCAATCCTTGATGTTCGTCAGCTTCACACGGCTGTTGCCAATCGGGCTGCCACCATGTTCTGTCAGGAAGAGCGCGTTCTTGCGCACAGCCTCGGTGACCTTGAGGCTCTGCCCTTTCAACAATCCCATATACCCATTCACATAACCGATGATTTCAATATCCGGCGCTACACGCGTATACTCATCAATCAAATAGCCGATCGCGGAACTCAAGCACGGGGCCAAGCCACCGGCGGTCAAAATACCAACCTTCTTCACTTGCTTCGACATCATCACTCCTTCTGGTTTAAAAAACGGAAAAGATAGTGTAGTAAAAACGGGCAGCCCGCGTCAAGCGCAGCTCACCCTGCAATTCCGTCGTCAAATCCCTTGCTGCACAACGCGCAGAAGATACTCGCCGTAGGTCGATTTTTTCAGACGCTCGGCCTCTTTTGCCAGCTGCTGCTGATCAATGAACCCCATGCGCCAGGCGATCTCCTCAATACAGGCGATCTTTAATCCCTGACGATCCTGGATCGCCTTAACAAAAGCCGTCGCATCGGCCAAGGAATCGTGCGTCCCCGTATCGAGCCATGCAAAGCCACGCCCCATCAACTGAACGTTTAAATTCCCCTGTTCAAGATAGTAACGGTTCACATCGGTAATCTCATACTCGCCACGTGCGGAAGGCTTAAGTTCTGCTGCGACCTTGACCACGTCATTGTCGTAGAAATAGAGACCAACGACCGCATAATTCGAACGGGGGTTCTGCGGTTTTTCCTCAATCGTCTCCGCCTTACCGGCCTTGTCAAAGCTGACCACGCCATATCGTTCAGGATCTGTCACGTAGTAACCGAAAACGGTTGCGCCTGGAGTCTGCGTTGCCGTAGCAAGCATCTTGCGCATACCATCCCCATAAAAAATATTATCGCCCAGAATGAGACAGACAGGATCATCTCCGATAAATTCGCGCCCTAAAACAAACGCTTGCGCCAAGCCATTCGGAACGTGTTGTATGCAATAGGACAACTTCATCCCTAAGGCGGATCCATCGCCCAATAACGCTTGAAAGATCGGTGTCGCCTCCGGCGTTGAGATGATCAGCACCTCGCGAATCCCCGCCAGCATCAGCGTCGACAGTGGATAATAAATCATCGGCTTATCGTAAACCGGCAACAGCTGTTTACACATCACCTGCGTAACCGGATAAAGGCGCGTACCTGCGCCACCTGCCAGAATAATCCCTTTACGAGCCATACGACCTCCTTACCGCGTTGTGCCTAAGCGCTGTCCCGCATATTTCTTTTCGCGAATCGGCTGCCACCACCACGCGTTGTCTAAATACCATTGAACCGTTTTTTCAATCCCTGTATCAAACGTCTCTTTCGGTAACCAGCCCAGCTCACGTTTAATCTTCGTTGCATCGATCGCATAGCGCTTATCATGTCCAGGACGATCCTGAACAAATGTGATCAACGCCTTGAATGAGGGCAACGACAACGCGCGCATGCGCTGAGGCTGAAGCCGATCTAATGTCGCGCAAATGGTTTCAACGACTTGCAAATTGGTCCGTTCATTATTGCCGCCCACATTGTAGGTCTGTCCTGGGACCCCGCGTTGCACAACCGTAATCAATGCGTCGGCATGATCATCGACATACAGCCAGTCGCGCACATTATCCCCTTTGCCATAAATGGGAAGCGGTTTTCCATCCAACGCATTGAGAATGACCAGAGGAATCAATTTTTCCGGAAAATGAAACGGTCCGTAATTATTCGAACAATTGGTGATCAGCGTGGGCAATCCATAGGTGTGGTACCATGCTGAAACCAGGTGGTCAGAAGCCGCCTTACTTGCTGAATACGGCGAACGAGGATCATAGGGCGTCGTCTCTGTAAAAAATCCAGTTTCGCCCAATGAACCGTAAACCTCATCGGTTGAAATATGCAAAAAACGAAATGCCGCACGTTTTTTTTCAGCCAAGGTTCGCCAATAAGCCGTCACGGCCTCAAGCAGTGTCGCGGTACCGACAACGTTGGTTTGGATAAACGCGGCCGGCCCATCAATTGAGCGGTCCACATGCGATTCAGCGGCCAAATGCATGACTGCGTCGGGTTGAAATGCGGCTAAAGCCGTATCCACCGCAACACGGTCGCAAATATTCGCGTGAACAAAACGATAAGCGGAATTGTTCGACACCATCGACACGGACTCTAAATTGCCTGCATAGGTCAACGCATCGAAATTCACGACTTCAATCTGCTGCTGTACCAGCTTACGCACGACAGCAGAACCAATAAACCCGGCACCACCCGTAACCAGAATTTTCATAGTTAACCTCTATTCATCATCGATAAACACCGAATCCATTTTTTGCTTCTTGGACTCCTGCTGCTGTTCGACATCGGACTCGACACCGGCATTTGACTCATCCTCATCGACAATCGATTGCGCGTTCTTCGATCCCACGGCCTGCGCAGGTTTCGTCGACCGCTTACCGCCATACCCGTATGCATAGCCAGAGTATTGCTTCCCGTATTTGTAGGAAGAATGATAGCCATAACTGAATTGCGCGAAATGGTGCTGGCGTCCGAAATCAACGTCGTTGACTACCACCCCCAGAACACGCGCACCTGCCTCAGTCAAGTGACGCGCCGCATGCTTAATCGACTGAAAGCGCGTACGGTCCGGACAACACATGATCATGACGCCATCGACCAGCGAGGCCAGTGTCATCACATCGCCCACGATTCCAAACGGAGGCGAGTCCACAATAATTCGGTCATAATGTTCGCGCGCCCATTCAAAAAACGCAACAATCGCGCCGCTGCCCATCAAGGCTGCCGGGCTGATCTCAGAAGAAGCTTTCGAACAGATGATGTCCATGTTTTCAATGCCCGACGAAACGGGCAACGTATCGAACAGCGACACATCAGCCTTCACTAAGGTGTGGGGCAAGCTGACAAAATCCTTGTGCGATTTGGAAAAGATACGCGCAATACGCGGACGCCGCATATCAAAGTCCACCAACAAGGTTTTTTGTCCGCTCAGCGCACACGATTGCGCCAAACTACACGATGAAATCGTCTTGCCTTCACCGGGCTGGGTACTGATAATCAACAGCATTTTCGAAACATCGTGATAGCGCGGGGAATCCAGCAAATTGCGCAGGCTGGCAATGCCTTCCGCGAAAAGAGAGAACTTATCCATAACCACCAGCTGTGCAATCTGCTCGCGGTTTTTACGGCGAACATGCGGCAAGACGACAAGCGGTTTAAGGCGAAGGCGCTGTTCAATATCGCCAATGCCGACGATCTTATCCTCCAACCGGTCGAGCATCAAGACAAAGAGCAACCCCAAAAAGAGACCACTGGCAAATCCTGCAGGGAAGATAATCATGGGGTTCGGCAAAACAGGAGTAATCGGTTTTAAAGCCTTCTCGACCTGCTTAATAATCGCCGTGTTTTCATCCGCTGCGTATTGCGCCTCCTGAGCACGCTTCAAAAGCGCCTGATAACTGGAGTCCGCAACCTCGCGTTCACGCGCCAATTGTTCGAGGCGCATCTTCGCTGCAACGATCTTCAACTCAAGATCCGAAATCTTTTTTGTCAGTTCTGTGACTTTCGGCGAGAGCAGGTTCAACTGCCGTTGCAACAGATCCAAATTAGCCTTACACGTTTCCAATGCGCGATAAACAACATCCGCAAATTGTTTGGTATAAATTTCAACTTCGCGTTCTTTGACTTTGACTTCAGGATGATTCGCGGTGAACCGGGCTAGCAACGCATTTTTTTCCGCAATCGCCTGTTGCACGCGTTGATAGGACTCGCTGATTTCACTCGAACGCGGAACAGAATCGGGCAACGATCCGAATTTATCTGGGTCGGTTTGGATCGCCTCCAATGTTTTCTTGAGCTCAGAGACCTTGGTGACTTGACTTTCGAGCTCAAGCACATCAGCGTTCACACGCGTCAATGAACTCTGCGCAGTCTCACGTTCGCTCTCCATGAACTCGATCTGATTGGCCGTGCGATAATCCAACATCTCCTTGTCCGTGCGCTCCAGCAGGCGTTTAGCCTGTTCCGTTTGCGAAGTCAGCCACGAAACCGCCGCATCGGATTCACCTTTGTTGCGATCCGACATAAACAACTCCGCCGCTTTTGCATACGCATTTGCGAGATCAGACGCAAGCTCGGGAATGGTCGACCGGACCGTAATGTTAATAAGCCGAGACCGACGCTGCAACGTCATTTTCGATCCACCGAGTGTCGAATACAAAACTTCATCGGTTACTGTCGAACTGGGATGCTCACTGCGGTACATGGTTGCGATTTGCTCAAAAATTGCACGACTCCGCAAACTCGCCAGGCGCGTATTGAACACTTCGTCCAAACTCGTATTCAGTTCAGCGTCAATAATAGCGCCGCGACCGCCCATGATACTCGGTTTACGAATACTCATTTCAAAGACGCTGGTCGCTTCAAAAATCGTAGGCGACACTTTAAAAACAGCAAAAGCCAGAATTAGCCCAATGATCGTAAACACAACGATCGTTACCCAGCGCTGCGAACAGACGCGTAAAATACGTCCAAGCGTCACGGCACCGACAAGTGAATCGTCATCGCCAGGTCCCCCTGTCCCCCCATGTCCACCGTAATACGCAGCCGTACCACCGTAAGGGGCTCCACCGTATGCGACGCCCCCACTTTTACTTCCATAATAAATCGGACGACTTGATCCACTGTAATAGATTGGGCGTCGTGCAACAGACGTCGATGCCGATTCAGATGCTTTCTCGCTCATATCACGCTCTCCTCAACAAAACCTTACACTACATGGCCTTCTTCTTCGCATACACAAGTGTACC
>CAZMLC010000051.1:18517-21410 GCA_964567125.1 uncultured Akkermansia sp.
CCGACACGACGGCGGGCGATACCTCCGCAAGAAAAAGCGCCTGTTCATGCGCGGCTTGAATCCATAACATCCGGACATGATAAAAGAGAGGGGAAATCAGCACAATCAAAATAGCAACCAGCAGAATCGAACCGATGATTCCGTTTTCGCAGGCAAACTGAAGCGCATCATTGAACACCATTGGGGAATCTGGCTGAACGTGCTTCCAGTCCTGATCCCGAAGATAAAAACCCATATATCTGGAATACCCACCTGACCCGACACCTGTCCACGGGGCTTCATCCCAGATCTTGAAGACCAATTGACTCCGAAACGTTTTCGTTTCCATCAACTGATCGCATCGTGTCGTAAACTGGGGAAGCTGGACGATCTTATTTAAAAGCGGTTGCTGTGCAGGGATCCATCCCACGACACCGATACAGATTGATACCCCTAGCACAAATAAAAATATAAAGCGCAACGAAGCCAGTCCTCGAAGGCCAATCGCACGCACGTAAAACATACTGTAGATCGCGACAATCAGCAAACCCAGTCCCGACACTACCAGCACACATTCAGAAGCAAAATACAAAACCCCGACCAAATTTGAGAGGACTGAGGCAAAGTATGCCAGCCATGGCCATTCCCGGCTATTTCCAACCGCATCCAGAAAAACACCGATGCCGACAAACATCCAAAAGCAAAAGAAAACACCCGGCGACGTCGCACTGGGCGCAATCGCACAGGCCTGATAAAACGTGTTGCCTGTCAACGCCAGGAGAAAGGCGCCTAAAGCAAGAAAACCACTACAGGCTGACATGATTAGCAAGAACATCAGACGACTTGATCGTCCCACACCAATACGCAAACAGAGCGCTAAAACAACAAGTGCACTGATGAGTAGGAGATGATGCAACGCACTCGACGTATCAACGCTGTAGGGCAAACCGCTCATCGGCGGAGATGCATACCGCCAAATCTTTGCAGACATATGGTAAACGAGCTGACACCCACTATTGAGCCATTGCGTCAAAGTAAACAAAAAAAGCGCACATCCAATATAGAAAACCGGATCCTTTAAAAACTGTAGCAAGACCCTGCTGCGCCCCTCTGTTAATGTCTCGCCACGCTTCAGCGCCGGCGCCAGCATCAACATGTTTAAAGCAAAAACAGAGAACCACAGCGACACAATACCCATTGTATTTTGTCCGGAAAACACCCCCACCCACGAAGATAAAAGAAGCAAGACAAGATGAATCGTCAACCAATATTTCGTTACAAGCTTTTGAAGCATCGTATCCAGTCCTTTGACAAAAAAGACCCACGCGATACCGTATTCTCGCGTGGGCGACTTTTCGACATTCCCAAGTTCACAGCAAACGCGACTAGTAACGGAATGAAAGTCCAAGCGTTATGCGGACACGGTCATAATCACGGTCCCGAGCCTCCGAAATGTTGCGGATGCCTTCGACCGTACTGAAGATGGAGACATAGCGATGTAACGCATAATTACCACGCAAACGGGCAGATACCTGATCGTTTGCATAGTCTTCACCCACTCGTCCCTCATACCCGTCCAGTGTCAAGTTATCCTCGCGCCGATAAGCCAGATCCAACCCTGCCGTCAACTTGACAAAGGGCTTGTAGGTCAGACCCCATGAACCCGCATACACCTGCTTGGTCTGTGCAACCGTATATTCGCTCGGCTGGAAATAACTTGATCCAGCCAACGTCATAGCCCATTGACGTGCCATAACCCAGCTGATATCCACGCTATAGGCTCCACCCACCAGAAAATCGGATTCAGCCGCATCCATCGCGTTTGCGCCCGCCATAATACGGTAACGGATACGCTCGGTTAAACGTGAACCAATACCCACTTGCGCAGAGTATCCCATGCTTTTTGATGAAACATTAGAAATGTCTTCCGCTTGCGATTCATAGTATTGGGATGAGAGGTTCAAAAGCAGGTTACTCTTTTCCGTAATCTTACGCGACACTTCCAAACCCAAAGCAATTTCGTACCACCCATACAGATTGCCTTGGAACTCCTGTGCGGATGTTTTTTCATAGTCATAGTATGTATAAAAGCCCGTCAGGGTTGCAGCAAGGCGCTCGCTGAAGGTATATCCCAGCAAGACGTTCCCATCGATCTGGTAACGATCACGCCAAATGCCCTGACCGCCATCCAGAATTGAATCGTTCTGCGAACTGTTTAAGTACCCTTGCCCTACGAGGAAACGCCATCCTGCATCGGAATCGCGATAAAAAGAAAGGCGTTCGCCATATCGGCTTGCATCGCTCTCGCGGTACTTTTGATAGTAGTCATACCCATACCAGGCATCACCCGTAACGCCCCATTCGTTTCCATGATACGCAATATTCACGCCGGGATTCACCGTGTAGATGCTGTCTTCGCGTTCATCTTTACTGCTGTAGATGTTTGAATCGTACATGTAAGACGCATTGACAAACGGCGAAATATTCAAATTCCCGACGTTGAATCCTTGCGCAGAGGATGTCTCAGCAAATCCCGCAAGAGGGGCGGAAAACTGGACAACACATAAAAAAGCAACGCTTTGCTTAATTTTTCTTGAGAACATTTTTTCCCCTTATTCGTGCATTAATATGGTGAACACTGCAACACAACCGTCACTCACGGGGATGTATTGGTATTGCTGCATATCGGGCGGTCCGGGACAACTTGAATGCCTTCAGGCGTTGTTGACGTTCCAGTACCCGTGCTTCCCGTTCCAGAACCACTACTCGCGGTCTGTCCAGACCCCGATGCGCTGCTCGAGCCGAACTCCGTTAGCAGGCCGCTCTGTGACGAATGTCCGGAAACGGAAATATAGGTCGGCAACGGGGTCTCCAGTGTAATTCCCCCGCCTTCTGTACCACCGGCCGGCTGTTG
>CAZMLC010000052.1:0-8894 GCA_964567125.1 uncultured Akkermansia sp.
ACTATGACGGCTATCGCAGTGAAATCATCTGGGGTGGCATCAACCTCAAGGTGGCTCTGTAAGTCGATTGATGACCCTGAACATAACTCCCCATGGGGCCGTTGCAGACATGCAGCGGCTCCATTTTTTCGCTGCACGCACAGGAAGATAGACAATGCTTGCCCGATGATCTGATCACCATGATCGTGTTTGTCGATGCGTATAATTTCAAGGACTGCGGTATGTACTGCAACGCTGGCTTTGGAATTTTTCTGCGCCCTACCCACGTACAGCTTGCCCACTTTTACACTGCGCTGAAAAGTGAATACAATACCTTCGTCGTGAAGGAACACCTTGCCGAGCGACGTGCAGCCGCACAGAAGGCGTCTCTGAAAGCCCAGGCGGTAGGTGAGTCGGGCTACGTTGCCATGCTTCGGTAGTTTTCATCCAAGCACGGCGATAACGCAACCAACGCGGTCAGGCGGCGGGCCGTTTCCGTGAAGGTGCGGGCTTCGGCAAGCGTCAAGGAGCGCCCCAGAAGCGCTTTCTCGCGATACGAGAGCCACTTCTTCAGAACCTGGTAACCACCGATCGTCATCTCCCATGCAGGCTGCGGAATGTTTTTCCAGCAGACCTCCGCATTGAGGTAAACATCCATACTATCTGCTGCCCCCGCGGACGCCTCCACCCTGCCCCGCCCCGGCATGGTCACGCCCTCCTTGCCCGCATGGCCCCAGCCTGCGGTCACATCAAGGTCGCCAGCCTCCGGGTTGATCTGCTTGCCGTCCACACGCTGACAGAGCCCCACCATCTTGAGCTCGTCGCGGATCTTACCGCACGTCACCCCCGGCACCTGGGCCTCGGTATCGAGCAGTGCGGCAACCGTGCGCCCATGCGCAGCAGAAGCCAGCAAGGCCGCTTGTGTCGCAGGCAGCGGAATGCGCGGCCAATCCAGACGAATCCCGTCCGCATTCTCCGTAAGATAGGCCGGCGAGAAACCAATCGCAAGGGCATGATACCAAATGAGCTCCGCGGTTGATATGTCCGTATCAGGGTCAGGCAACTTCAGCGCTTGCAAATATGAACGGGCTTGCGCCGACAAGTTGGCCGTAGTCATGTCCTGTGAAAGCCACGCCGTTTTGAGACGGATGGGGAAATGACGTGCGTGTCCAGAAATACAATCATAATCGCAGATTACAGATGAGAAAAAGAAGGGAGAACCTTCAGGGTCTTTGTCCGCCGTATCTCGGGTTATAAAAAAGGCGTTTCCAGAAAATGCTTGCGCGATCAACCGAGGACTTGGCTCACTGAATAATGGACGAATGTTGTCCAAATAACACCAGCGCACGTCAAATGGTTTAAACGGGTAGCGCACAATCCGCTTCTCATCAAAACTTTTTTCCGTCAACAGTTTTGACCGAGCTTCTGGTCCAACAATACGATTCCCCGTCATCATAAGCGAAGCATGATATGCCGCAATTTCTTCGTTTGACACTTCTTTGTCAAAATATGCTTCCATGCGTTTTTTTAAAGGCTCAGCTTCCATCGATATGAGTGCGAATCCGCGTCGTTCTACGGGACCATTAAAAGGAGCCATCTCGCAAAGGTCAACGATCTTAGGCCAGGATCGATAGGCGGAAGAAACGTCGCTGGGGCGGAAACTGTAGCGGTTGTCCGCAGTCGGTGCAACGTGCTCGTAGTGCGCATTGAAGTCCGCGGCAACCAGACTATCCAGAAGTTCTTCGCGTTTCTGTGTTCCCCAGAACTGGCGGAAACGGACACACGTTTCCTTTTGAGAAGATGCCGTTCCCGCTGTGGCGCTCTTTTTGACGAGCAAGGCGATCGACGTGCCGACGCGGATACCTTCCCGATTCCAGTCTGTCGAAAAGACAGAGGGATCGGGCTTGCCATCGGGTGTCCGTTTCCCTGTCTCACGGCTATCGCCATTGAGGCAATCGAACCAGACACGATCAAACTCCTTCAATATCCGCTGGCGCATGACCACAAAGGAACCATCTTCCAGATAAGAAAAATTCGAGATAAAGGAAACGACTCCGACTGTGCTGTGTTCCGCGATGCGTTTTTCAGCGAGGCGGAAAAACCGGACATAGAGGTCGTCGAGGTTGAATTTCTTGATACCCCACGTTGAGACGAGGCCTTCCTTGTAGGGTTTGACGAGATCGTTTTCCTCTTCGGGGCTGACCCCAGCGAATCCGTTGTAGGGCGGATTGCCGAGGATCACAAGAATCTTTTTCTGCTGCTTCACCCGATTAGCCGCATCACGTTCCTGCCCCAGTTCGGGCATCAGGAGCAGTTGCTTGGGTCTCTCCTTGGGCGGTTCCCAGCCGGTAAGGGCATTGGTCAGGTAGATGCCCGCGCGGTCGTCGGACGTTTCCGCAAGCGGGGCACCGAGGCTTTCGAGCAGGAGCCCGATCTGGAGATGCGCAATCACGAAAGGTGCGGGAAGGATCTCGAAACCATAGACCCGCGAAGTCGCGGCCTGCTTGAGATCCTGTGCGATAAGGCCGTCTCCGTGCTTCTCTGATAACGTCTTTGCGATGCGGACAAGGACGGAACGCACATACGCGCCCGTACCGCAGCAGGGATCGAGCACCACGACGCAGGGATCAGCAAGGCCATCGGGGATGTTGAGTTCCTCGCGCAAAACCGTATCCACGCGCTCGACCTGATAGTCTACGATTTCAGACGGCGTATACCAAACACCCAGTTCCTTGCGAAGCTCAGGATCAAACGCCTCCAAAAAGGGTTCATAGAAATATTGGACAGCGTGGCCTTCATCAAAGGCGGTGAAAAACGCATCCGCGTCCACGCGGTTCAAGGCTGCGCCGGTCCAGTCCAGCACCTCCTTAAGACCCAGCGGACCGAGGCGTTCAGGCGTAGCGATCTGACTAAAGAGCGCCCGGATCATCGGCACGCGCAGATGCCAGACTGCGGAATACCAGTCGAACCGGTCGGATGTTGTCTGGTACCCGGAGGCGGACTCCCGGAGCGCTGTTTTAAACGCGTGTCCTTGTGAAGGTGGAGTTGTTGCCGCAGCACGTCCCTTGCGCGTCCAGAGCACCCAGGCGGAAAAGACACCGTAAAAGAGCGTCTGGATCAGCGTGGAGCGGAAGAAGTGCTCGCCTTTGTCCCCAGTGAAGTGTAAGCCGAGGGCCTCTTCAAGTCCGGAGCGCAGCCCGGCCAGAGCCGGAAGCTCAGCAGCTTCGATACGCGCCTTCGCATCGCGAGCATACGACGCCAGCAGCGCAGCGACATCCTGCGGGGAGGCAAGCGGAGCATGATGAAGTAAGACGCGGCGGAGATACTCTTCGCACCGTTCACGCAACTCCTTGGAGCATGAACGCGGGTGCGCCACAAGATTCCAGAAAGCCTGTTCCGAGGAGGCCAGTTCAAAAGATTCCAGCAAAGCGGGTTTCCCGTCAGGCGTGCAGCCGATCAGTGCGAAGGCGCGATAGTTCGAGATCAAGACCAGGCGGTACTGCTCCCAGTAACGCCGGACTTGCTCACTCTCGGCCAGTTTGTTCAAGTCGTGATCCGGGGCTTTAATCTCGATCACACCGCGCGAGGGGGAAAGCAGGGAGAGCGGATTTTTATCCGCCTGCTCCTTGAACGCCTTGACGCGGAATTGATCCGCCGTAAAGAGGCCACCGTCGGGCATGCCTGCGCCCTTATTCTGCAATTGCATCACGCAACGCACTTTCGGGGAAAGGCTCTGTCCGATCGCGTTCAACAGCGTAGAGATGGCCGGATAGTAAGAGGTCTCACTCGTTCCAGACTGTGTCGCGCGGATTACGCCGACTTCTCTTAAATAGTTCTCAATTAAATTCATCATCTCGGCCACACTTTCAATTTTGGAGAATATACCACACGTTTACGATAGAGGCAAGAAAACCGAACGCCGCGCCGCTGATCCACTTTCCCTGCGATAAAAGAAGACTCACCGTGGGCCTATTCGTAAAGTATGCGCTGAAAAATAGCGTTGAGCAGCCGAATATCCGCGGCATCCCGTTCGTGCTTTGAAGCGAATGCCGGTTCTTTTTTCAAGGTATCTTCAATGAATGCATTGAGCACCGGTACCGCTGGTGCCAGACCAAGTTCCGGGCTGTTTATTTTTTGTTCAAGGAGAGCCAGCACGGCCTCAAGAAGGATAGGCTGCTCAGCAATCAGAGGCAGTAATTTTTGAAATTCGATCGGAGCCGCTTTCCCCGTTTTTTCAATCCAGATTGCCGCCAGCAAGGGCCGAAGCACATAGAAATATTTTTTGAGGCGAACGGTCGCTTCCTTGAAATGCCCTCGGTAATTCGTCCGCGCCATGCTTCGGTAGTGATAACTCCCTTTCTCAGCAGAATAGATTTCCGGCAATGCCTGTACCGCCAGTCGCCTGAACGCGCCGCGTTCGCTGTACGTAATGGGCGACTGTATCCACTCAACAAAAGTCGGATTGGAATTCGAGAACAGACGAAGCGCTTTGCGTACATCCCAGCCATTCAGATCAATGTCGTCAACAATCGGATATTCGATGACATCCCTGCGCTCTTCAAGATCTATAGACTGATACCACATCGGCTCATGCACGTAGACAAACCGAACATCATAGTCGCTGTTCGGCGAAGCAAATCCCCAGGCCCTACTGCCGGACTCAATGGCAAAAAGGATTTTGACGCGGTGCTCCTCTTCAGCCCGCCTCAGGCGCGTTACGATTTCTGCTTTTATGGCTTCCGCAATCATGATTGAGAATTTATGCAAAACAGCGCATCAGACTCATGATACCGACACCCAATTATATTTCACGCACGGTCCATGCGAGGGCACAAGAATGTGACAACGAAGTGAACATCGCATGAGGATCAATACAGCGCATTTTTTGAGCTAATTTTGTCTGGAGATTAGCCGCGTCTTTTATGCCAGGGAAAAGCTTGGAAGGTGGTGATGAGGGCAACTCGCAATGAAGCACAACACGGATGCCACGAACGTTCTTTGCCTGCTCCCAAAATTTACAAATTTGTACTTTCCCACTGAATGATCCAGCATTGTCGCGTATGCCTCCAGCCAGAAGCAGGGCTAACACATCCCGCGTCTTACAGGCCACTTCATCGGCTAGATCTTTTTGTTTAGTCCGCGGATGTACGCGATAATCCTTCACTTCGATCAACCAAAGAACGTTAGCGCCTGGATCAAAAGCAAGAAAATCCATTTCTTTACACCCATCACAGAATGTTTGGAAATGCCGAGTATAATAGGACGTGTCCTGTGGACGACACAGAATCCAGTCATCAGGAAAGCTAAATAAAAGACGATCCTCTGTGAAATCTTGACTCATTTTGCCCTCATAGCCGTTGTGCATCAATAAAACGCTGGCTTTGGTCAATCTCTGCATCCAGGGCAGAGATGGGGTCAATCTCTTCGGCTGATTTCCCTGCCGATACTGATGTCCCATTCGTATTCCCTGAAGTTTCTAACGCAAAGAATCGTCGTTCAACTGCTTGATTATCTTCCTTTTCTAAAATGAGCGACAACTCCCGCATCATGAAGAGGCTGTGCGTGGCAATAAACACTTGCGTCCCATTGCGAGCAATCGCGACAAGCAATTCGGCCAATTTAATCATATATGCAGGATTCAGATTGGTTTCCGGCTCATCCCAGAATAAAATGGATTGTTGGGAGAGCGCACCATTCGCCAGTAAATAGGAGACCGTTCCCAGTTTACGGAATCCCTCCGCCACCAAATGGATTTCAAAATCGCCCCCTCTTTCTTGCTTAAGATAAAACCGATTATCTCTCAGTTCAATCGAACCGTGCAGGATCTTTTCGACTGTTTGAAGGAGCGGTTTAATTTCTAAAAGTTTAGGCCCTTTCGGCAGCGGTTTTTCAAGTGCCAGGCAAAGATCATAATAGGTTTCATCAATCTGAAGCGCATAGTCTCGATACAGAGCAGTGAAGCCGGGAAACATGGAAAGCATCTCTTTCGTCGGGAAAAAAACAGTTCCCTCTGCAAAGAAATGCTCTGGAATGCGCTCCAAGACCGCGTCCGTTGTACTTTTGGTTGAAAAACTAAAGGAAACGGAATCCGTTTGTTTATCGTAAAACGTCGCCTCTACTTCTGTACGCTTAGCACCAAGACTGCGCGAGCTAAGACGCCCCAGCCCTTCACATCGGAAAACCGCCGTCAATTTACGCGCTAATTCCTTCTGTAACGTGGCCTTATCGGGTCTGTTTAGAGTCCTTTCCCTGAGCGCCATTTCCTGACTCCATCGTGCAATAGTATAGGCCAATTTCAGTATATGACTCTTGCCTGTTCCATTGCTCCCGATCACCACGTTTATCCCCTTCGAGAACTCCATGTTGACATCTCGAAAGGCTGTGAAGTTTGTGGCTCTAAGGTTGCGTATCATAAATCACTCCAAACATAAAATAAAGAAAGTGTATTCATTTGTTTTGTTCTTTGCAAGCGTCAAAAAACGCACATTGGCGGAGCCATGCGTACAGTGCAACGCATAAAAATTCACCTTGTGATGGCTGGCAAGACCTGCTTTAATAACGCAAAACGTAATTGAATTGGGACACATCACGATTTACAGGGCGGATTGTATGTTAAAAACAGATACACGCATCGTCGCACTTGTGCTGACGACGCTCGGTTATTCACACGCATTTGCTGCGGCAAGCAGCACGACGAACGACGCGCAAACCTTCGTACGTTACGAGGATTTCGGCGCCAAGGGCGATGGGAAGACGGATGATCTTGCCGCAATTGTAAAGGCGCATGCCTTTGCCAATCAGCACCGCCTGCCAGTCCGGGCGAACGCGCAGGCGACCTACTACATCGGCGGCGGCGCCGAATTTGTTACCATCCAGACGGATACGGATTTCGGCAGTGCGCATTTCATCATTGATGACCGTAACGTCGCCAAGATTCACGTGAACGTCTTTACCGTGACATCGACGCTGCCACCGCTCTATCCCAAAGGAGTCACGACGCTGAAAAAAGGACAACGGGAGATCAGTGACCTCCAAATTCGGAACTGCGTGGTGTGCGTCACGGATGCCAAGACCAAGCGCTACATCCGCGAAGGGCTGAATCAAAACAATGGCAGTTCGCAGACCGATGTCTTCCTCGTTGACCAGCAGGGCCATGTCGATAGCAACACGCCGATCCTCTGGGATTTTAATCAGATCTCGCAGATCGTCGCCTATCCGGTTGACCCCACACCGCTGAAGATCAGGGGCGGACGCTTCACCACCATCGCCAATGCCGCGGAGTCGAAATATACCTACTACGCCCGCGGAATCGCGATCAGACGTTCCAATGTGGTCGTTGAAAAACTCGAGCACCGCATCACGGGCGAAGGCGACCACGGCGCACCCTACAGCGGATTTTTCAATATCTTCGATTGCGCCAATGTGATTATCCGCGATGCCCAGCTTTCCGGGCACAAAACCTACCGGACCATCGGCAGTGCAGGTAAACCGGTCTCCATGGGCAGCTACGATTTTTCCGTTTCGCGCGCCCTGAATGTTTCGTTCATCAACTGCAAGCAGATCAACGACATCAAAGACCGCACGCGCTGGGGTATCATGGGCTCGAACTACAGCAAGAACATCCTCTTTGATGGGTGTACCTTCTCGCGCTTTGATGCCCACATGGGCGTGGCCAATGCAACCATCCGCAATTCGACGATGGGCCACGTCGGCATCAACGCGATCGGCCATGGACGCTTCACCGTCGAAAACACCACAGTCTACGGCAGCCATTTCATCAACCTGCGCAGCGACTACGGCAGCACCTGGCAAGGTGAATTCGTGATCCGCAACTGCACGTTCATTCCCGCATGCGGTGCTCCGGTCAGCGCCAGCCTGATCGCCGGTTCGAATGCCGGACAACATGATTTTGGCTACGCCTGCTATATGCCGGAGCGCATCATCATCGATGGTCTGAAGATCGATGATTCCAAACATCCGAAAACCTACGCAGGACCGGCCATCTTCACGGACTTCAATCCGCGCTATACCCAGGCGGATTACGCAGAGAAATATCCCTATGCCAAGACGCGCGAAGTACTCCTCAAGGATGTCACCACCGCCAGCGGATTGCCGCTGGCTGTCAGCAAAAACAGCGTCATGTTCAAGGACGTGGTGGTCACGCGCGAAGGCAAGACGATTGCGGAAGCAAAACCGGCACGGCCCTGAGCGACACAACGGTAGTTCATCCAAAGGAAACAGCGCCATGGACATTCCCCGCATATTCACGATCACGGAAAGCGCCCACCGCATTCACAACCCATTCACGTCCGCAAAGCTCGCCACCCTCGGCGCGGCGTTACGGCTGGAACCGGAGTCGCGGATACTGGACCTCGGCAGCGGTTCCGGGGAGATGCTGTGTACGTGGGCGCGCGACTACGCCATCCGCGGAACCGGGATCGATATGAGTCCCTTGTTTACGGAGCACGCCACACGTCGCGCCGTCGAGCTCGACGTGAGTGATCGTGTCACCTTCATTCACGGCGATGCGGCCGGTTATGTCGCGGATGAAAAGGTCAGTGTGGCAGCCTGCCTCGGTGCCACCTGGATCGGAGGAGGTGCGGCTGGCACAATCCAGCTGCTGACGCAAAGCCTTCGCACAGGCGGCATCATCCTCATCGGCGAACCCTACTGGCGACAGCAGCCACCAACAGAGGCGGTTGCCCAAGGCTGTCTTGCCCACGCCATTTCCGACTTTCTCACGCTACCCGACCTGCTGGCTTCTTTCCAAAACTCTGGTTGCGATGTCGTTGAAATGGTTCTGGCGGATCAAGACGGCTGGGATCGCTACGAAGCTGCCAAATGGCTCACCATGCGCCGCTGGCTTGAAGCCAATCCCGCGGACGAATTCGCCCAAGAGATCCGCGCTCAACTGA
>CAZMLC010000052.1:8994-21205 GCA_964567125.1 uncultured Akkermansia sp.
TGGCTTGAAGCCAATCCCGCGGACGAATTCGCCCAAGAGATCCGCGCTCAACTGACCTCAGAACCCGTGCGCCATGCGACCTACACGCGCGAATACCTCGGCTGGGGCGTCTTCGCGCTGATGCTGCGGTGAGTGTGCAGCCCCGCCTTGTTGTCATCGAGAACCGCACCCAAGACGTGAAACGTTTTAATCTCCTGTCCTGAGCAATACAATGAAAATACTTTTAAACCCTTGGCATGTGATGATTGGCATGGTTGTATTTGCGCTTGGACATTCTGTGGCGGCCACTCCGCCACGCCCAGTCATGAATAATTTCATCGGCATCAATGGGCACACGATTCAATTCAAACCGGAACTGTATCGTCCGATCTGTCGACTGGCGCGGGATTATCACCCTGTGGAGTGGGACCTCGGTCGTGAAACGGCGGTCCCCGCGCCATTCCCTTTCGCGAAGAACCGGGTCGACTGGAATCATGTTTATGGTGCATGGAAAGAACAAGGCTGGTCCATTGATGTCAGCCTGATGTTCGAGACCATTCCGTTAAAGGATTGGGCCCAGCTGGAACAGGATGCCAACGCCTATGGCACGGCCTTCGCCCGCGAATTCGGACCCTCCGGACAACGTAAGCTGGTCGAATCCGTAGAGATCGGCAATGAGCCTGGGAAATGGAGCGATGCCGACTACACCCGCATGTTCCGCGCCATAGCGACTGGCCTTCGTGCGGGTGACCCGAAAATCAAGATCGCCAGCTGTAATCTCACGGTTGGACCGAGCGATGATTACACAAAGTCCGTCCAGTGCCTGAAGGAGATGACAGGTCTAATTGATATTCTGACCATCCACAGTTATGCGCAATTAACCGGTTGGCCGACATGGAGGCGCAGTTATCCTGAAGACCCCACCTTGCCGAAGTATCGCAAAGAGATTCAGGATCTCTGTACGTGGAGAGATGCGCACATGCCCGGGAAACCAGTCTGGATCACGGAGTTCGGCTACGACAGTACCACACAACCCCAAGAGAAATCCGGCGACTTTGCAAAGTGGGAAGGCGTAACGGATCTTCAGCAGGCGCAATGGATCGTGCGGTCGTTGCTCGTCTTTTCGTCCATGCCCGTTGATCGCGCCTATATCTATTTCTTCAACGATGACGACAACGCCCGCCTTCATGCCAGTTCCGGACTGACCCGCCACTTCAAACCCAAACCCTCGTTTCACGCGGTCGCGCATGTGCGTCAAACACTGGGCGAGTACCGCTTCATACGCATCGTTGCGGATGAACCTGGAAAACGACGCATCCATGAATACCAGCACGCGAGAAATCCCAAGCAATTGGTCTGGGCCGTCTGGTCACCCACCTGCGGATGTGCCGGAACGCAACAGCGCCTGACCCGCGTTCCCGGAAAACTGGTTGCATCAACCATCATGCCCATCACCGAGCCGTCAGCCGTATCAGGCAGCGCCAAGCAACTCACACCTGGTGTTGTTGAAATGACTGTAACCGAAACGCCAGAATATCTCATGCTGGCGCTGTGATGCGATGTGCATTGACACGTGTGTTGCGCGAAGCGACACGCGGAAGTAATACCTCTTCCGATTTTCGGAGCACTAGAAGTGTCAGGAACGATGCTCTCCGAGCACGCCGCCCAGTCACGACCGCACCACGGTTAGTCGCGGCGCGGTCGGAGACCGCTGCCCTCACGCGCTTCGAATCAGCAGGTCCACAGCCCCTGCTGTACCGAGCAGGATACTGGCAACTCGCAACTTTTCCCGGTCATTGCTCGATCCGCAAAAGGCGGATCGCCAAGAGACGGGTGCAGACAGGAGAGGACAAGCGGGGCCGGAGGGAGTGAGGACAAGGGGCCGTCGCCGAGAATGCGCATGCGCGCCAGATGCCGGGAGGGTTGTATGCAACGCCCGGCAGATGACGCACAGGCGCGTCCGCAGGCAGGCCGCGAAGTCCGCAGCGACCGGTGGCGGAGCGCGTCCCGTCCTGGCCAGCACGCCGACCCTGACCCCGTTTCCTGCGGCGGCGGTGTATCCAAGCAAGGCCGCGCTTCAGGACGAGGTCAGCAGGCTGGATGCGGCCGTGCGGCCAGATACGTATCTGCCGCACGTCCGAGCGCAGCGTCAGACACCCTGCTGAACCGACTTGATGCGCGATGCCCTTGCGTCCCCGCCGCAGGAAACAGCCGAGGATGAGTGAAAAGTTAAAAGTAATACGTTAGGAGTGTCAGGTAGGGCGATGCTCTCCGAGCACGCCGCCCAGTCACGACCGCACCACGGTTAGTCGCGGCGCGGTCGGAGACCGCTGCCCTACCAGTCGGGAGCGTTTTAACGTTTCTAGTTCCTAGAAACTGGAAACTGGGAACTAGAAACTCTCTACGCTCTACTGCTCAATGACGCTGTCGATGCCGAGATCGATGTAGGCTCCGCCCAAGGCGTTGAGCGCACTGACAGCCAAAACATTTCGTCCTTGCTTGAGCGCCTTGAGGAAGGCGGCTCGATCCACATCCTTTGGACTGTAGTTCGTGTTATAGCCTTTGAGCACAGCCACCTGCGTGCCGTTGAGATAGACCACCGCATCTTCATCGAAAAAGATGTTGAGGCTGATATCCGAAGGCATCGCGCCCTTGAATTCAAACGTGTGCCGCAACCAGATGGCCGGCGTCTCCCAGAGCGTACGAACACAGGCAGTCTTGTGGTCCGTCTTTATCTTGGCATTGCCGAAGCCAGCTTCACCGCTCTTCCAGGCGCTGTCGTCGAAGTCCTCTTTCTGCCATCCCTCCACGGGTTTCTCAAAGGTATATTTCCAGACCTGCGGATTTTTCTGCGCGGTGGGCAGAAGTTCCTTGCGCGCAATGTTGCGCGTCTTCATGGCTGCCACATAGACTTTCTGATGCAGGGCATTGAGCGCTGCGGGATCGTACTTGATATGCTTGCGGTCATAGGTGACGAGCCCATTGATCTCGATTTCGACATCGCTCGTCTGAGTGTAAACCGAAGCAGCCAGGCCATACGAAGCGAGCTTGGCCAGTTTCTCAATCAGCGTGGTGTAGCGGGCAAAGGACTCCTCGGTGGTCTTGTCGCTCACATAGCCCCAGTTGCGACCCTTGGCCCAAGTGTGACCCTCAATCGCCAGACCAATACCGCCGAACTCACCCAGTACGGAGAGGCGGTTGGTCATCACTGGATACATGTCCGGGCCCGGATACTTGTGCATGTCGAGCGCATCGCCCACGCCATGATCCGTCCACCCCGAGGGGCCGTTCACCAGGCGCGTGGGATCATACTGCTTGACCCAAGTCTGCGTCATGTTGGTCTTGGCCTTTCCAGGCTGACCCCAGCCTTCATTGTACGGCACCCACATCACAATGCACGGCACGGTCTGCAAGAGATCCATCATGCCCTTGAGCTCGCGGCGATAGAGCGCGTAGCGATCCTCGCCGTCGCGCCAGCCGGAGACCATGTCCTGCCAGATCATGATGCCCTGGGTGTCGCAGAGGTAGTAGTAGCGCAGCGGTTCGATCTTGATGTGCTTACGCATCATGTTAAAGCCGGAACGTTTGAGCAAACCGATATCAAAGGCCATGGCCGCATCCGAGGGCGGCGTCAGCAGACCATCGGGCCACCAGCCCTGATCCAGCGTACCCTGCAAAAAGATCTTCTCGTTGTTGAAGTAGAAGCGCGGCACGCCCTTCTCATCCTTGCGCCACTCGATCTTGCGCATGCCGAAATAGCCCTTCACGATATCCTGCCCCGCAGCACCCTTCAGCGTGATGCGCAGATCGTAGAGGTTCGGCGCAGCCGGCGACCACAGCAGCGGCTCCTTGAGTTTGAGCGTGACGGGTTTATCCCAGGCCTCAACGCTGCCCTTGGACAGCACCTTTCCCTCGCGCAGCACTTCGACCTCGGCGGACGCCCCCATGAGATTGCCTGCGGGCTGAACCGTCACGGAAACAGTTCCGGCATCGATGTCCGTCACGGTCTTGTACCCCGCCACATAGGTCTCGGCTACGGTCTCCATCCAGACCGTCTGCCAGATGCCAGAGACGCGCGTATACATGCAGCCGCTTGGCTTGAGTTGTTGTTTACCCACGGACTGCTGTCCCTCATTGCTCGGATCCCAGACCGAGAGAACCAGGGTGTTCTCGCCCGCGCGGATGGCCGGAGTGATGTCGATCGAGAAGGGCAGGTTGCCGCTTTCGTGCGGAACATCCGTGACCTCAATACCGTTGACCCAGACTTGCGCGCGAAAATCAACCGCGCCGAAATGCAGCAACGTCCGCTGGCCCTGTGCAGGATGCGCATCGAACGTGCGCCGATACCAGAGCAACTCGCCGGGTTCCAGCATGCGTCCTACGCCGGACAAGGCCGATTCCATCGCGAAGGGAACCAGGATCTTACCCTGCCACGCCTCCGGGCACTCGCCATTCTTCGGCGTCACCGCATAATCCCAGAGTCCGTTCAGATTCACCCATGCATCGCGGACGAGCTGCGGACGCGGATAGTCGCGCCACGCAGTCTCGGGCGTCATCTTCTCGCCCCACACCGTCATCAGCGGCGAAGCCGCAGGTTTGTATTCCGCACAGGCCGCGCAAGCCATCATGCCTGCGACGATCCCGATGCTCATTCCAATCGTGTGTTGATGTATCATTGTCTTCATGGTTCCTTCTTGTCCTTCCCTTCATCCTGTAAATTACCGAATCAACAACATCGTTCCACGCGGTGTGACGATGTCGATGGTCTTGGCCGCAGTGTTGATCACCACATGGCTGTTGGGCTTAGCCCCCAGCACCGTCCAGACCGTTGCCGCAGCTTGCGTCACCGACGTGTAGCTGAGAACCGCAACGCGTTCTGGAAGCGCGCTGCCGCCCACAACCTGAAGCGTTGCGGTCGCGGTTGTCTTCAGCGCGGACACGGGTAACGTTGCACCGACACCATTCGCATGGTTCCACCGGAGAATCGCGCCTGCGTTCAGCCACAGCACATCCATCGTCAACGGCTCTGCCAGGCCAATATCCAAAATAGCACCTGATGCCAGCGCCAATGTACCGTACACGGCACCGCTTCCTGAAAGGACTTGTCCTGAAGTCAATGTCACGGCGGAGTTTGTCGCAATCGGCAAAACCAACGATGCGCCGGAACGAATTTCGACATCGCCGCGGCCAAGGCCTGTGGCCTGAGGGAATACGACATTGCCACGCGGCATGGGCCGGACACCATAGGGCGTACCCATCTCCAAGGAAAGCGCAGCCATTTCCGCACTCGTCAGCGCGCGGTTCGGGAAAACGCGCAACGCAGCTAGGTCGCCCGTGAAGAACTGTCCGCCGAGCGCATCGAGCGATCCGAGAACAATGCGATAAGCACTGCGCGGTGCCAGATGCGCACCCACGCTCTGCGTTGTCCCGAGGCCATCCGCCATGATCGCAACGGTTCCAGCCACCATGTCGTAGGCGATCACCACGGCATGTGGCGCACCATCGTGCAGATCAAAAATTTTGGACGTACTCGTGACATCGGCATTGCCGATTCCCGCCAACAGGCGACCTTCAGCTGAAAACGAAACGCCCCAATCGTTGGCTGCGCCCGGCTGTTCAGCGTCGACGATCCCGATACTGCTATACCACTGATTGGTCGTTTTGCCGGCTGTCGTGGTACGGAAAACAAAGGCCACCGTGAAATTGGTTGAGCCGCCCACAGGATTCTGCGCCGCAGGGATGCCTAACCCGGTCATCAAAGAACCCGTAAAGCGAACCGCATGGTGACCATTGATCGCGTTGGCAATCAGCGTCGGTGCTGTCACACTCTTGCCGACGCCCGCAACGGTGGCTATACGCAACCCATTCGTCGAGGCCCACGCGGTAACAGCACTGTTGTTTGTGCCCGTCAGCGTATCCGCATCCCATACGGCTGCTTCGTAGGGGAGTGGTTCAACCCATCCCGTACTCGGCACAATTTCACCGGCTACCGCCTGTTGCACGCTCGCCTCTTCAAAGACCGCGTTCGGAACACCATACAGCGCGGACAGTTCGCTCCCGACCTGATGCTGTTCTGTCGCGGAGAGCGTTCGATTGCGATAGATACGGATCTCTGCGATGTCGCCATTGAAATAATAGCCACCCAACAGGTTCATCGATCCGAACAGCATCCGGTAGGTATTGCGCGGACTGACAACAGGCGATGTTGAAACTGCTGTTGTTACGCGACCATCCACATTCATCATCAGGTTGGTGCCCTGCCAGGTGTAGATCGCAATATGCGGCTGATTGTTGACTACGGAATTGGCCGCGGATGAATAGACCGTCCAGTCTTTATTCGGCGATGGATACCCCGCACCGCCGCAAACCTGCCCAGCGCCATTGTAAGCCAAACCCCAATCGTTCTGGATACCGCCCTGTTCCGCATCGACGAGTCCAGTATTCAGATACCAGTACCCTGCACTTCCCGCACCGCTCGTCCCTGTTTTAAAGACAATGACAATCGAAAAATTCGTAGCGCCGGAAATCGGGCTCTTGGCTGCCTCTACCACCAGATACTGACTCGCGCTGCTGTTAAACCGCAAGACGCTGCGACCATTGAGTTCATTCGCGATCAGACGCGGTGCCTGAGTCACGGTCGTATTTGTTGCTGCAATCCCGCGGTTTACATCCGTCCACGTCAGGACAGGCGCATTGTTTGTATCGCTCACACTGTCCGCAGTCCAGCGGAAACAGTCCGCTGTGGTCAGCGTGCTACCCACCATCAATGTACCAGCCTCCACCGTGGTCGGTCCTGCATACGCAGCTTCGCCCGCCAGAACCAACGTACCGGCTCCGACCTTGCGCAATTTTCCAGGCCCATACACGGCACCATTGAGCACCACGCGCTGCCCCACGCCATTCGTATCGGCCGTATTGAAGGTCGTGCCACCCTCTGCATCGCTCAGAAAGAGATCGAGTGCAGAGGACCAGGAATCTCCGGCAGTCAATGTACCACCGGATAATTTGTACGCATACGCCGAACCGGAGTTGCCTTTGTTCCACGTCCGTCCTGCATAAAAACCGCGCGACCCCAGAACGAGTTCGCCCCCGCTCATTTTGAACATCGACAACGCATTTGTCGTGGCATACCCCGCAGCTGCCTCTGAGCGTCCCAATGAAATCTGATCCACATCTGCCAGACCGCCGCGCATCAGAAAGAGGCCGGAGTTTTCATAGGCGTTGGTCGTATCACTCCAAGAGAGATGAACCCCCGAATCAGCACTGCGCGAACCCGCCACGCGAAATACGCCGCCCGTCACCTCAAACATGCACAGCCCCCCGTATTTACATCCTGACCAGCCGACCTTCACGCTGTTAGCGGAGAAGGTCCCGCCCTTCAGCTGAAACCGCGCCTCATTCATCGCGCTCGACAATCCGTTGCCCAGCAACAGCCCGCTGCTTAAATCGAGCGTGCCACCATGCATGACATAAATGCCGTTATAGGTCGAATACTGGCATTGAACTTCATATCCGCTGAGCGCACCGCCGTTCTGGACAACCGTGCCGCTATCGAGTGTAAACCGTCCTCCGGGAAACGAATACACATCGCCATCATCAAATTGAAGGGTCCCACCAGCGGTCAGCCCGCTCCAGAAATTCACAGTCGCGGTCCTATCCAAAAAGAGTTCCGACCAGCGGATCGGCGTTGTAAATCGCATCTCCCAGCGTGAACTTCCACTGCCTCTGAGCGTCAGCGACTGGGCCCACTGCCCTGCCTTGTCAAAGCGCGTCAAGGACGTCGTATTCGTCAATGTCAGAGCTCCACTGTATCCAGAGGCAACGCTCCAGACCGTCTGGCTCGGCATATCGAGTACCCATGGAACGGAACCGGAAACCGTCGTGTTCACCGTCAGGTTGCGACGATCCAGCTGCCATGTCTGCGCCTGACTCAGCGCAAGCGGCACATTCAACGTCAAGGCGTATCCTGAACCTGCAAGTGCAACTCCGTTCGATCCCAGCGTCAGCGTTGCCGCATCGACGCCGTTAGTCATCAACACAACCGTACCGATCATGACGTTCGTGGGTGCAACGCTGTTGGTAAACACCATGCCGCGCCACGACAGATTGTTTGTCAACACAAAGGAGGTAATGTTATTGGTCATAACGCGTTCATCAAAAACCGCAATGTCTGTCGGTCCTGGAACAACACCACCTTCCCAGCTCAATGGGTCATTTAACACCAACGTATTATTGGCTTTGAAGAGCGTGCCGGCCTGAACCTGAAACGCTGAGATGAGCGCATAAAATGCGACGAGAACCACCTGCCATGTCTCTCTTTTTGTTTTCATTGTTCTTCCCCTTCTACACACAACACGAAGAAGCCCCATGATCCGAGGCCACCCATTAATAGTGTGCTTACTGTATATAAAAAAATCTCTGCTGTCTTGTCACATATTGATGTGATACCCCGACCCTCCGCTATCTTGAAAAAGTCGGATCGCCTCCGTGCGGCTATGCACATGCAACTTTTCATAAATCCGCTTGATATGCGTACGGATCGTGTTAATCGAAATCGCCAACGCATCGGCAATCTGTTTGTAGGCATGACCAGCGGCTAGTAGACGCAAAATCTCCACTTCGCGCTGCGACAAGGGATTCAAGGCATCGCTGTCCTGCGGTGTCGCCGCTGCGGAATGGAAGTAATCCACCAGCTTTCGCGCCACGCTGCCGGAAATCGGCGAGCCCCCCTGATGCGCTTCGCGAATCGCCTCGCGCAAGCGTTGCGGCTCCGCACTCTTTAACATGTAGCCAAACGCGCCCACAGTCAGTGACCGGAAGACATCGTCTGTGTCCTCGTAGGCGGTCAGCATCACCGCCTTGGTCTCCGGCAACACCTTGCGCAGACGCGACACACATTCGATGCCGCTCATCCCCGGCAACCGGATGTCCATAAGCACCACATTGGGGCGATCTTCCAGAAGCCCTTCCAAAGCCGCTTCCGCAGAACCATACCCCGCCACAAATTGCATGTCGCCGCTCCGGTTAATAAACGCCTCCAGCGTCTGACGCAACTTTGCGTCGTCCTCGACCACAGCGACGCGAATTGTTCCGCCTGCACGTCCCTGCTCGTTATTGCTCTTCACCATGATCACCTTCTCCCACGGGTATGCTGAACACCACATGCGAACCTGCCCCTGCGCAACTCTCGATCGTCAAGGTTCCTCCGACCGCTTTCATGCGTTCCTGCATGTTGCGCAAGCCATCGCCTTGCGCCTGCGCGGCCACAGGATCAAACCCCTTACCGTTGTCCCGCACATCCACGCGCAGAACGCCTTTGCGCTGCTCAATCACAAGATCAACGCGCGTCGCCTGCCCATGCTTTAACACGTTGTGCAGGCTCTCCTTCACAGCCAGAAACATCTGATGCCGACTCTGCGGTTCAATCGGACGATCTGACAGATCATCGGGCAACTCACAGTAACTGACAACGGGGGTGCCTGCAAAGAATTCCTCCGCATATTTGCAGATGTAGTGCGACAAGCTGCGCACCGTATCGTTGCGCGGACTGACCGACCAGACGATTTCATCAAAGGCTCGATGCGTCTCGCGCGCCGTATCTGCCATCTCCTCGACTTCGCGGCAGAGCGGTTCTACGCCACGCGCATCCTCAGCGGCCATGGAGCCGAGCAACGAAAGCCGCGTCAGCTTCGCACCGATCTCATCGTGCAAATCCCGGGCAATACGCGCTCGTTCGCGCGCCAGCTCCTGCTCGCGTTCCACAACCTGTAACCGACGCCGCACGCGCTGACGTTCAACGGCACGCACCGTCACGGCGATGGCACCGCCGCAGAGCAGCAGACACCACAGGCGGAAGGCCATTGTCTCCCAGAAAAACGGGTTGACCGACCACGTCACCTCGACGCCCTGCGGATTCCAGACGCCATCCCCGTTGCAGGCCGTCACGCGGAAGGTATAATCGCCTGTCGGCAATCGCGAAAAGAGCATGCTACGCTCCTGCGTCAATGCCGAACGCACGCGATAAGGCCCCTCCAATTCATAGCGAAAGCGCACGCGTTCCGGCGTGGCAAAATCCAGCGCCGCATACTCCACGCGTACATCGCGCGGATTATCCGCCTCCACAGACCATGCGGCGCGATCGCCTTTTCTCATCTGCACCAGCCGTCCGCCCGCCACCGCCACCACGTGCAGATCCGGCGCAGGACGCAACGGCGGCAGCATCCGCGCGTCGACCGACAGCAATCCGCCGCGCGTCGGGAACCAGAGGCGGTTGCGCAATGCGCCTTCAGCGGGCGAAAAGACACCGCCGGTGCAACTCAGTTGCTCCATCCCCGACTCCTCGCCGAAAGTCCGCACATCCAGCAAGGTCTTGTTTCCACTTGCGACCTCGGCCAATTCGCGCTGGGCAATGCGCATGATGCCTCCCGCCGTGGCCAACCACACATAGCCATCGGCATCCTCCGTGATCTGACGGATCGAGTCGTTCCACAGTCCATGCGCAGTCCGAAAAGTAAAGTATGTCCCCTTTTCCAATCGGGTCAGGCCGTTCAGACCTCCGACCCAGAGCACCCCTCGACGATCGCGATAAATCGCACGTACAGTCCGTCCTGGCAGTTTCGCTTCAGGAATCACTTCACCCTTGCCGTTGGGATAGAGCACAGAGAGCCCCTGGCTCTCGTGACCCATCCAGAGCGTTCCATCTGGATCCTGCCACAGCGCAAGCACTGCGTCCAAGGGCCAGGTCATCTCCACCAAACGGTTCTTATCCCCATTAAACGTCAATATCCCGCGCCGCGTGGCAATCCACGCGGGAAGGCCGCCCGAGCCGAGAATCGCCTGCACATCGTCGGCCTCCGCACCGGCAATCCGCTGTAGACTCTGGTTCTGCAACGTCCACAGGCTGCCGCCCAACCCTCCGCACCACAGCGTACCATTCACCTCGCGATACAGCGCATTCAACGCCACGCCCGTGAACTCAGGTGGCACCAGCAGCGGCTCCAAGCCCTCTGCATCGCCGGTCGCAACACCCCCCGCACGCAATCCCGCCCAGACGCGTCCATCGGGTTCCACCCAGATCACCGAGACCTCCGCCGCGCCAGGATTGCCCTTCATGGGAATCCCTTGCAGAACCCGGCGTCGCAGGCGCATCAATCCCTCGGTGGTGGCCGCCCAGATATTTTCTTCGCGATCCAGCGTCAACGCCAAAACGCGGAAGGGGCCATACAGGAGACGTCGGGATGACTCCTGCTCGACATGCTCGTCGATCCCGGCATCGTGTCCCATCCACAACCGTCCATCCGGTGCATGCAACAGACAGCGCGCCGTGATGGCGCGCACCTCCGTGGAACGATGCCACTGCTGGCCATCCCAGTGTAAACAGAGCGACCCGCCATGCGCGACCATGCCACGTGTCCCTACGGCCAGCAATTGCCAGACCGCACGCGCCTCGGTCATCCGCCGCGGCGCGGCATCACGGCCCGGAGCCCAGCGATAAAGTCCCTCCCCATAGGCGATCCAGAGACTTCCCTCTCCATCGCAAACCAGTTGACGAAACGTCGCCGTCTCCAATGGGAATGCGGCTCCATCCAAAACAGAACGGATGCGTCCCTCCTGCCACTCCACAAGCGCATGTTCCTGGGCAAAGTAGAGCCGACCATCTGCACCTCCTGCAACCGCAATCACGCGTCCCTTGGGCATGCCGAACTGCTCGCCGCGCATCCACCCTTCGCCCTCGATGTAGCGCGCAACGCCCGCATAGCCATAAACCCAAAGACCACCCCTGCGATCCTGATACACCCCTTCGTTGCGTCCCCCCGTCGTGGAAAGCGGAACAGGGATCGGTGTAAAACGCAAACCATCGAAGCGCACCAGAAAGCGCGCCGTGACCAACCACAAATAACCCTCGCGACCTGACACCACACCGCAGATCTGACTGTCCGGCAGACCGTCGTCCAGCGTCCAGCGCCGCACCGTATATGACCCTGCCGAACGCGAGGTCTGCACGGGATCAGCCCCCAGCAGCGCCAATGCGGAAATCGACATCAATCCGAACCAACAGGCGATACAGATATGAAAACGGATGATGCTCCCTGTAATGCGTTTAACCACACAACTTCCTTAATTTTCTTTGCTCACGCTATACGGCCTTACGATCAACGTCATGCATGTCGCATGACCAATTCAGGTGCGTTTATCATGCAAATGCACACGAAAAGAGTCAAGTGTGAAATCG
>CAZMLC010000053.1:0-4597 GCA_964567125.1 uncultured Akkermansia sp.
ATGTTTTCAATGACAGAACGTTTGAACATGATGCCGCTGACCACGCCGCTGTTTTCGACAAATCCCAGCGTGAGCGTCCTGTTCAGGAAATAGTAGGCGAGCGCGATGACGGCAGCGCAGAGCGTCGCAATCATGAAAATGCCGAGCGAACGTTTCGCCAAATCAGTGTTGATGATTAGGGGGAATATGGCAGAGCCGATCAGCCACATAAAAACAACGAATAATCCTAGTGCCTTCTTCCATGGTTTATAGTATCCATAGTAGGTCGAGCAGACGCCGTGCAGGGGAATGATACGATTGTTCGTGCCTGAAAGCGATGAGGAGCGGAATTCAATCCGTTTTAATGAGACTTTGATCGTGGTCGTCGGATCAATGCCTACACGCGCCAGAAACCATGCGATCACCCCGCTTTCCCGTCCGGCGATGACGAGATAATTTCCAGCCGAATCGACAGGTTTGTCGTGCGCCATCCACTGCTTGAGTACAAGTGCTGCCATATCTAACCTCCTCAATGATAATCCAATAATGACGTTCAAAGGATTTCACACTGTTCCTGATAAAGCAAGGAGAAGTTATTTGCGTGTACGACTCGCGACACTCGACAAAAGGTACGTCGCTCCGCATGCACGGACACGGTTTACGAAACTTTCCTGCTACTGTGGTCGCGGGAAGGTGTCTTCGACTTCCTTGACGCGGCAGGCGGCGCAGCGGCAGGCGTTGGGCCTGCCACAGGTTCCGTGGACATCGTGTTCGGCCAGCGGGATCAGCGCGGCTTCGGCCTTGGCTTTCATGGCCTGATAGCCCGCATCCTGCGTGGAGGTCCATTTGGTGAGCTGTCCCCAGCCGCCTGCGGCAGCCGCGAGGGGTGCCATCAGGATGCGGCTCTCTTCGATGCAGCTGTTGTTGACCAGCGTTTCAAACGGCTGCTTGGAGAGGGCTTCGCCGAACTCGGCTTTGACGGCTTCGCGCAGCGCCTTTTCCCCTTCGGGATGGGGCTTGCGGTTTTCGTTGCGGTTGAAACTGTAGTTGCCATAGAACTGCGCGTTGACATCGAGCCATGTGATGACGCGTTCCCAGCTCTGCGGATCGAGTTCAGCGCCTTTGGCTTTACCGTGCGTACGCAGCCATTCCGGAAGTCCGCTGGCGTGCGAAAGGTAATCTTTCGGTTTCGACGAGGGGGTCTCATGGTTGCGATCCATCATTGTGTAAAACCGCGGATTGGTCACGAAGAAGGCATAGGACTTGCTCATGCGCAGAATGCCGCTGGGATAACGTTCGGTTTCGCGTTCGATATAGGTGCCCGTGAGATCAACGTTCCCTTCGGTCTTCTCTGCGCCGTGACAGCGGATGCAGTAGCGATCGAAGACCGGTTGCACTGTGGCGACGTAGTTGAAGCCGGTCTCCGCGCGCGGGCCCGGGATCGGCGTCGGTGTGAGCGGCTTCGCCTTGCTATAATTCATGGCGAGCGGCGATTTGCGGCGGTCGTCGTGGCAGCCCACGCAGCTGGTGTGTTCGCCGTCCTGCAGGTAGATGAAGGAGCGCATGTTCATGACGCACATCTTGTTTTCATCGAGCAGCTGCAACTGGACAGGCGTGCGCGAAGGCAGGGTGAAGGCCACGGAGCCGTCGGGGTTCACCGGCACGGTGCCGATCACGCCTTTGGTCACCTCGTCCATGATCCAGCCACGATGCGGTACGCGCGGCGTGAGCTGGTTGAAGAGTGCGTTGATGCGCAGGTACTTGATGGAGCCTGCGGGGATTTCGTGCTGGCTCTCATAAATATTCTGCACGTAGAAGGCGCCTGTGCGGTTGGTCTCGGACGGGTTGAGCGCGGTCGGACGGATCGGCGGAACCTCGCGCGGACGGATCGGCTGCGGCGAGAAGCAGCCGTAATTTTCCGGCGGCGTGTAGATCAGTTCGCGATAGGCCTTGTTGTTGTAGTTGAAGACCAGGTAGAGCTTGTGGAAGTTGTATTTCCGACGTGCTGCGGACTCTTCGTTACCGACCGAATAGCCTTGGTGGAAGTGCGGACCTGCTGACCAGCCGGCAAAGAAGAGTTTTTCTGAAAGCGGGAAGGGCGAGACGTACGTGCCCGAGGTCCAGCCATCGGCTTCGGCTTCCGGGTATTTGGCTTCAGGCGTGAGGCGGAAGATTGGATCAGGGCCTTCGAGTCCCTTCTGCGTATCGATCAGCATGATCGAGCCCGCAGTGAAGGAGTGGTGCGCCGTGCCGGTGGCGATGACCTTGCTGCTGTTCGGAATCGCGCGCGGTTCAGCGATCGACTGCGGAAAGGGCGTTAGGTTGCCGTAGTAATTGGCTGCGCCCGTGCCGTCGGGATTGGTCGTCCAGAGTTTGTGGAAGAGGCAGTCGTGGCGGTTGACATATTCCCAGCGGTTGTAGATGATGCGGCCATCGTTGAGTACCGCAGGATCGATCTCATTGGCCTCGCCCCAGCTGAGCGCGCGGATCGACGTGCCGTCCAGCGCGCCGCGATGGAGCAGGAAGGAGGGCGCGTTGCGGCCGGCATGGCAGCGCGCAATGCACTGGGCGCGCGTGGAGGTGAAGACAAAACCACCGTCAGGCAGGTAATGCGGATCGAAATCCTCGATCATGACCGTGAAGTTGCCGTCGCGGCGCGTGGTATCCCACGGATCGCGCTGCGTTCCGGTGACGCGCCGGATCGAACGACCGTCGAGCGTGGCTTCATAAACGAGGAAGCGGCGCTTGATCAGTTCCTTCTCGGTGTGGTCGCAGAAGGAAAAGAGAACGCGCTGGCCATCGTAGGAAAGGTCGGGATGCTGCGTGCTGCCTTTGGGGAGCGCATCGCGCGTCAGCCAGCGCTCGCCGGGCTTCTCCGCCTTCCAATCTTCGAGCACGACCAGGCCGGGCGCAGGGAGGCTGTTGCGGCCGAGATATTGGTCAACGTTGTGGAAATACATGGGCGGCTGGCGCACATCCACGAGCAGGTCGCGGAAATTCGTCGCCGGATGCGCGAAGAGCACGCGGCGGCGGAGCGCGACGATCTTCGGTTCATAGGCCAGCATGGCGTCGCGGCTGGTGGCGCGCGCCTGCGCAGCCTGCTGCTTGACGGTTGCGATATCGTTTTTGAGCGGGGCGAGGTTCGCGCCTTCGCTCTCCACAAAGGCGCAGGTGGCGTCGAGCTGTTCCAGCGCCTGGTCAAAGCCTGCATACTTCTTGCTGCGTTCGAGCGTGTCGACATAGAGCACGAGCCATTCGGGTTCGCCGCCATCCGGTTTCTGCGCCTTCAATTCCGCGAGGCGTTTATCCAGGTCCTCCTCTTTCGCGCAGCGCGCCAGCAGATTCGTGATCGCCTCGACGATCACGCCGGGTCCCTGAGTGCGGAACCATTTGGTACGGTCGAGTGTGCCGTCGCTGACGAGCGCTTCCCATTCGGGCAGGAGTGTCTCCAGACGCGGATCGCCCGGGAGGCCGTCGGCAAGCCGGTCAGCTTGTTTCGCATTCAGCTGCGCGAGGACGCTGAAGCAGGCCCAGGCCTGCGGCGTGCCCGACGAGTTAGCAATGCCGACTTTGGCGGTGAAGGTGGTGTATTTCTTGTCGAGCGCATAGGCGATGTAGCTGTCGACGTGCGCCCAGATCGAATAGTCCATGCGCTTTTTGTGGATCCAGTACTGGTTGCCACCTTTAACGCGGATTTCATCCCAGCCGACGCGTCCGATGATGTAGGGGATCTCCGTCAGGCGCGTCTTGTTGCCTTGCGCGTCGATGAGCGTGGGTTCACCCCACAGCGTATGACCGCCGCCCATGGTGCCTTCCGCGACGAGGTAGATCCGCTCAAGTCCTGTGACGTTGACCGTGATTTCGTAGGCATCGTTCGTGAAGTAGATACGCGGCGTGGTGATGGGCTGAAACGTGGCGGGCAGTGAAGTCGGTTGTGCGCGGTTTTCAGCCAGATATTTCTGGAACTGCGTGCGTTGCGCAGACAGCATCCGGCAGAGCCGTTCTTTCGGAATCAGCCCTTGAGCAATACGGTCCTCTGGCGTCTGTTGCGCCCATAGCTGTGAAGCAACGAGTCCCCCGATGACGATGCTCCACACATGAAACGTCTTCATGTGCATCCCCCTTGAACAATTTTTAATATAGTGTTAATGTATCATTTCCTTTTTTCTGAAGAAAGCGTGAAGATGACAATCGATGGACAAAATATAACGTTGCCCGAAGCGCCGATCACGCTTCTGGCTGCTGCTGCCCGCTGTGGCATTACGATCCCTGTTTTGTGTTACCGCGAGGGGCTCCATCCTGTGGGCGGATGCGGAATCTGCACGGTTGAAGATACCGCGACGGGGCGTTTGCATCCCGCCTGCGCGACGCGCGCCGTTGAATCCATGGTGATCGTGACGAACTCCGAACGCGTGCTGGCGCAACGCCGTGCGGCGCTGGAGCTGCTGCTGAGCAACCATCCTGCTGACTGCGAAGCGCCCTGCGAGATGGCGTGTCCCTCGCAATTGCCAGTGCCGAAGATGCTGGCGTTGATTGTGGCAGGCCGCTGGGCTGACGCCGAGGCGCTGGCCAAGGCGCATCCGGTGATCTGCGGTTCTGCGCCGTGTGAGAAGGTCTG
>CAZMLC010000053.1:4697-6592 GCA_964567125.1 uncultured Akkermansia sp.
TGCGCATTGCGCACGCTGAGCGGCGCGGTGCAGGCGAAGCAATCGACCTATGCGGGCGGAGTCGCGGCCCTTGTACGCGTGGACGCACCGGGATTTCACTTCGACTCCTCGCGCTGCGTGCTGTGCGGCATCTGCGTGCGGACGGCGCAGAACATGGAGGCTTCGGTCGGACCGAGTTTTCGCGGCCGCGGATTTGATGCGCAGATCGCGCCGCCGCTGGGACGCGCGTGGCACGATATTCCGGCAGAGGTGTTAGCCGCCTGTGCGGAGGCCTGTCCGACAGGGGCGATGTGTCGCGTCGAGTAGGGCGCTTCAACCCAGCCAGGTGGGCGTCGCTTTGCTGAGGCGCAGGCCGCGGCGGCGGCAGACCCAGCACATGTAGGCGATCGTCACAAAATACGAGGCAGGCAGGCGGGGTGCCGCACCGATCTTCACGCCGAGCAGCGTGGTCTTGCCGCCCATGCCCATGGGTCCGATATTGAGCTGGTTGATCTCGTTCAGGCAGCGCGCTTCCAGCGCAGCCAGCTCCGGCTCGGGATTGACGTCCGTGAGCGGACGCAGCAGCTGTTGCTTGGCGCGTAAGAAGCCTTCACCGCGATCCGCGCCGATGCAGACGCCGAGGATGCCGGGCGCACAGCCGAAGCCCTGCGCCTTCCAGGCCGCATGCAGCAGGCAGGTACGCACACCGGCGAGATCGCGTCCGGCGCCAAGCTCCGAATCGGGCAGGCTGAACTGCACGCTCATATTTTCCGAACCGCCGCCCTTCTGGATCAGCCACACCTCGAGGTCGTCGCCCGCGTGCTGTTCAAAGTGATTCACGGGCGCGCCGGCGCAGACATTGGTGGGGATCGATTTCCCGCTCAGCGTCTCGATCGTGTTCTGGCGCAGCCAGCCCTTCTGCGTCGCAATCGTGACCGCAGCCTTGCTTGCGTCTTCAAGGCTTTGCAGATCCGTCTTGCGCGGCACCTTCCAGAAGAAGGTCAGCGTGCCGGTGTCCTGACAGAGCGGGATGGACTGCGCACGGGCCATCGCGATGTTTTCGAGAATGGCATGCAGAAAGAGCGCGGCCTGTGAGCCGGGCGTCTCCTGTGACGCCGCAGTCCGCAGCGCCTGTTCAATATCGTCAGGCAGCGTGCTGGTTGTGCGGCGGATCAGTTCCGTGAGCAGTTCCGTCATGGTGTTAGTTCTTGAAGGTATACGGCAGTTGCGCAGCCTGGACCTGTGAGAAAAAGGCAGCGATGGTGGTGTCATACAGCGCGGTATGGGCAAAGGCCTTTTTCATCAGATTGAGGCGCGTCTCGATGCTGATGGCACCTTTGTTGGCCGCGAGTTCGCTCAGGATCGGCGCGTAGTCGGCGGGATCCGTGACGGACGAGACGCGCAGGTAATTCTTGGCGGATGCGCGCACCATGCAGGGGCCGCCGATATCGATATTCGTACGGGCCATCTCCGGGGTGACATCCGGCTTGGCGATGGTCTGCTTGAAGGGATAGAGGTTCACGACGACCATGTCGAGCGCGACGGCCTGCGTGCGGGCGAGATCCTGCTGATGCGCGGCATTGTAGGTTTCGCTGAGAATGCCGAGGTAGATCTTGAAGTCGAGGGTCTTGACGAGACCGCCCTGCATTTCCGGCTGGCCCGTGTAGTCCGAGACCGCGACGAGGTGGCGGGCTGCGAGGTCCGGGCCAAGCATCTGCTGAATCGCGGTGTAGGTGCCGCCTGTGGAGTAGATTTTGACCTCAGGGCAGGCCTTGATTAGGCCGGGAACAAAAACATCGAGTCCTGTTTTGTCCGACACGCTCATCAGGACATGCTTGATGGTCACGCGATTATCGATATCCGTCACAATATTCAGCGCCATGGAACTTCTCCTACATTCAGTTGTCATCGCTCGG
>CAZMLC010000053.1:6692-15035 GCA_964567125.1 uncultured Akkermansia sp.
CGTCACAATATTCAGCGCCATGGAACTTCTCCTACATTCAGTTGTCATCGCTCGGAGCGGGGCTGCCGGGCGATTGGATGGAAAATCAAAAACTCCTGCCCGTCGGGCGATGTTCACATCGTCGGAGGCAGGCCAAAAGATTCTCAAAACTTCACAGAACGGTCAAGCCTATTGCGTGCGGGTGTGAAGGCGCGCAGCAACGGGACGCGGTTATTTTAAAACCTCGCTGATTTTTGCGGCCAGAAGCGCTTTCGAGAAGGGCTTCTGAATAAAATGCATGCCTTCGTCCAATACGCCGTGCTGCGCAATAATATCGGACGTGTATCCGGACATGAAGAGGAGCTTGATGTTTGGGTAGGTCGATGTGAGCGTACAGGCCAGATCGCGGCCATTCATTTCCGGCATGATGACGTCGGTCATGAGCAAATCGATCTTGCCGGAATACTCCTTGGCCAGCTGGATGGCTTCGCCGGGGGTGGAGGCCGAGAGCATGGTGTAGCCTAGCTCCTTCAGGATGTGCGTGACCGACTTCAGGATGGTTTTTTCGTCCTCCACCAGCAGGATCGTCTCGCCGTTCGCGGCCGATGTCGCGGCGGCAGTCTGTTCAGTTTTCTGTGGTGTTTTGGGGATATGACGCGGCAGGTAGATCGTAAAGGTCGATCCGAGGTTCAGTTCGCTGCTGACCGTGACAAAGCCTCTGTTCTGCTTGACGATGCCGTAGACCGTGGCGAGCCCCAGACCGGTTCCTTTGCTCCGCGCTTTGGTGGTAAAGAAGGGTTCGAACAGGTGGCTCAGGACTTCGGCATCCATGCCGCAGCCGTTGTCGCTGACAGCCAGGCGGACATAATCCCCGGGGGCTGATCCAGCGTGCTGGGCGCAATAACTTTCATCCAGAAGCGCATTGTCCGTTTCAATGGTGATCTTACCTGCGGTTACGATGGCATCGCGGGCATTGACGCAGAGGTTGGTTAGAATCTGGTTGATCTGCGAGGGATCTGCCAGAACATTGCCAAGGTTCGCACCGGGTTTCCAGACCAGGTTGATATCTTCGCCGATGAGCCGCTGCAGAAGCTTGAGAATGCCGGCGACAGTCTGGTTCAAGTCAAGCGCTTTTGGCGCGATGGTCTGTTTGCGGGCAAAGGCGAGTAGCTGGCCTGTGAGTGCCGCCGAGTGCCAGGCTGAGATGCGGATCTGTTCGAGGTCCTCGCGCAGTGGATCGTCCGGCAGGACGCGTTCGAGCGCCAGCTCGGCATGACCCAAGATGGCCTGGAGCATATTGTTGAAGTCATGGGCTACGCCGCCGGCCAGACGACCGATCGACTCCATCTTCTGCACCTGGGCGAACTGGTTCTGGAGTTCCTCTTTTTCTTCTTCTGCCCGCTTGCGCGCGGTGATGTCAGGAAAGATGATGAAGCCGGCAATGACGTTGCCGGAAGAGTCGCGGATGGGGACACCTTCGGCTTCGCACCAGCGGACATTTCCCTTGCTGTCGGTCAACTGGATGAGCTGGGCGTGGACCGCCTCGCCGCGCAGGGCCTTTGCGATCGGTTCTTCGTCGTGAGGGATAATGGTTCCGTCCGGGGTCCGGTCGACCCAGCTCCACTCAACGTCGCTTAGCCTCCGGCCCGTGAAGTTGGCGTCAGGGACGCCGAAAAAGCGCAGGCAGGCATCATTAATCAACCGGATGACGTTATCTTTAGCCGTGACCATGGCCATGGGGACCGGGGACTGTTCCACCACAGCGGCGAGCAGTTGGTTGGTCTGCTGCAACTCTTTTTCTGCGCGTTTGCGTTCCGTAATATCGCGCGAGATGCTGAGGACTGCGGGGACTCCCTGCCAGGGAATGCGCACTTCATGGATTTCCACGTCGACGAGCATGCCTGTTGCCGAACGGCAGGTGGTTTCAAAAACGCGCGGACGGCCCTCAAGCGCGTGCTGCATGTTTTCGTCCACGCCCTCGGTGCGCTGCGTCGGGATAAACTCCGAAATGTTGCGGCCGATGAGCGTTTCGCGCGGCAATCCTACGCGGTTGCACAAGGTTTCATTGGCATCGAGAACGGTGCCGTCCATGGCATGGATCCACATGCCGTCCGGTGTTGCGGCGAACAAGCCGCGATAGCGCGATTTGCTTTCACGCAGTTCGCGGGTACGCACTTCAAGCAGATCCTCCGCACGCAGCAACGTGCGTTCGCGGCGGGCGCGTACGCAGAGTTCGATCAAGGTCTCGGGGGCGAAAGGTTTGTGTAGATAGGCGGCTGCGCCGCGTCGCATCCAGTCCAGGGCGCGTTCCGGCGACATATCGCCGCTGATCAACACGCAGGCGCACTCGGTTTTTTCGGCGCGGTCCGGCACTTCCGGGCGTTTAGCGTGGAAGGCGTCGAGCAGGATATCGCCCGTACCGTCGGGAAGATAATAATCAATTACAGCGACATCATAGGATTTCTTATCAAAAGCCGCTATGGCTTCGCGAATCGTGTGTGCGATATCGGTCGCATAGCCATGGTTGGCGAGAATCTGCTGGAGCAGGCGGGCGAGCGACACGTCATCTTCAACGAGCAGTACGCGCGGCAGGCGGCGTGTAAAATTGCCGGAGAGCAGGGCGTGGGCCAGCGTTGTAAACTCTTTGCCATTGACGGGCACGGAAAGAAAGGCGTCGGCCTTGGCATCGATCGCGATGCGCTCCGGATGGTCGCCCGCAAACGTGGCCGAAACAATCAGGATGGGGATCTTGTTGAAGGCGGGGTATTCGAGTGAGCGCAGCAGGTGGCAGAAGCGCCAGCCATCGATACCGGGCATATAGAGATCCGTGACGATCAGATTGGGCGGGTTTTCCGGATCCATGGCGCTCAGAGCTGCTTCGACACCGGAAAAGGGAAGCGGTTCGATATCGGTCTTCCGCAGGAGTGCGCACAGCACATGAAGCTGGGCGGAATGGTCGTTGACGACCACGGCTGTCGCTTTAGGTTTTGTTTCGTTCACGTTACATTCTCCTTGCCGCTTTCGCTGCTGCCTTTTGCAAATCCTTCTTTTCGATATGCGGTATGCTGCTTAAATACATCATATGCGGCGCTAAGCGTCTCCATACGCAGCGCCAGACCTTCCAGATCCCCGCTCCGTCCGGCCTGTTCCATCTCGGTCGCAATGGTGCAGATGGTCTGGCCGCCGACGTTGGCGGCTGCGCCTTTGATGGTGTGCGCCTGGCGTTGGGCTCTTGCGCTATCGCCGGCGGCCAGAGCTTGGCGGAGGGCTTCGATCTGGCGCGGCATATCGGACAGAAACTCATCAAGAATCATGGCGACGAGTTCCTTGTCGTCCATAAGGCGTTCGAACATGCCGGCTTCGTCCCAGATCGCGGGTGATGGTAGGCTTTCGGCGCTGGTCTCTTTTTCCTGAAAATCAGCGGCGGACGGTTGTCCGTTGGTTGCCGCGGGGAGCCATTTTTTCAGCACATCGGCTAACGATTTGGGCGTTACCGGCTTGGTCACATAGTCATTCATGCCGGAAGCGAGACACTTTTCCAAGTCGCTCTTAAAGGCGTGCGCGGTCATGGCGATGACGGGAATGGTAGGGTTGCAGATCCGCGCGTTGCCATTGCGGATGATGGCGGTTGCTTCATACCCGTCCATCACAGGCATCTGGATGTCCATCATGACGATGTCGAAGGTGTGTTCGTTCAGCGTGTCAACCGCTTCCTGTCCATTTGCAACGATGTCAATCTGGCATCCCAGTTTCCGGAAGATACCGGCCGCTACCTTCTGGTTCACCGCATTGTCTTCGGCGAGAAGCACGCGGGGACGTCGCGCGGTGTAGGCGGTTGTTGCGATTTTCGTAGCCGGTACGCCTGCTTTCCTGCCAGGATTTATCACGTCGCTCAGGCAATGTACGAGCTGGGATCGTTTGACGGGTTTGCTCAGGTACGCATTAAACCCGATGGACGCAAAACGCGAAAGGTAGTCTTTGCGTATGATCGGGGCGAGCATGACGAGTTTGGTGTCCTTGAAGTCCGGGTTATTCCGGATGTCTTGCACGAGCGTGGTGCAATCCCTGTCTGGAATCTGCATATCCAGCACGGCAATCGTATAGGGCATCTTGTTTTTCGCTGCGCGTTCCAGATGCGCCCACAATTCATCGGCCGTGGAGACGATCGTCGATGCGCATGAAAGCGATGCCAGGCGGGCTTTGAGGATCATCCGGCCAAACGTCGTGCTCTCGACGGCGATGATGCGGCTGTCTTTGAAATCCGCGGTGTTGTCGGCGAGCGGTGCGGTCTCGTGCTGGTCGGTGACGGGAACGGTGAACCAGAAACAGGACCCTTTGCCGAGTTCGCTTTCAAAGCCGATTCCACCGCCCATGAGTTCGGTGAAGCGTTTGGAGATGGCGAGCCCCAGGCCTGTTCCGCCGAATTTGCGCGTGGTGGAGGCATCGACCTGGCTGAACGCAGTGAAGAGGCGATGCTTTTTATCGTGCGGAATGCCGATACCCGTGTCGAGGACAGAGAATTTGAGTATGCGTTTATCGTTTTCGGTGAGCGTGGAGACACTGACGAGGACATGGCCTTTTTCGGTAAACTTGATGGCGTTGCTGATGAAATTGATCAGCACTTGCCGTATGCGCGTGGAATCCGCGCGGATGTAATCATGCACGTCAGGGTCGATCAGGTAGGCGATCTCGACGTTTTTGTTGAGCGATCGTGTTGTCATGACAGCGACGACTTCCTCGATCAGGGTTTCCAGGTGGAAGTCATGATACTCCAGCTCGATCTTGCCGGCTTCGACTTTGGAAAAGTCCAGAATATCGTTGAGAATATCCAGCAGCGATTCGCCGCTGAAATGGATCGCTTCAATATATTCCCGCTGCAGATTGTCCAGCGGCGTGTCCATCATCAGGGAGGAGAGGCCGATGATCCCGTTCATGGGGGTCCGGATCTCATGGCTCATATTCGCGAGGAAGGAGCTTTTCATTTCGTTCGCGGATTTTGCCTCCTCGGCCAGGGACACGGTGCGATTGATTGCATTTTCAAGGGCCTTCTCGACCTCCTTGCGCTCCTGAATTTCGCGTTGGAAATCGCGATTCATCCGGTCGAGGTTGGTGTTCACAGCCTTGAGATGGTCGGCCTGTTCTCTGAGGAGGCGTTTCTGACGGTCGAGCTCAATGAAGACCCTGACCTTGCTTTTGAGGATCGTGGGATCGATGGGTTTGAAAAGGTAGTCAACGGCACCGAGCTCATAACCCTTGAAAATATATTTCTGTTCGTGGCTGATGGCGGTCACGAAAATGATCGGGACGTGCTGCGTGTTCCTTTTCGCGCGCATGAGCTCGGCTGTTTCAAAGCCGTCCATCTCCGGCATCTGGACATCCATGAGGACCAGTGCATAGGGGTGGTCCAGCATCATGGAGAGGGCGCTGTTCCCCGATCGTGCTGTATGGATGCGGACGTCCAGCTCGGAGATCAACGCCTCCATGGCGATGAGATTCTCCTCCCGGTCGTCGACAATCAGAACATTGGGTTTCTCAGCCATTTTAGCAGATCCTATTCAGCACTGCGGCGATACCTTCAAGGGTTAGCACGTAATCCGGATTGCCGACAGCCTCAAGCGCCGATTGCGGCATGGCCGGGACCTCCGCCGATTCCGGCGCTTGGATAATGGCGAGGCCGCCCGCCTCTTTTATGCATTTCAGCCCTTTGCTGCCGTCATTGTTTGCACCGGTCAAGACAATGCCGATCAGATCGGCGGCGAAGACATCCGCGGCGGATTCAAAAAGGACGTCGATCGAAGGGCGTGAATAATTGACGCGCTCGTCGAGGGAAAGCGACAGGGTTTCGTTGGACTCGACAAGCAGGTGGTAGTTGGCTGGCGCGATGTAGACCGTGCCGGGCATCAGCTTTTCCTTTTCATCGGCCTCCTTGACGTTCAGGGCCGATGTGGCATCCAGATGACGCGCCATGTAGTCGCCGGCGTTCGGACCGGTATGCTGAACGATAATGATGGGCACAGAGAGCTCCTTCTTCAGCAGTCCCAATATGGTTTTCAAAGCCATGAGACCACCTGCCGAAGACCCGATTACAACTGCTCTGTATTGCCGGTTCATTCGTATTTTCGCCTGAAGATCCGCTCCTTTTCATCGATAGGCTCGAAAAGGTGTTTACACTCAGGGCTGATCGATTCCTTATTGCCCAAGCACAGTAGGCCGCCGGGGCAAAGGCTTTCCCAGAACAGCTTCAGGACCCTGGTTTGCAGGGTCCGGTCAAAATAGATCATGACGTTGCGGCAGACAACCATGTTTACTTCGCTGAAGACGGAATCCAGCGTCAGGTTGTGCTCCGCAAACATGATGTTATTCTTGAGGGATTTGTCGATCAGCGCATAGTCATAATTCGCGGTATAATAGTCGGAAAAGGACTCCTTACCTCCGGACCGGATATAGTTCTCGGTATACCCTTTGAGGCTCTCGATTTTGTAGACGCCTTTGCGCGCCTCTTCCAGTACGGTCGGACTAAAATCCGTGCCGTAGAGTTTGCATCGTTCGTAGAGTCCCTCTTCTTTCAGCAGGATGGCCATGGAGTAGACCTCCTCGCCGCTGGCGCATCCCGCATGCCAGATCTTCACATGCGGCCACGTCGCCAGAATCGGAAGGGCCTTTTGCCGGAGCGCGGCGTAAAATCCCGGATCCCTGAACATTTCAGTCACGTTGATCGAGAGCTGGTGCAGCAGGCTCTCCATGAACGCATCGTCATGGATGACCAGGTGGATCATCTGCGAGATGTTGGGCAGGTTGTTGAGCGCCTGCACATGCTTGATGCGCCGCTTGATGTGCGCTTGGGAATAGTTGCGGAAATCATGCCCTGATTTCTCAAAGAGGGCTTCAAGCAGGCACTTGATCTCGATATCCTCGTGGTTCATTGGTAAAGCCAGACCCTTAAGAGCGAGATCAATTTGTCCGTATCAATCGGCTTGGAGAGATAATCGTTGGCTCCGGCCTCGATGCATTTCGCGCGATCGCCCTTCATCGCTTTTGCGGTCAACGCGATGATCGGTATCTTGGAAAATGCGCTGCGCTTGCGTATTTCGCGCATCGCCTCATACCCATCCATTTCAGGCATCATGATGTCCATCAGCACGATGTTCGTCTTGGGATTATCTTCAAGCTTGGTTATGCCTTCACGTCCGTTTCTCCCCACGATCACATTGAGTCCAGCATATTCCAGCACGCTGGAAAGGGCGAAGACATTGCGCATGTCGTCATCGACGACCAGCACGGTCTTATCCTTGAATACGGCGTCTTTATCGCGGGCCATCCGCAGCATCTTCTGCTGGTCGGCGGGGAGATCCTTTTCAATGCGGTGGAGAAAGAGGCTGGTCTCATCCAGCAACCGTTCCGGCGAGCGGACGCCTTTTACGATGATCGACTCTGCATATTTGCGCAGCTCAGCCTCCTCTTCATCGCTGAGGTCTTTCCCCGTGTAAATGATGATCGGGATGTCGCGCACGGCCTCGTCGTTGCTGATTTTTGCGAGCAGTTCGAATCCGTTCATGTCCTCAAGACCCAGATCGAGGATCATGGCATCGAAATGCTGCTTGCACAAGGCCTCAAGCGCTTCCGCGCCTTTGCCGACAGCCGTGATTTCGACATCGGGGGAGGAGATCAGTTCAATGATGCTGGTGCGCTGATTAGGGTCGTCCTCGACAAGCAGCAGCTTGCTGACGGACTTGCTGATGACCGATTCGATACGTTCAAGCGCTTCGGAGATGCTCGCGTTGCTGACCGGTTTCGTGAGGAAGCCGATGGAGCCGCGCTTGAGCGCCTCATGGGCACTCTCGGACACCGACATGATATGCACGGGGATATGCCGTGTTTCCGTGGAAGACTTGAGATTTTCCAGAACGGTCCAGCCATCGATGCCCGGTAGCTGAAGATCGAGGATAATGGCGTTGGGTTTCTGTCCTTTGACAAAGGCAAGCGCGTCTTCGCCCGTCATTTTGGTGACGCAGGTGAAGCCCCGTTCCGCGGCAAATCCGGAGAGGATCTTGGCGAAATGCGGGTCATCCTCGACGATCAGGAGCAGCTTGCCCTGGGCCCCGGTATTTTTCTCCTGCGTTGCGGCCGCAGGTGCGTTCGCGGGGTGCTGCACGTCGTCATCAGAAACGGATTGCAGGTGTTGCTCTTTGGCATCATGCGCCCGTTTTACGATCTGCTTGATGTCCTCGATCCGCTGCTCACATTCAGCCGCCAGGAGCGTGTCACGCTTCTGCGGCCCTTTTTTGGTGAGGACTTCCGGAATATAGACGGTGAAGACCGAACCCTTGCCTAAGGTGCTCTCCATCTTGATTTCACCGCCGATGA
>CAZMLC010000053.1:15135-18079 GCA_964567125.1 uncultured Akkermansia sp.
GTGAAGACCGAACCCTTGCCTAAGGTGCTCTCCATCTTGATTTCACCGCCGATGAGCTTGGCCATTTCCCTGGAGATGGTCAGGCCAAGACCGGTCCCCGCGTATTTGCGGTTGACCGCGCCATCCACTTGCTGGAAGGCCTCGAACACGATTTTCTTTTTGGCGTCGGGAATGCCGATGCCGCTGTCGATGACCGAGAATGCCACGGTACTTGCCGGGTGGAGTCCGCTCGTCGAGAGGTCAACATCCGCGCCGGGGCGTCCTGCAATCACTTTGACGTAACCCTTCCCCGTAAACTTGAACGCGTTCGAAAGGAGATTTTTGAGGATCTGTTTCAGGCGCTGAGGATCGGTCTGGATCGTTCCCGGCAGGCCAGGCTCGATGTCAATGGTGAAGTCCAGATTCTTCTTCTGCGCAGTCTGTTCGAAGAGCTGGTGCAGGTCATTGCGCAATTCGCGCAATCCGGTCTCTTCGATCCGGATCTCCATTTTACCGGCTTCAACCTTTGAGAGGTCGAGGATCTCGTTGATCAGCTCAAGGAGATCCGCTCCCGAAGAGTGGATCGTCTTGGCGAACTCCTGCTGCTTGGTGGTCAGGTTCATCTCCTTGTTCTCCCCGAGCAGCTGCGAGAGAATCAGGATGCTGTTGAGAGGCGTCCTCAGCTCATGCGACATGTTGGCAAGGAACTCGGATTTGTACTTGCTGGCCAGTTCGAGATCCTCGGCCTTCTTTTCGATTTCCAGCCGGGCTCTATTCAGCTCTTCGTTCTTGCGGCTGATCGAATTGCGCTGTTCCTCAAGGGCTTTTGTCCGCTCTTCCAATTCCTCGTTTGTGACGCGCAGCTCCTCTTGCTGGGACTGCAGTTGCGCTTCCGAAATCTTCAACGCCTTGGTCTGCTCCTCCAGCTCTTCATTCGCGACCTTGAGTTCCTCCTGTTGCGTCTGCAACTCTTCGTTCGCGACCTTGAGCTCCTCCTGCTGGGCTTGCAGCTCTTCAGCCTGCTGCTGGGTCTGTTCGAGCAACTGCCGCATCTTTACCCGCGCATTGGCTGAGGCGATGGCGATGGCAACGCCTTCGGCAATCATGTCCAGGAATTCTTCGGTCTGGCTGTCGAGCTCCTTCACGGTGGCGAGCTCCAGTACGCCGACGAGCTGGTTGCCGGCGACGAGCGGCAGATCGACGATGTTGCGGGGAACGCATTCGCCGAGGCCCGAGTTGACGTAGACATAATCCGCGGGCACATTGGTCAGCAGGATCCTTTTCTTTTCAAGCGCGGCTTGTCCGACCAGACTTTCACCTATTTTAAATTCACACGATAAATTTTTGCGTTTCCTGTACCCATAGGTGCCGAGCAATTTGAGGGTCTCATTTTCCAGGATGAAGAGGCCGCCGACCTTGATATCCAGATACGTTGCAAGAAAGCCCAGCAGCGCCCGGCTGATCGCTTCGAGATCCAGATCGCCGCGGATGCTGTCGTTCAACTGGGCCTGCCCGGTCTTCAGCCAGTTCTGCCGTGCATTGGCCGCGGTGGTGTCGCGCAGGGAACGGGTCATCTGCGCGAGGGAATGCGCGAGTTCATCCTTTTCTGAACGGGGCTGCACGGTGACGTTGTAGTCACCCTTGGCCACGGCGTTCGCCTGCTTGACGACGCCCTTGAAGGTCTCGACCATGTTTTTAAACGCGTGGGCCAAAATGCCGACTTCATCCTTGCCGGAAACATCAATGTGCATCTCCAGATCACCGCTGGCAACGGCTTCGGCTGTCTTCACAAGCGTGTTGACTGCGGCAGCAATATTGCGTGCAATCAGATAGCCGGCGCTAAACGCGATGACTAAGCCGAGCAGGACGCTGAAGATGACCGTCGTGATGAGGCTGTTGTAGACCGTGCGCGAATTTTTCGCTTCAGTGTCGATCTGCTGTCGGCCCAGATCATGCAGTTTTTCTGCAAGCGAGATGGAAGGATATCCGTGCAGGTAGTCCATCTCTTCCATGAGCTTGGCAGCTTCGGGGTTGCCCGCCTGAATCGGCATCGCGAAAATCTTTTCCGCTGCAGCATGGACGCCCGTGAATTTGGTCTCAAACTGTTCAAGCAACAGCTTCTCTTCCTGCGTCAGGGAGGTGTCCGCTTTCAGCTGGATTAAAAGTTCGCGCAACTCCTGCGCCTGCTTCCGGTATTCCTCGCTGTATTTGGGATTGGCCGTGATGATGTAGTCGTTGACCGGCATCAGGAGTTTTCCCACCTGAATCTGCAGATCCGCATGTTTCTCCATTTGTACGGAATGCGTATGGATGGTTTCAAGATGCGCATGAATCGCGACCATGGCGTAGATCGCGATGAGGCCGAGCACGGCCATGATGGCACTGCCTGACAGGGTTGCGGAAATAATTTTCTTGCCGATTTTCATTCGTGAGTCCTTTGCGCCGAAGATGGGCCAATATTACACATAAAAAAGGAAAAAAGGCACAATGTTGTACGGCGTTTTCTGGACGGATGAACCGGTAAAAAATCTGAAACGCATTACAAGTACGTGACTTATGAAAAATCGTAGAAGAATATACACGTGAAGTCAAGGAGGAAAGAGCATCTGTGAAAAAGCGAAGGGTTTGATTGGTTATCAGCTCGGCCATCCGGCAAAAGCAGGGCTGGGGCTCTTTCCGGTATAGATCGGACCCTGCGGGGTAATTTCGCGCATCCGATGGTGCACCTGAATCAATTGTCAAAATCACATAAAGAAAAGGCTTGATTTTGTCTATTATGTATACTATAACAGAGCCTTCAAAATCGGGAACACTCTCAAAATTGAAGGAGGTTCTTTTTATGCAGACAGGAAAAAGGATTCGGGCTGTGTGTGGGCTCGCATGGATCGTTGTTATGCCGCATCTTACATGGGGGTTTGATCCCACAGACCTGACGGGATGCGTGATGTGGTTACAGGCCAGTGAG
>CAZMLC010000053.1:18179-20434 GCA_964567125.1 uncultured Akkermansia sp.
CCCTGAATGCGGTCAGCAACCAGTTTTTTTACGTGAATGGATATGACCTGACGGGCGATTCTTCGAAAAACGTCGCTCCCGGTCGTCTGAGCATCGGCAGCGTCGATGGGTATTCGGATGAGGGCGATGTGCAGATCTCCGAAGTGATTGCTTATAATCGCGCGCTTGCCGATGAAGAGCGGCAGCAGGTGGAGAGTTATCTGACTGCGCGCTACGCCATTACCAGCGAAGGCTTTTCAGGTCCTGTGTGGAGCGGAAACGGTGCCAACAACCGCTGGAGCGAGAGCGCGAACTGGGCACAATCCATGCCTGCTACGCCGATGCTTGCGTTTAACGCCAATCGGCAGACGAGTTCCGTCAACGATCTTGCGGGGCTGACGCTGGATAGCGTGATGGTCTGGGATTTAGCCTGGCAGTTTGCGGGTAATCCAGTGACCCTGAATAACGGTTTCTTCTGCAATTCGGGCGGAGATGTGCTGTGGGGTCTCGACACCGCGTTGCCCATAGGCGCCCATACGTTCTCTGTGCGTACAGGCAAGCGCCTGACGCTCGCGGGGCTTCTTTCAGGCGCAGGCGGTCTTGCGCTTGGACTCGGTGCGGATTATGCAGGGACACTGAGTCTGACCTGCGCGACCAATACCTTCACCGGTGCGGTGCTGCTGAAGGGCGGCACGGCTGAGGTGACCACGCTGGCCGATAGCGGACAACCCAGTTCGTTGGGCGCGGGCGCGGATAGCAATGCAGTCATTGTCCTGGGCAATCGGCGCATGGGTCATAGTGGCGGACTGCGGTATGTGGGGAGCACCTCAGCGGCGACGGACCGGCCCTTTGCCTTTATCCGCCGCGCCTCCATTGAGAACAACAGTCCCGCCGGTGCCGCGCTGACGTTCAATGGCGCGTGGGCTGCGGCGGATGCTCCGCAGGCGGGCTTCGCCTACCTTTCCCTGGGCGGGACGTCAACCGGGATCAACACCATTGCTACGCCGCTTGCCAATGCGCCGGGAGGTGCCAATGCCCTCTTTGTCAATGTCAAGAGCGGCCTGTGGCGGTTTACCCGGCCCAGCACGTTTACGGGAAATTTCTCGGTTGACGGCGGCATTGCGTTGGCCAACTGCACGGCGACGAACGGTCTGGGCACAGGACGCGTGATGGTCATGCCCGGCGGCACGCTGGGCGGCACGGGCGTGGTGACATCATCCGGTTCTGTGCTGCAATATGAAGGGGCGATTATTTCTCCGGGTGATCCTGCGGTGAATGGCGGCATCGGCTGCCTGACGTATGCGGTGGGTGCAGGACTTGGAAGCGTCCGCTTGCGGTGTCAGGTTACCGCGCAGACCAACGATTGCGTCAAATTCAATGTGGGCGCTGTTGTGCCGGCGCATATGGTCATTGAAGTCGTTGCGGCTTCCGAGGCGGACTGCCCGGACCGCGTTCGCATTATCGAGGCGAGTTCCTTGTCGGGGGCAACCGATCTTTCCAGTTGGGAGGTCGAGGGTCCAGGCAATTATCGCCCGGTGCGCGAAGGGAATACCATTGTCCTGTGCAAAGACAGCGCGCTTGACCTGAGTGCATGGCAGCGGTTCATGCCGATCCGTTTCAAAGGGTATGAAGGCGCTTCCACCTTGACCAATTTCCCGGCGTTGATCAACGTGAGTGAGGGCTGTGGAAACAACCGGTTCCATTATGCGGATTGCGCAGCAGGTGGCGCGGATCTGCTCTTCACCGATGCGACTGGAGCTCGGTTGAACCATGAGATTGAGACATGGAATACCAATGGCGTATCACACATCTGGGTCCAGGTGCCGGCCTTGAAGCGCAGCACGGTGATTACCCTGTATTGGAAGAATCCCGCGCTCGATCCGCGCCGCATGGCTTTCCGTCCTACTGATCTGCCGAATTGCGGACTCTGGCTGGATGCCGGACAGGGTATCACCGCCAATGGCTCGGGCCTTGTCTCCACATGGACCGATCAATCCGGCAACGGACGCCACGCGACGCAGCCTTCGTCGGGGGCGCAGCCTGCCTGGGTCACAAATGCCGTGAATGGATTGCCGGCCCTGCGCTTCGAGGCAATCGGGACCAAAGACGGCATGGTCACAGGATGGAGCGCCACCAATACGCCCTACACCTATTTCGTGGCCGCTGCGTTTCGCACAAATTCAGGGGGCTTTGCCTGGCGGCGCGTCCTGCAAGGTTCTGTAGGGTATAACTGCGGGTTCGCGATGCAGGAGCAAGGTAAGTTCTTCCTCTTCACC
>CAZMLC010000054.1:0-1493 GCA_964567125.1 uncultured Akkermansia sp.
AAGTATGGTTGTAAAGAGCTATCAAGAGCTGATTGTTTGGCAAAAGGGGATGGATGCCGCCAAATTGATTTTTTCAATCGTGAAGAAGTTGCCGAAGGAGGAGATGTTTTCCCTGTCCGACCAAATGAGGAGAGCGGCACTATCAATCCCGTCGAACATAGCGGAGGGGCAGGCGCGCAACTCGACAAAGGAGTTCATTCAGTTTTTGTCGATAGCCAAGGGAAGCAAGGCGGAGCTGGAAACCCAACTGCTGCTCTGCGTGAAAGTGGGATACCTTGCCGATACGGACATTTCGGAAGCGATGGCGCTGATTCAGGAAGTGGGGAAAATGCTCCATGCGCTTACAAATTCACTAACCACTGTCCACTAACCACTAACCACGCTATCGACATCGGCTTCCGGGTCTTCAAGCTGGACAGTTCGAACATGAAGGATGTGTACTATACGCCGGATGCGCTGGAGCAGGACAAACTGGATTTGTTCGCGGATGCCATCAAGGAGGACAGGACCGCGGAAGACCTGCTCTTCCAGGTCTTCCTGGACTGCGGGCTGGACCTCGCCCTGCCAATCGCCAAGGAGAAGGTCGGCGGCAAGACGGTCTACGTGGTGGACCAGAATGTGCTGATCGCCTGCTTCGCGGCGGATATTCCCGAAGCGCTGATCCGTGAGCTGGCTGCGCGTAAGCCGCTGAGGGCGGTCTTCCTGGACCGATCCTTTGCCAAGGACAGCACCAAGCTGAACGTCACCCAGATCTTCAAGCAGCTCGCCCCGAACACGGAAGTGAAGACCATCTAAGCCATGAAACTGAAATTCAAACATCAGCCGTATCAGGCGAACGCGGTGAATGCGGTGGTGGCCTGTTTTGCGGGTCAGCCACCAAAAAACGCATTACCAGTCACATACAAAATCGACCCAGGTAAGCAGGGCAGCACCGTTGAATTCGACGGTTTCAAGAATGCCGAGTTAAAGTTGTCCACGGTCACGTTTCTTGAAAACATCCAGTCGGTGCAGCAGCGGCAGAATATTCCGCTCTCGAAAGATCTGGTCACGACCTCCATCTGCGCCGTGAACCTCGACGTGGAGATGGAAACCGGCACGGGCAAGACCTACTGCTACATCAAGACCATGTTCGAACTTCACGAGGCCTACGGCTGGTCAAAGTTCATTGTGGTCGTACCCTCCATCGCGATCCGCGAGGGCGTCGCGAAGTCGTTCGAGATCACGGCGGAACATTTCTTTGAGCAATACGGCCGCCGCGTGCGGTACTTCATCTACAACTCCAAGCAGCTCCACCATCTGGAGCAATTTTCGTCCGACGCCAACATCAACGTCATGATCATCAATGTCCAGGCGTTCAACGCCCGCGGACAGGACGCCCGCCGCATCTATGAGGAGCTGGACGATTTCCAATCTAGACGGCCGATTGACGTGATCAAGCGCAACCGCCCGATCATGATCATGGACGAGCCGCAGAAGATGGAGGGGCCTGCCAC
>CAZMLC010000054.1:1593-16700 GCA_964567125.1 uncultured Akkermansia sp.
GCAACCGCCCGATCATGATCATGGACGAGCCGCAGAAGATGGAGGGGCCTGCCACGACGGAGTCGCTCGCGCGGTTCGAGCCGCTCTTCATTCTGCGTTATTCAGCCACCCACCGCAAGGAGCACAACAAGATCTACCGGCTGGACGCGCTGGACGCCTACAACCAGAAGCTGGTCAAGAAAATCTCCGTCCGCGGGATCGAGACCAAAGGGCTGGCGGGGACCCACGGCTATCTCTATCTGGACGGCATCGAGGTTGCAAAGAACAAGCCGCCGCTGGCCCGTCTGGAATTCGAAGTCCGGCAGGCGGGCGGTATTGCGCGCAAGCTCCAGCGGCTGGACTGCGGTTCCAACCTGTATGCGCTATCGAACAATCTTGACCAGTACCAGCGCTGCGTTATCAGCAACATCGATGCGGCTGTGGGCAAGGTCACCTTTACAAACGGGATGGAGCTGGAACTCGGGCAAGCGTCCGGCGACATCTCCGAGGCGGCGCTGCGCCGCATCCAGATCCGCGAGACCATCATTGCGCATGTCCGCAAAGAGAACGTCCTTTACGGTCAGGGCATCAAAGTGCTCTCACTCTTCTTTATCGACCAGGTCGCCAAATACCGGCTCTACGACGATGCAGGCAACGAGCAACCCGGCGACTACGCCGCCATCTTCCAAGAAGAGTATCTGGACGTTATCAACAACCTCCCGAGTCTGATCGATACGCCATCGATGGACTACATGAACTACGTCAAGGCCATCCCCGTTGACAAGACGCACAGCGGATACTTCTCCATCGACAAGAAGACCAAGCGTCTGACCGATCCCGCGAAGGGCAAGAAGTCCGACGAGTCTGACGACGCCGATGCTTACGACCTGATCCTGAAGGACAAGGAGCGCCTGCTCGCCTTTGAGGAGCCGGTACGCTTTATCTTCTCCCACTCCGCCTTGCGCGAAGGCTGGGATAATCCGAACGTCTTCAACATCTGCACCCTCAAGCACAGCGAGAGCACCATCACCAAGCGCCAGGAGGTCGGGCGCGGCATGCGCCTCTGCGTGAACCAGGATGGCGACCGTATGGACCATCCCGCCACGGTGCACCAGATCAACGTGCTAACCGTGATTGCCAGCGAGAGCTACAAGGACTTTGCCGACGGTCTCCAGCGCGAGATGGTCGAAGCCCTCTCCGCCCGTCCGCGCAAGGCCGACGCAACCTACTTTGAGGGTAAGGTCATCATCACGGCTGATGAGCAGCGCATCCCGGTCACGCAGGAAATGGCCAAACTACTTGTCCGCTACCTGGTGAAGAACGACTACACCGATATTGACGACAAGATCACCCCCGCGTATCACGAGGCCCGCCAGCAAGGCACGCTGCCGCCTCTGCCGCCGGAGCTTGAACCCTACCGCGAACAGGTCATCCAGCTCGTCGACAGCGTCTTCAATGAAGCGAGTATGCCGTCCGTCAGCGACGACCGCAAGACACCGGTCAACAACCTCAACGCGAACTTCGAGAAAAAAGAGTGGCAGGAGCTTTGGCAGCGGATCAACCGCAAGGCGGTCTACGCGGTCGACTTCGACTCGGATGAACTCATCGGAAAGTGCGTCACGCTCTTCAACTCCGCCGACGGCTTCAAAGTCCAGAGACTCACCTACACCGTCCAGAATGCCGAGCAGAAAGGCGAGCTTGATTACAACGACCTGATCCAAAAGACCGGTTTTTCGCTCCGCGAGCATCACACCGACCACCTCGACCAAACGGTTCACTCCGCCGTAAAATACGACCTCATCGGCAAACTGGCCGCCGACACGCATCTGACGCGCAAGACGGTCACAGCCATCCTCAAAGGCATGTCCCCGGCCATCTTCCACGAGTTCCGCAGGAACCCCGAAGACTTCATCCGCAAAGTCGGCAGCGCCATCAACGAGCAGAAGGCCACGATGGTCATCGAGCATCTCACCTACGAGCCCCTGCAGGAGAGCTACAGCACCGACATTTTCACCGTCGGGAACCGGACCGACCAGAGCAAGGTGCTTGAGGTCTGCAAACATATTTACGATTATGTCTATGCGGACTCTGCAAATGAGCTCACCTTTGCCAAGCAGCTCGATACTAGCGACGACGTAGTCGTCTACGGCAAACTGCCCAAGGGATTCAGCATCCCGACACCTGTCGGCGACTACAACCCCGACTGGGCCATCAGCTTCAAACAGGGACGCGTCCGCCACATCTACTTTGTGGCAGAGACCAAGGGGTCTATGTCCTCCCTGGAGCTCCGCGGCATCGAGCAAGCCAAGATCGACTGCGCCCGCAAGTTCTTCAAGAAGATCACCTCTTCCGAAGTCAACTACGACGTCGTCGACAGCTACGCCAAACTCATCGGACTCGTAACCGAATAGAAAAGCGAAAGGAACGCATCCATGCCGCGTCCAAGAACCGTATCCAAAATCCTCTGGCACTTCACAGGCGGTCCCGTATGGGATGACGCCTTAAATAAGCAAGATAAAGAGCTCAAGTCCGACGAAAAAGCGTATGATTCCTTGACCGCCATTTTGTCATCCAAGGAACTGCGTGTCGGCAAATACAAAGAAATCGTTAAAGTCGTAATGCCAAAGAAACGGCGCTATAATGCGGAAAAGAAAGACTTCAATGAAATAATTAACCACGCAGTCACTGCGCCGTGGATTTCGTGAATGGCTGAATTTATCCTTGCAAAAGCGAGCACGCACTGCTTAACTATAGATGTTCATGTTAACACTGAATTGAGGTGGAACAAAGCTGTTAAACCAAACATTGTTTGTTCATATCCACGCAAAGAAACGGCGGATGTGATCGCAAATTACGAGACCCTGAATAAGCAAATGATTTCCGTACACGGAATCATCTCAGAGGTTACGCGGGATAGCATGTCCGTGACGACCTATTTAATTGAATTGGAGGGCGGACTGAAGTGCAGATTGTCACGTGACGCACTCAAATCACAGGGCAAGAAATACAACGGGAAACCGATCCCCGTGAAATTTCAAAGTCAAAGCACAACCGGGTTAAAAATATTCTACGACGACGTTTTAGTCCTGAATCAAGGCACCGATGTCATCGTGCGTGGCATGCTGAAGAATGAAATGAACAAATGGATTCTCGATAAAGCAGTGATTCGGGGATGCAGCGACGAAACCGCACGCAATCTCCTTGGCGTGACGTGTGGCGGCCCCTGCACACATGCTTACTACTTTTACACCCATTGCACGATCTGTAGAGACCCACAAAACTAGTCCGCCTCCGCGCACAATCAAAAGACACCCCTCACTATTTCGTGTGTGATGAAGTCCGCACGAAATATACTGCGTCACTGAAGCTAGATTGGCAGACCCTTCAGCCCCTCCCATTTCAGCGAATCTCAGAAAACAAATCCAGTTACACGATTTTTAAGTCAGGCTGGGGTTTCGAATTTTCAATTTTCCAATCTCAACCTGCCCAATCTCATCGTATAAATACAATTTGACTTTTCGCAAATTCGCACGGATAATCCTTAGCATCATGTGGTAATGTATATCCTATGATTTGTGCAAGCGGTATTGTTCACGTCGCATGTTGAATCAATGAGCATCAGTTATGATCTGGATTGATCTCCTAAATAATTTGTCGCTTCTGATCGCGTTAAGCGTAGTCAGCGGATTCGTGAACATGCTCCGGGACAAAAACACGTTCCTCGGCGTCGTGCTGCAGGGCGTGGTGTTCGGCAGTACCGCCGCGATCGGCATGTTAAATCCGTTCGTCTTAAATACAGGACTGATCTTCGATGGACGGTCGGCGCTGATCAGTCTCGGCGCACTCTTCTTCGGTCCCTGGACTGCGGGCATCGCCTGTCTGATCACCATCGCGCTGCGCATGAGTCAGGGTGGTCCCGGCACCACGATGGGCATATTGGTCATCCTTGTTTCCGCTGTGATCGGTCTCTGTTTCCGTCAGCGGAAAAAAGGCCAGGTGGACGAGCTCTCAACGCTTTCGCTGCTGAAGTTCGGCTTTGCGGTACACCTGGCCATGCTGGTGATGACGCTGGCCCTCCCGACAACAACCGTCCTGCCGGTACTGAAACGGATCGCATTGCCGGTGCTGCTGATCTATCCGCTAGCGACGGTCTTGATCGGCAAGATCCTCTGCGACCAGTCCGTACGCTTCCGGTTCTCCCGCGACTTAATCAAAAGTGCAGACCAGCATCGCGCCATCCTGCGGACCTCCATGGATGGCTATTGCCGCATTGATCTGCACGGCCGATTGCAAGAGGTTAATCCAGCCTACTGCCGGATGAGCGGGTACAGCGAGAATGAGCTGCTGGCCCTGTACATCACCAATCTGGATGCCCACGGAACGCAGGATGAAACAGCCACCCGTATTCAGCAACTCATCGAACAGGGCTATTTACGTTTCGAATCGAAGCATCGACGCAAAGACGGATCGTTGTTCGATGTGTTTTTGAGCGCCCAATCTTTGCCAGACGATACGGCAGGAATCGCGATCTTTATCCAGGATATCACCGAGCGCAAACAGACAGAACGTTACAACACGTTGCGACTGGAAATTCTTCAGATTCTCAGCGAAAAATATCCTCTCGAACGCAAAGTTGAACAGATCCTAACTGTGTTGAAAGAACAAACCGGCTCATGTGCTGTGGGGCTCCGCCTGCAAAACGGAGATGACTTCCCCTACTTGGCCTGGAATGGATTCTCCTCAGATTTCATACTGAAGGAAAACACGCTGATCCTGCGCGACCAACAAGGTTACGCCTGCCGCGACAGCGAAGGGCATATTTGCTTAGCATGCATGTGCGGTCTGGTCCTCAACGGCAAAACCGATCCAAACTCTCCGTTCTTTACGCGGGGAGGCAGTTTCTGGACCAATGATTCCTTCGCTCTGTTGGAGTTTCCAGCTGGGCAAAATTCTCAGTCTCCCCCACCTAACGCGTGCATCCATGAAGGATATGCCGCTGTTGCCTTGATCCCGCTGCGAGACAAAAATCACATCATGGGGCTGCTTCACATCTGTGACCAGCGGAAAGGCGTGTTCGCCCGTGCAACGATCGAGATTCTGGAAGGAATCGCCTCGAACATTGTCGAGGCGATCATCCGAAAGCGGACGGACGAGGAACTCCAGAAAATCGAAAAACTCAAAAGCATCGGCGCCTTGGCAGGCGGCATCGCGCACGACTTCAACAATATTCTCGTGGGACTGTATGGCAACATCTCCCTCGCCAAAGAGCTTCTTGACCGGCATGACCCGGCGTATCAGTCTCTGGAGGAAGCGGAAAAATCGATGAGCCGCGCCGTTCAATTGACCCGCCAGTTACTGACCTTCTCCAAGGGAGGAACCCCGATCAAGGAGGATGTCTGCCTTGGCGCATTGATCGAGGAAATCGCCCGATTTGATCTGTCTGGCAGCGCAATACGGTTGTGCTATCAGGACTGCGGAAACGTGAGAACCATTCTCGCCGATAAGGGCCAGATCCAGCAAGTCATCTCTAATCTTGTCATCAATGCGCGCCAAGCTATGCCCAATGGCGGACATCTGACGATTACGCTGGAGAATGTGGATCTTGCGCCAAACAACATGCTCGGACTTCAATCTGGATGTTATGTCAAGGTCACAGTCCAAGACACCGGACCGGGAATTGATCCTGAGTTGCTGGGCAAAATATTCGATCCCTACTTCACAACCAAAACGACAGGGAGCGGATTAGGGTTAACAACGGTCTGGTCGATCATCCATAAACATGACGGCCATATTCAGGTCGAGTCGAAAAAAGGTCAAGGGACCTCCTTTATCATCCATTTGCCGGCCAGCACCACGCGGGGCGAGGTCCCCGCAAAAATAGTCGCCGACAGTGCGCCGCAGGTGGCAGCGCCCCTCGCTCGCGCACAGAAGATCCTTGTGCTGGATGACGAGCCCTCCATCTGTACCCTGATTGCAAAGATACTGACGCACATCGGATATTCGGTCGAGACGGTTTCCGACGGTCAGCAGGCTGTGGACCGCTATCAGCAGGCTTTTACAGAGGGCGTCCCCTTTGATGGCGTCATCATGGACCTCACCATTCCCGGTGGGAAAGGCGGCAAGGAGATCATCAAGGAGCTGCTCGTGATCGATCCGCAGATTCGCGCCATCGCCTCCAGCGGCTATGCTGAAGATCCCGTGATGGCCGATCCTTCCGCATACGGATTCAAAGGGACTGTTGCAAAGCCCTACAGCGCGACGACACTGCGCGAAGCCGTGCAACGGATGTTCGCCTGAACCGTGTAGATCCTGCGGTCCGCACAAATGAATTACGGCAGGCGTTCCCACGTTTGCAGGTGTCCACCTTGAAAGTAGATGGGCTCTCCTGAGAGTTCCAGCACCAGCGAACGCTGCGTCACAGCGTGTTGCAGGGGCTTGCCTGCAAAATCATACACGCGCACGACGTCGGTATCGAACGTGCAGCGGTAGCGACCGGATTGCGGATACGCCCACACGGCCCCTGCGGAAACAGCGCCAACCGTCCAGTGCGAGAAACAGACCCCATCGCGTTGCCATTCGCCGACACGTTGCTTCGCGGTGTACGGCCGCATCTTGGAAAAGGTCTGCAATGCGGCATAAAGGGGTTTTGGCTGATAATTTTTATGCACCATGCCGAAATGGCTTTCCTGATCGAGTTCTTCGCCCTCGGGTGAATGCAGCTCGTAGGTGAAAACCTGTTCAACGCCCATGCTGTAGAGCGCCATCAGCGCGCGGATCGTCAAGAGCGCCTGCTCCTCCTCCGTGTTGCCTTTGAGTCCGCACTCGCGGATACCGGAGACCAGCAGACCGCCCTTCATGTCGCTGTTGTAGTCAATGGCCGCAACGCCGACCGCGGTGTAATCGCCCTGCTGTCCCTGCATCAGCGGAATAAACCGATCGCCCTGCTGCATGTGCGGACTGGGTTTAAAATAGCGTTCACAGTTGAGCTTTTTACTAAATCCGCGCACATCGACTTTCGGCGGAATGGTGTAAGGTCGCTTATGCCAGAACGCCTCTTCATACACGCGGAAACGTGCGCGCCATCTGGCACTGTTGCACGCTTTATCCTGCTGCCACACACCGTTGGCCCCTTTGGTTAACCCGTAATAGAAGGGAATGCCGTTCAGGGCCACGATGATGCCGCCGTCCCTGGCATAGGTGTAGAGCGACTCGTGCGCGGGAAAACTTTCATTCAACGGCAGAATCAGAACATCAGGGGCGGCTGTTTCCAGTTGCGCGGCCACCTCATCCAAGGTAACCGCATCGACAATCGTACCGAATTCCGCTTCGGCCCACGCCTTCGGGAAGACGGCGAAACGGGGCAACGAAGGATCATCGACAAGCCATACTTTGCGGATCGGCTTTTCATTTAACAGCAACGCCGCCCCGGCCTTCAACATGCCGGGAACGGAAAACTGCTTGCGCTGTGTCGGCCAGCCGATTTCCGTGACCCAGATCGGTTTCCTTTCATCGCCGTAACGCTTCATCACCTCGCGAAGTCCGCTGATCCGTGCGGCGAGCTCCTCTTCCGGCGGCATGGGCTGACTGTATGGATGGACATTCATGATGTCGAAATAGTTTTTTCCGCCGGCTTTGTATACGCCGTCGATAAATTCATGCGGAACCCCGGCAAAGCCTCCGACCGCCACAGTCAGCGACGGATCGATGCGTTTAATCAACGCATAGGTTGGCTTCAGCAACTTCAGATAATCCGCGGGATTGGGATTACGCCAGAAGCCGCCCAGATTCTGTTCGTTCCACACCTCCCACGTGCGAATCACATGCTTGTAGCGCACAACCGTATTGCTCACATAAGCCAGCCAGAGATCGAGATGCTGATAAGCGGGATCGGCAAATGAAACGCTGTAGTCGAGGATCGGCAGCACCTTGATGGTAGCGCGCGTTGCACTCGCGAGTACTGCATCAAACCGGGTATAATCCCACGTCTGCGCATCTTTCTGGATAAGCTTCCATGCAAAATCAGCGCGAACATATCCCAGCCCCGCCTCGTTCATCACGCGAAAGGTCTGATCGCGATTCGCCCATTCATGCCCCCCCACATGCGCGCAGACACCATACGGTTCGACAGCGAGTGCCTGGCATGTCACAACAAAAAAAAGCACCATGTATTTTTTCATTCAGCTCCTTTAAAAACAGTGGGCATTACCCTACCAAAACTCTACGGTCCACCTCAAGCCGGCAAACGTCCAATCAGAGAAAGAGACTAGCGCTTCGAAATCATTTTTGGCATACTTGCAGCATGCTGAAGTATATGCACTATTGTTTCCTTTTTATGCTGGGATCTTCCCTGCTCTTTGCAGACGATGTTGCATATACGCAGGTGCGCGAAATCCGCAGACTCGCAAAGGCAGAAGCGCTTCAGCATGCCACGCTGGTCCTTGAAGGTCTTGTGACCTTTGCCCATTCCGGAACCGACTTCCAATTTATCCTTGATGACGGCGAGGAAGGCATTCGCTGCGTTTTGCCGGAATCCACGGAGCATCGCGCACTGCACGATACCCTGCTGCAGCAGAGTGCAAATCTGCGCATCGGTTGCCATCTACGCATCCGCGGTGTAACTGACTTCAGTAAATACGCGCCAGTCGTTCAGGTGCGCGACATTCACGTGCTGGGAAAACGCGACCTTCCGCCACCGAAAAGGCCAACACTTGAAGAGCTTTTTTCAGGGACCATGGAGTCGCAGTACATACAGGTTGAAGGTGTTGTTCGCTTTGCAAAAAAAGAAAAGGAGAGCTTGCTTCTTCAGATCGGCACGCTTTTTGATCGCTATCAGGTCGTCATTGATCCCGCGCCCGAGATCTCGATTGAAAAACTCCCCGATGCAAAAATCCGCGTTGTCGGCTGCCTGATTCCAATCTGCAATGCGGGCCATGACTTGATCGGCATCTCGGTCGAGTCCTCTGATCAGCATGCTTTCACGATCATCACGCCCTCGCCCAACGATCCTTTTTCCATTCCACAGTCCTCGGTTACATCAATCCGTTCCATCTCCCCGGACGGAGCGAATTTACACCGGCGCAAAATCAAAGGCGTTGTAATTTTCTCGCGCACGTTCGATAACTATTTTTTTATGCGCGAAGCGAGCCGCACGCTGCGCGTCGCGCTGGTCCACAAAAACACCTTTGTTCCCGGCGATATTGTTGAAGCGGTCGGCTTCACCAATTTTCGCAGCACGACGCCCCGCATCGAAGAGGCGCTTGCACGCAAGGTTGGCACATCCGACGCGGCGCTGCCCGCGCCCGTGCTTGTCACCATCGAGGATCTCCGGCAGGAGTACGACGGAACGGCTGCCCCTCCCGTCAAAGATTGGTTTGGCGAGTTGATCACGCTGGAGGCTTTTGTGCTAGATGTCAACAAGCGGGAAACGTTTCTGCAGCTGGTCGTCGGCGAGAAGGGCCATTCCGTCCATGTGGCGATTCCACTCCCTGCCACGGATCCCATTCCCCGCAATCTGCAGATCGGCTCCTTCGTGCGCATCACCGGGATCGCCGTGGTCAACTATCAGGCATGGACCATGGGCGACAATCTCGGAAAAATTGCGGATGTGACCATCAACCTAACGAACAAGGAGAGCCTGAGCGTCCTCAATCCGCCATCCTGGTGGACCCCACGACGCATCACGACGGTCGTCGGGACCTGTATGGTTATGATCGCAATCGGTCTTTTATGGATCGTCTGCCTGCGCAGAACCGTGCGCAAACAGACCGATCTGCTGGAAGCATCGCTGCGCAGTCACCACAACGCCGAACTCGAGTTTGCGGCCGCGAAACGAGAACGGCTGCGGCTCTCGCATGATTTGCATGATGGGTTCCAGCAGTTGCTCGCCGGATCGATGTACCGCATCAAGGCCGCACTCAACTACCTGCCGTCCGATGCGCTCGCCGCGCGCGAACAGCTCGAAGATGCGCAGCAATCCCTGATGCATACGCAAAAAGGACTCCGCAAAGCCCTCTGGGGCTTAACCGAGGAATCCGAGGGCCCCGCCGACTTTATCGGACTGCTTAAAACCGCCGTGCAGCATATGGAGCACTGGAAAGGGATTGTGCACATTACGCATGAAGGCCACGAGCCTCCGATGTCGCGCCATGTGATGGGGAGCCTGCTCATGGTTGTCCAGGAGGCGATCGGCAATGCGGTGTCGCATGGCCATGCCACCGTGATCACCCTGCACGTACACTTTGATGACTCCGGCGTCTTGCTGATGATCGATGACAATGGCTGCGGCTTCAACCCTGCGGATCCGGCGTTGCGGGAAACCGGACATTGGGGAATCCGCAGCATGGAAGAACGCTTACACTCGTTTTCAGGACGCTTCACATTGACAAGTTCACAGGGGAAAGGAACGCACATCACCGCTTATATCGATGCGCGGAAACTGCAATGACATCATCTGAAAACATCTCCATTCTGATCGCGGATGACCACCCGATTGTACGGGGAGGGCTTGAAGCCATGCTCTGCTCAGAAAAAAAGTTTGTCATCCTTGGCTGTGTCGCCTCGGGAAAAGAGGTGCTACAATGCTGTCAGGAAAACGGATTACCGGATGTGCTTGTCATGGATGTCCGCATGCCGGAGATGGATGGATTTCAGACCTTCCAGTCGCTCAAGCGAATTTTCCCGCAGGTTCGCGTTCTTTTCCTGGCCGGCATGCCCCTGAAACATGAAGAGGAGCGTGCCCGCGAATTAGGCGCGTGCGGTTATCTCTCCAAATGCACGGATCAAACGGAAATTGTCAATGCGCTGCACCGCATTGCCCAAAGTGCGCACCCGTTTATCGCGGAGAACCACGCAGCGTCCCAAAACGCATCCTCGCTTTTGACCGCACGTGAGCGCGAAGTGCTCGAACACCTCAGTCATGGCTACAACCGCGAGTCCATTGCCAAAGCCATGGGCATTGCCCCGGAAACCGTCAAGAGCCACATGAAATCGATCTATGCGAAACTGGATGTTTCCGGCAGCACAGAGGCGGTTGGCCGCGGCTACGAACTGGGTCTTTTACGCGCCTGATGCGGATGTTGGCCAGGGTACGCTGACGGCAGCTCGGTTAAGCATGCTTTTTGTTCGGTGCGTTCGCGATAATTTCGCGCCACGTGTAGCGGCTTGCCGGTCATAGGATCGAGTCCGGTATAATACATAGCCGTCGACCACGTGGAGGGTGTCGGCGTGAAAATCTGCACCTGTTCCGGCGTCAACTTAAGGTGCTTCCGCACAAACTGCTGCAGCGCCTGCATATCCTCCAACGCGCAGCCCGGATGCGCGGCGATAAAATAGTAGGTCAGAAATTGACGCAGCCCCTTTTGACGGTTGATCGCATCGAAACGCTCTTTAAACTGTACCAGAGCCTCCACATCCGGCTTACCCATGGCATGCAAAATCCGCGGTACCGTATGCTCGGGCGCAAGTTTAAGCTGGCCGGACACATGGTGGCCGACTAGTTCCTCCAGATAGGCCTCGCCATACGCCTTATCATTTGCGACCAGATCGGGCCGAATCCCCGATGCCACAAAGACATGTTTCACGCCGGGCAAGCGGCGCAGCGCAGACAAAAGCCGGATCTGCGCCTGATGGTTGGGCTTCAGTGCGGAACAGCACTGCGGATAGAGGCAGCGCTTATCCGCACACGCGCCCGCTTGCATTTTACGGCTGCATTCGAAGCCGTACATGTTCGCGGTCGGACCGCCGACATCCTGAATCGTTCCTGTAAACCGCGGATGCTTGGTCAACCGCTGCACCTCTTCAACAATCGACGCTTCGCTGCGGCTAATCACCGCACGCCCCTGATGGACCGCAATGGCGCAGAAATTACACTCGCCATAGCAGCCACGATGCGAGGTCACGGAGAAGCGAATCGTATCCAACGCGCGGATCTTGCCGATTTTTCGATAACTTGGATGTGCCTCATTTTCAAAAGGCAACCGGTAGACATCATCCAATTCGCGCGACGAGAGCGGCTCTGCCGGCGGGCGGTGAACCAGCACGCGCGTATCATTTTTCTGAATCAGTGTCTGCGCCGTGCGCGCATCCTGGTTGCGATAAAAGAGCGCAAACATCTGCAAAAACGCCTGATACCCTTGCGCGTTTTTAATTGCAACATCGTGATACGCCGGCAACGCACAAAACGGTTCGGTCCCGAGAACAGTCGCCACCTCGTTTTCCGGGCAGGCATAGCAGATGCCCCGCAGCAAGCGCCATGCGGTATGATCGCGCAGGTGACGCGCCAACTCGACAATCGTCCGTTCGCCCATACCATACACGCAGATATCGGCTTTGGCGTCAAACAGAATCGGGCGACGAACCGAGTCGGACCAGAAATCATAATGCGCGATGCGCCGTAAGCTGGCCTCGATGCCGCCGATGACAATTGGCGGACAGGGTTTACATGCGGCCCGGATCGCGTTGCAATAGGCAATCACGGCGCGATCGGGACGTGCGGTGTTCTTCTCGCCAGGCGTGAAATCATCCTGCTGCCGTCGCTTTCCCGTTGCCGTGTAATTGGCAACCATGGAATCCACGCATCCGCTCGACACGCCCCAGAAAAGACGCGGCACCCCTAAGCGCAGCATGTCGTTCGTTGAGCCGAGCTGAGGTTGCGGCAAAATCGCGGTTTTGAACCCCGCATCCAGCAACACACGGCCAATCACAGCCGTACCGGAAAAGGGCGAATCAATATAGGCGTCGCCGGAGACGAGAATGACATCGGCCTGATCCCATCCGAGACGCACCATCTCCTCGCGTGTACACGGTAAAAACATTACTCATCCTTAAAAAATGCTTCGACCCTCTGCAAGAGCCCTTCACGGTCCTGCGGATTGATCACCGACCCTGGCAGGCTTTTGCGAAACGTCATGCCGTAATTTTTTGTGAAAATCCGCGGATCCGCGACAATGACGATACCGCGATCCGAACGCGTGCGGATCAGACGACCAAACCCCTGTTTAAACCGAATAACCGCCTGCGGCAATGAGAACTCGCGGAAGGCACTGCCGCCGCGCTGTTCAATCTGCTCGCAGCGCGCCTCGACAATCGGATCGCCCACAACCGCAAAGGGCAAGCGCGCCATAACCACGCAACTCAGCGCCTCGCCCGCCACATCAACGCCTTCCCAAAAGGAGTGTGTGCCTAAGAGTACGCTGGCTTTACCGGAACGGAATAAGCGCGTAATTTGATCGCGTGTGCCGTGCGTGCCATGCACTAAGAGGCGTATCCCCTCCTGGCGCAACGGCTCCTCAAGGACATGCGCGATCTGGTGCATCATGTCGTAGCTGGTGAAAAGTCCCATGGCCCGGCCCTTCGTGCGCACAAAGACCTCCAAGAGCAGCGCGCTCAGCTGTTCCGTATAGCTGGCGCTGTCGGCGCCACCCGGTTCCGGCAGGAAGGATGCAGCCAAGGTCAGACACTGCGTCGTATAGTTGAACGGGCTGCTGGCGACACAGGTTTTGATGCGGCCAGCTTCGAGTTGGTTGAACCCGAGCCGGCGCCCGATGTATTCAAACGAATCGCCCACCCGCAGCGTTGCCGAACAGAAAATAATCGATGTCTTGCGCGTATACAGCGTTTCGTTCAAGGCCTGCGCGATACTCAAGGGGGCCGCCAGCAGGTTGACACTCTCGCCATGATGTACGCGCTGGGGTTCAACCCAGAACACATAGTCGCGGTCCGTGGCCTCCACCATGAACTGGACATCCTGCGCATAACAGCGCAACATCGCGGACGCGCCTTCAACATTGGCGGCCTGATCCCCGTAAAGCGGCAACTCATCTTGCGCCGCAAGCCGTAGCAGCTCGCCGAGTTCAACCAAATGCGCACTGGCTCGGTTCAACGCATCGCACAACTGCATACGGACTTTCGCGACCTCCTGTTCATCGAGCAGTTCCGCACACGGAAGGAAAGCCCCCTGCCGCGCGAAGAACCGTTCTGACACATCCATAGTGGCCGCTTCATCAACACCGAAATCCGCAAGCGGATTGGGGATACTGCGCGTTTCGCACCGATAGCGCAAGGACGCTTTTTCCTTTTGAACCAGCGCATAAAAAAGCGCCATCAACGCATGTGAAGCCTGCGTCGCGGCATCCAGCAATTTACGCACGTTGCGGATCTGCACGCGGATCTTGTCGGCCAACTCACCCTGTGTGGTCACCGCGCCTTTGGTCAAGTGGCTTTCGAGCATGTCCAGGACGCCCGCGGGCCGTTTGGAGCGACCGCGCGTTAAGCGCCGGATCAGCTGCTGAAAGCGATGCTCGGTCACTTCGACTGAAAGATGGCGCGTGGCACTCTCTTCCAGATTGTGCGCCTCATCGAAGACAACCTGCGCATACGTTGGTAAAAAACCGGCATCGGATTGTAAATCGGAAAAGACCAAGGCATGGTTTGCGATCACGAGGTGCGCGAGTTGCGCACGCATACGGGCCTGCTGCAGAAAACAGCGGCGATAGTAGCGGCAGGCGCGTCCAGAGCATTCCTCGCCCAGTGATGAAATTTTGGCATAGAACGACGTATCCGGATGACCTGAGCCGCAGAAGGCATCCAAATCACCGGTCGTGGTCTGCACGCTCCAGGAAATCAATTCCGAGAAGAGACGCATCTCGTGGCGGTCCAATTCAAATTGACCATGCTCCAGCAGAACGCCGATTTGACGCAAGCAGAGGTAATTCGAGCGCCCCTTCAGCACCGCGACCTTGAGCTCAGGCTGCGCGTTCCCGTTTCCCGTAGCATGCGCCAGCGCGGCACGCACAAGCGGCAAATCCTTTTCCAGTAACTGCGACTGAAGGTTGCGCGTGTTCGTGCTGATCACAACCGGGGTATCGTTTAACAAGGCCCAGGCCGCAGCGGGCAGCAGATAGGCCAGGCTTTTGCCGACGCCCGTACCGGCCTCAACGATCAGATGGTGGCCAGCATTAAAGGCGCGCACGACTCCACGCAGCATCTCCACTTGTCCGGGCCGCGATTCGTATCCCGGCATCAACGTTGAAAATGCACCGCCGGGCACAAGCGCCGCGCAGACCTCGTCTTCGATCAGAGGCGAGCAATCCGCATGCGTCGGCACATGCCGTTTTTCCGGACGGTTCAGT
>CAZMLC010000054.1:16800-19565 GCA_964567125.1 uncultured Akkermansia sp.
CAGAGGCGAGCAATCCGCATGCGTCGGCACATGCCGTTTTTCCGGACGGTTCAGTTCCGGCTTGAAGGACTGACTCCAGGCGCCACAGTTTTTGCCTGACCGCCGGCACGTTTCAGCAAAAGCGCCGAAGAGCGCGGCAAGGCCCTGCTCATTGATTTCACGCAACAACAGTTCAATCGTCTCTAACGCCCACAAGGGATAGTCCGCGAGCTTCTGGCGCAGAGTCGTCCAATAGGCATACAACGCCTCCGCGGAAGGAGCATCGCACGCAAGTAGCAGTTCTGGGCGTTCAACCAGACATTCGGGGAAAAGATAGGCCGACAGCGCTAAGACATCGACGACGTGACGTTCCGGAACGCGCAATTCCGTACAGACAGCAGCGGGATCGTTGGTCACATAAAATCGCGGCTGATCCGTATCGGCAGCGCATGGAAGCGGATAACGATCAAACGTCAGCGAACCATCCTCTGTACGCTGAACCCAGATGGCAACACTGTCACAGCCAGACGTGCTCGGCTCCCTGTCCACAAACGACCGCCTTATTTTTTACCCATGTCAAAGAGTTTCAGGCAACGCCGGAAATCCGCAGGCAGAGGGCTGTGTGCTTTGAACGTTTCACCCGGCACCATGGGATGTTGCATCTCAAGCCCGCACGCATGTAACATCTGGCGAGGGATCGTCAGCAACCGCGGGTCGCGGACAAATTTCACGCCATATTCGCGATCACCCAGGACCGGATGGCGAATGCCTGACAAATGGCGACGAATCTGATGGGTGCGTCCGGTTTCAATGCGCACCTTGAGGAAGGTCGCGTCTTTCGACATGGCTTCACGCGTCACATGGCTGACCGCACGTTCACCATCGAGTTCTTCCGTCAAGGTCGAAACCGACTGCTTAAAGGCCCCCCACACAATCGTCTGATACAGCTTGATCACGCGGCGCGTCTTGAAAATGGCAATTGCGGCATCGAGTGCCGTCGTAGACTTGGCAAACAGAAGGCAGCCGGTGGTATCCTTGTCCAAGCGATGGACAGCCAGCAGACCAGGGGCTTTGAGCTGTGTGCGCAAAAGCTCCTCGACACTGTTTTCGCCAACAGAAAGGACACCAGCCGGTTTATCGACAACCAGAAAATAGGGATCCTCGACCAAGACGCGCAGTTTCGGAGCCTCTGTTTTTTGCTGCGACACCACGAGCGCGGGGATTTCAACCGTATCGCCTTGATGCAGGGTATGGTGCGCCATCCAAATACTGCGCCGATTCACCCAAACCTTACGATCATCCAGAAGATTCTTGGCTGCCCTTTTGGATAAGCCGAATTTGATCGCAAGAAAAACCTGCAAACTCTGTCCTGCTTCCAATTTTGAAACCACATATGCGGTCACGGTTGACGTTTTTGTTCTCATACTGCTCTTACTACAGATCCTACTACGCCGACAATTCGATTTTTTTGCAAATCCGGCATCATTTGCACATCAATTCCCACTAGCCCGTCACTCTCAGCATCAGCAATAATCCGGCACTGAACACATTCTCCAGCCAACGCACGCTCAAAAAAAAGCGGCAGAGGCGCATCGGGAAAATAACGTTCAAAAGGCTGTCCCACAACGCGCACATCACTTTTCAACCCGAACATTTTCAGAAATGCCGCATTGACTGAACGATACAGCCGCGAAGCATCACAGACAAATGCCGCGCTGAGCGAACACTTGAACGCGTTACAATAACTGCGCAACTGCTCAACGCGTCTGCGCTGCGGCTCGCAGTTACGGACCACGAACATCAAATCTTTTTTTGACAAAAGATCGATTGCACTCACCGACACTTCGCTCAAAAACTGGCTACCATCCTTACGCAGACAAACAGCATCGAACAGCATATGCCGGTTACCAGCCAGATCGCTGCGAATCCGCGTCAACATGCGCCCCCCGAAATCCGGGAGTACCGCGGAAATGGTCTTATCCATCAGTTCACCCTCGGCATATTGAAAACAATCACATGCACGCGGGTTGAGCTGAAGAATATGGCCGTTCGGGTCTGTGACCAGCAATGCATCATAAAGCCCACCGATGATCTGTCGATACAAAGACTTCTGGTCGTTGCATAGTATATTCATCTTGTGACTCCAGTGACATTGAACGGATCATTTGTCTGCTTACAGTCAATGCGGACACTATGCCAAACTTTGAAGAAAGTTACAACATTAAACGGCGGCGGTTCGGTTAAATTACGCGCCTTACGCAGGTCTAAGAAACCTGTGAAATACGCGGCGCATGCTGCAACAAGAAGCGCTCAGCTTCGGCGCACCAAAGGCCGTGATTGGCCGTCACAATACGCGCCAGATCGGCGAAAAGCGGTTCCGTCTTCCCCTTTTCAGCAAAATCATCGATGGCGGTGAGCGGCAGATCAAGCGCGTTGTAAATGAGTTTCTTTCCGCCGGGGATGGAGGGAAGATTGAGCGTGGCGTGGCGCGCCGCGGTCAACCCGCCGATGTGCGTCACGAGAATCGCCGGATTCAGCAGCCCCTTCTCCATCATCGCGATACACTCCTCAAGATCGGCCGTGTTTGCACCGGTCGACCCCATGACATGCGTCGCGGAATAGTGGATATTGTACAAATTGATCGGCGCCGAAAGCGTCTGGTCCGAAGGGCCGGCAAAGAAATTCATGCAGCCGTCAAACCCTAAAATGCCATCCCCCTGCTGAAAGACCGCAGGAACAGGCGCAAAGACAAACACATCGTCAAAACCGGTGCCCCCCGTGATTGC
>CAZMLC010000055.1:0-7165 GCA_964567125.1 uncultured Akkermansia sp.
TCCTGGGCGGCCGTTACGGTCTGGGTTCCAAGGAATTCACCCCGGCTATGGTCAAGGGTATCTTTGACAACGCCGCAGGTGTCAAGAAGAATCATTTCGCCGTCGGTATCGTGGATGATTTGGCCAAGACGAGCATTGACTATCCGGCGCACTTCCGCCTTGCGGACGCAGGTGCCAAGGAGTGCATGTTCTACGGTCTGGGTTCGGACGGCACAGTCGGTGCGAACAAGAACTCGATCAAGATCATCGGTGAAGATACCGAGAACTATGCGCAGGGTTATTTCGTGTACGATTCAAAGAAGGCGGGCGCCATCACGGTATCGCACCTTCGCTTTGGCCCGAAATTGATCCGCAGCACCTATCTCTGCGATAAGCCGGACTTCGTGGCTTGCCATCAGTTCTCGTTCCTCGAGAAGTATGACATGCTCAAGGATATCAAGGTCGGTGGCACGTTCCTGCTCGCTTCGGCTTACGAGGCAAACGAAATCTGGAATCATATTCCGGATGAAGTGGCGCAGCAGATTATCGATAAGAAGCTGAATTTCTACGTCGTGAACGCGCTGAAGCTCGATCATGAGTTGCACCTCAATGGCCGCATCAACACCATCATGCAGACCGCGTTCTTCAAGATCTCGGGGATCCTGCCTGAGCAGGAAGCCATCGATGCACTGAAGAAAGCGGCGAAAAAGTCCTATGGAAAGAAGGGCGACGCTGTTGTGCAGAAGAACTGGGACGCGATCGATGCGGCATCCAACGCTGTGACGAAGGTCAACTATCCGTCCACACCGGCAGGCAAGATCAAGAAGCCGGCCGTTGTTCCGGCAGAGGCGCCTGAGTTCGTGCAGAAGATCACCGCGACGATCATGTCGCAGAATGGCGATTCGCTCCCGACCTCCCAGATTCCGGATGACGGTACATGGCCGACCGCGACCACACAATGGGAAAAGCGCAATATCGCGACGGAAATCCCGGTGTGGGATCCGACCGTCTGTATCCAGTGCTTGCAGTGCTCGCTCGTCTGCCCGCACGCGGCAATCCGCGGCAAGGTCTACGAAGCCGGCGAACTGAAGAATGCTCCTGCGACGTTCAAGAGCGCGGATGCCAAGGGCTTGGTCGCCAAGGCTGTGCCTGGCGGTAAGTTCACGATCCAGTGCGCACCGGAAGATTGCACGGGATGCGGTCTCTGCGTGGCACGCTGCCCGGCAAAGAACAAGGCTGTTGAAGGCAAGAAGGCGATCAATATGGAGAACCAGCTGCCGCTCCGTGCACCCGAAGCTGCGAACTGGAAGTTCTTCCTCTCGCTGCCGGAAGCGGATGCTTCGAAGGTGGGCACGACCACGATTCAGGGCAGCCAGCTGAAGCAGCCCTTGTTTGAGTTCTCGGGCGCCTGCGCGGGTTGCGGTGAAACACCGTACATCAAGCTGCTCACGCAGTTGGCCGGTGATCGTCTGATCGTCGCTAACGCAACGGGCTGTTCCTCCATCTATGGCGGTAACCTGCCGACGACCCCCTATTGCCAGCGCAAGGATGGCCGTGGTCCGGCATGGGCGAACTCGCTCTTCGAGGACAACGCGGAATTCGGTTTGGGCATGCGCTTGACCGCGGATAAGCTGCAAGCTTACGCGTTTGAATTGGTCGATCAGGTCGCGGCACATGAGCAGACCCCGGCGACCCTGAAGGCGGTTGCTGAACAGATCAAGGCGATCGATCAGAAGAGTGACGCTGGTGTTGAAGCGATGCGCGCTGCGGTTGTCGCACTGAAGAAAGAGCTGGCGGGTGGCGTTGCTGCTGGCTGCTCGATCTGCAAGAACCTCATGGCTGCTGCGGATTATCTGGTCCGCAAGTCCGTGTGGGTCATCGGTGGTGACGGCTGGGCGTATGATATCGGTTACGGCGGTCTCGATCACGTGCTCGCTACGGGGCGCAACGTCAAGATCCTCGTGCTCGACACGGAAGTCTACTCCAACACGGGAGGCCAGGCATCCAAGTCCACGCCGATGGGCGCGATCGCCAAGTTCGCTGCAGGCGGCAAGCCGCAGATGAAGAAGAACCTCGGCATGATCTCCATGACCTACAAGAACATCTACGTGGCGCAGGTCAGCTTGGGTGCAAATCCGGCTGCGACGGTCAAGGCATTCGCTGAAGCGGAAGCCTATGATGGTCCGGCAATCGTGATTGCATACTCGCACTGTATCGCACACGGCATCGAGATGGTCAACGGTCTGGATCATCAGAAGACCGCGGTTGAAACCGGTCACTTCCCGCTCTATCGCTACAACCCGGATATGCGCGCAGAAAGCAAGAATCCGTTGCAGCTGGATAGCAAGGCGGCCACGCAGTCCTTCGCTGAGACCGCGCTGAAGGAAAACCGCTTCAAGCAGCTGCTCAAGCTGAACCCGGAAGGTGAAGCCATGTTGAAACACGCTGAAGAACTCTTCAAGGAGAACTTCGACATGCTTCAGAATTTGGCCAGCCTGCCGAAGGCCTAAGCTGAATCGCACCGCTCAAAAGAGGCGCTCCGCAAGGGGCGCCTTTTTTATTTGCACACAGGAAATCAATGTTCCGATTTTGCATGCGGGATGCACGGCTGATCTGCTAAAGTATGCGCATCCGTTGAGAGTAAAGGAATGCGTCAGATTCTCCCATATTATCGCGTTGCCGAGTGCGCAGCACTCTATGCCGGTGTGCCGCTGCTGCTGACGTGCTTGGCGCCCCCTGGTCTGTTGATCCCTATCCTATGGGTCGTGGGCACTGCGGTTTTCGGCGTGCTCGCGCGTATGCCCGGCGTGGAGCTGCGGCGCCTTCATCACCTGCGGATCCCCGCGCGACAGCTTGGCTGGATCGTAGTGCGCTGGCTGCTTGCCTGCATCGCCCTGATCCTGTTGCTGTACCTGCTCAACCCCGCGCTGCTTTTCCGCTTGCCGGTTCAGCAACCGCGTCTGTGGCTCCTCGTGATGCTCTTCTACCCAGTGATCTCAGTCTATCCGCAGACTTTGATTTACAGAGCGCTTTTCGATGCGCGTTACGCGGCGCTTTTTAGTTCCGCGCATGTCTCGTTGCTGGTCGGTGCGTGCCTCTTCAGCTTGGCGCATCTGCCGTTTCAGAATCTCTGGGCCTTGGCCTTGACGTTACCCGGCGGCTATCTTTTTCTGAGCACCTATCGCAGCACAGGCTCCATTGTGCTCAGCGCAGTGGAACATGCGCTTTACGGCAATGCGCTCTTCACGATCGGCTGGGGCGCGTATCTCTATTCAGGCTCGGTGCAGATGACCAAGACGCTCTTGACGGCGGTCGGCCCGTAGGCATAAAAAAAGCGCGTTGCACAATCGGCAACGCGCTTTTTTCACATCATCAGGCTTAGCCTTCGCGGATATCGACCTTCAGTTCGTTTTTCAACGCCTGAAGGATCTTGGTGAAGGCGCTGTTGACAAAGTCATCCGTCAGGGTGCGGTCCGCGGCGCGGAATTCGAGCGTATAAGCCATGCTGCGTTTGTTCTGCTTGGCCATCTCCTTGGATTGGAAAATGTCGAACAGGGCGATGTTGGTCAGCTCAGCCGGCGCGACCTTGCGGATCGCGGTCACGACGTCGGCATGCTTCAGACTTGCTTCCGCCACAAAGGCGACATCGCGCTGCGCAGCCGGATATTGCGGCACAGGCTTGATGCTGCCGCCTTTGCGCGTGGCAGCCAGCAGAGGTGCCACCTTGAGCTCTGCAACCGCCATCGCCGTCGTCATGCGCCACTGATGACGCAACGTGCCGCTGATGACACCCGCGAGGCCTGCCACCTGATTGTTCAGCTTGATCTCAAGCGCAAAGCCTGCCTCCATGGCCGGATGCTGCACAGGGATAAAATCGAGCTTGCCCGCATGCCGGGCGGCCACGAGGTTCTCAACCACGCCTTTGATCCAGAGCAGGGCCTCCTCGCTGGTCACCGGGCGCCGGCTGTCAATCGCGGTGCGGCCGAAGGGCCCCATCAGGCCTATGGCGATGCGCTCTTCTTCGCACGGCTGCTTGTTTGCATCCAGCGCGAAGACGCGTCCGATTTCAAAGAGGCCCGCCTTTTCGATCTGGCGCGAAGCATTGCGGCCGAGCGAACCGACCAGCTGCGGCAGCAGGGAGTCGCGCAGCACGCCGTAATCGGCGCTGACCGGATACGGGATCACCGCGCGCGACGGCGCGGTGCGCGGATCGAACATATCGAGTTCCTGCGCGGAGAGGAAGCTGTAGTGCATCGCCTCGGAGAAGCCCATGCCGAGCATGAGATCCCGGCACGTGGCGCGCGCGTAGAAGGGCGTGTCATCCAAATTGGAAACTGCAGTCGAACGCGGCATGCGGTCGGGAATCGCATCCAGACCGTGCATGCGGGCGATCTCCTCGATTAAATCCGCTTCAAGCGTGAGGTCGAGCCGCCAGGAGGGAATCTGATAGCGCAAGACCTCGGCATCCGCGGCGGTGAGCAGCTTCAGGCCGAGTCCGGTCAGGATCGCGTTGATCTCCGCGTTCTCAAGCGGTACGCCGATCACCTCCTGGGCGCGTGCGGTGCGCAGCGCGACTTCACCGGGCGTATACTGGCGGTTATCCACGTCGATGCTGCCTTTGGCGACCACTGCGGCGCCGTACTGTGCCAGCAGGGAGACTGCGCGACGGCTGGCGATGTCGGCGAGATCGCGGTCAACGCCGCGTTCAAAACGGCGCGACGATTCGCTGGCCAAGCCGAGCTTGGTTGAGGTCCACTTGGTCGAGGCGGGATCGAAGAGGGCGCTCTCCAGCAGCACGCATTCCGTAGCGACGGCGATTTCGCTCTCCGCGCCGCCCATGATGCCGGCGATGGCGTTCGGCGTCTTGGCATCGGCGATCACCAGCATGGTCTCGTCCAGCGTCCGTTCGATGCCGTCCAGCGTCTTCATCTTTTCACCCGGTGCGGCACAACGCACCACGATGGTGTTTTCCGCCAGCCTGCGGTAGTCAAAGGCATGCAGCGGCTGACCGTATTCCAGCATCACGTAGTTCGTGACGTCCACCACGAGGCTGATGGCGCGTACGCCGCAGAGCTCGAGCCGGCGCTGCATCCATTCCGGCGAAGGGCCATCCTTGACGGAGGTGATGACGCGTGCGGTGTAGCGCGGACATTTGACAGGGTCCTTGACGATCACCTTCGCGAAGTGATCGACCGGCGCGTTGGATTCCGTGAAGTCGAGTGCCGGCAGTTTCAGCGGACGCTTCAGCAGTGCGGCGAACTCGCGGGCAATGCCGATGATCGAGAGGCAGTCCGGACGATTCCAGGTGATTTCCAGATCCATGACGACATCGGCCTTGGGCAGCAGGTCGCGCATCAGCGTGCCGGTCTTGACCGCAGGATCGAGGAGCATCAAGCCCGCGTGATCCGCCGAGAGCTTCAGTTCGCGCGCGGAGCAGAGCATGCCGAAGGATTCAACGCCGCGCAGCTTCGCCTGCTTGATCTTGAATCCGCCATCCGGAACAACCGCACCGATCTTGGCAAACGGAACCTTGATGCCCGCAGCGGCATTGGGTGCGCCGCAGACGACTTGGAATTCCTGCGTGCCGTCGGAAACTTTGCAGATGTGGAGGTGGTCCGAATTGGGATGCGCGTCGCAGGTCAGGATTTCACCGACCACGAAGTTGTCGTCCAGCACAGCGCCCACCTCTTCGATACCTTCGACTTCAACGCCGGAAAAGGTCAGCTTGTCAGACAGCTCCTTGACAGATAAATCAGAAACATCCACATATTCGTTCAGCCAGCTAATCGGTACTTTCATAAAATCCCTACCTCTTGAAAAATGAGGATATCAGTATATCCGATTCAGCTGAAAACGTCACGACCGGATTTGCCGTTTCCCGGGCCTGTTGCTCGGTGAACGCCGGGGCAGGGCGTGAAGTTAAGATTGCTGGAACAAAGGGCTTTGTGTTACTATTCGCGCTCCACATGTGCGGAACATGGGACTTTATAAACAGTTGCGGAATGGAAACGACGGATGAGTGTTGCTAAGAACAGCCTTGAAGTGCACTATTATTTTCGCGAGAACGACGCTAGCCATCTGTTTGATGCGCGCAAGCGCAACCGGTGCGAGCATGCGCTGGTGCAGATTATCGCCGAGACCGCCCGCGTGCTGGATCTGCGGGTAAAAGTCGAGGCGTTGCCGCCGCGCGAAGGCGGGTTTGTTGAACGCATTGTTTTCTCGAATCGTCTGCGCGCCACCGCGGCCTGGATGCCCGTGGTCGTTACCGCGGTTGTTGAACTGTTCGCCCTGCCCGCGAAGGCGGATGACGCTGCGAAGCAAGCGGTTGTGGAGACCCTTTCCGCGGCGGTGCTTGCGTATCGCGATGCTGCGGCGCTGGAGATGTGTCGCGCGCGTCTGGTCGAACTGGTGGGCAACATCAAGATCCGCAAGCAGAAATCCAATTTCTTCCGCTGTTTAAACGGATACCACAAGGTGATGCGCGTTGGCTTTTCCTACGTGAATGCGGATGGCATCGCCGTCGAGGGCGCGCAGCAGCTGGTGGAACGCGAAGGTTTTTCACGGCATATCCTGCTGCGCGATGAGATCGAGCCGCTGGAGTTGGAAAACAGTTCGATCCAGATTATCGCGCCGGTCCTGTTCGACAGCGACACCTATTGCTGGAAGGGGCTTTTCGACGATCAGGGCACCCAGCGGATCATCAATTTTATCATGAAGGATTCCGCGTTCAAGGCGCAGGTGGCGGAACAGAAAATCGCGTTTAAGACCGGTACCTATTTGAATTGCGCGCTATCGATTGGCCGGCGCGTGGATGCGGAGGGCAACGTGATCAATACGCGGTATACCGTGACGCTGGTTTCCGATTACTACGATGGCGCGGGCGCGCACATTGAGACGAAGCAAGGCAAGGAGCATCGGCGTAAAGCGAAAGAGGAACCGGCGCAGATGCAGATGAGCTTCGATTTCTAGAGCATCTTCTAAAAGTGGTCAGTGATTAGTGATCAGAAAGAGTTGCAAGTTCCACGTTGTTAGCAGGCTTTGCACGTCCTGAGCATCGAGCGTCCCACAATTTTAGAATGTTCGCATTTTAGAACTTACCCTTGTGTCCCTCCGTCTATCCACCCGCGCGCTACAGACTTACTGACACTTGCTGACACTTCCAGACTTGCTGACACTTACTGACACT
>CAZMLC010000055.1:7265-14678 GCA_964567125.1 uncultured Akkermansia sp.
ACAGACTTACTGACACTTGCTGACACTTCCAGACTTGCTGACACTTACTGACACTCCTCCGAAGGGTGGTCGAATTTCGCGACTTCGCAAGGCATGCGGCGCATGAGCAAGCCGAGCGGGAAGCGGATGCCGTAGACCACGTGCGTGGCCATGACGCCGAGCCAGGTTGTGAGCCAGATGCGCGGAGAAAGCGAGATCGAGGTGATGAAGGTGATCGCGCCATAGAGGGCGAGCGCCGCGAGGTAGAGCGCCTTCAGCCACGGATGGAGCAGGGCGATTGGACCGCCGAGCACCACGCCTGCGACAAAGAAGGTCGGAAGCAGGTAACTGAACTTGAACGACGTTTTCGGAAAGCGCTTCGCGAAGTGCCCGCGGTGCAACGCGTAGCGTCCGAGCTGCCGCAGATGGGGGCCGAAGAGCGGGCGGCGATGGTGGTAGACGAGCGCCCAGGGATCGTAGACGATGCGCTTCTTCTGTCCGTAGACAATGTCGGAGCAGAGGATGGTGTCTTCGCCCGGCCAGAAGCGCGTGTTGTAGCCGTTGATCGCGCGCAAAATGTCGGTGCGGACGAGCAGGTTGCAGCTGGGATAGTCATCAATCGAGGAGCGCACGCGGTCGCCCGTATAGCGATAACGGAAATTACCGGAGACGCAGATATTCTCATAGACGCGTCCGCTCATCTGGGCCATGAAGGGATCATTGGGCGGCGTGACACCGGGTCCGCCGACACCGCCGACATCGGGCAGGGTGAAGTACTTGACCGCATGTTCGAGCCAGTTGGCGACGGGATAGGCGTCGTCATCCAGAAAGGCGACGATGTCGCCGTGGGCCTCGCGAATGCCGAGGTTGCGCTTTTCCGCAGGCCGTGTTTTGCCCGTGGGGATTACGCGCAGCGCATAATTTTGCGCCTGCAGCGCGGCGGGCGCATCGGGCAGGACGATCACTTCAAAGTGGGGGTAGGTCTGTGTTCCGAGGGCCGTGAGGCACTCGGTCAGGTAGTCGCTCGGCGCAGGGCAAGCAATGACGATCGAGACGAAGAGCGGTTTTTCGGGAAGGGGCGCGACCTCCACGCTGTCGTAATAGCGCAACACGCGCAGGCGATAGAAGACCGCCAGCGTATCGATCATGACCTGCTTGACATTCTTGTAGGAGAGACAGCCGACTTTTTCGCCGAAGTTCATCACGATGGGCGCCTCAGCCACGCGGTATCCCTTCTTGTGCGCAATCGAGAGCACTTCGAGATCAAAAGCAAAGGCTTTGACGAGCATGCGTTCAAAGGACCAGGCCAGGGCTTCCCGCGTAAAGAGCTTCATGCCGGTCTGGGTATCCGTGACCGGGAGTCCGACGAGCAGGCGGACGAGCGTATAGTAGATCACGCTGGCGAGGCGGCGATGCCAGGGGTAGTCGATCACGGAATCCGGATGGCGTTTGGAGCCGACGACGATCGCGGCCGAGTTCTTGCGCATGACGGAGAAGAAGACCGTGACGCTGTGCGGGGAGAGGTCGAGGTCGCCATCCAGTAGCAGGATATGCGAGCCTCTGCTGGCCGCAAACCCGCGGCGCAGCGCATTGCCCTTGCCTGCATTGACCGCCACGAAGACAGGTCGGATATGCTCGGGATCGTGCTGGCTGGCCTGGCGGATCCCATGCGCCGTGGCATCTTTGCTGCCATCATCAACGGGGATGATTTCAAAGGGGACATTTCCCTGCAGAAGCGTGTAGACCTGTTCAATATTTTGCTGGATCACCCCTTCCAAGCCATAGGCCGGCATGATCACGCTGAGCAACCCTGTCGGACCTAGGCAGGCGCGCGCGTCCTCCCAAAAATTTTTCTCGTTTAAGATGGTCATTTTTCCGCAGTATCGGTAAAATACACTCTTGTTTATGCGGGAACAGGTGTTTATTGCACTTATGCCCGTAACCTGATACCATCATCATATTCGACAGGTGCTTTGAAACCAATCGAAAAATGATGGGAACGTTGATTTTTTTTGAGGATACGCGGTCATGATTCGATGTGTAATGGTTATGCTTTCAGGCGTGTTGCTGGTCTGCTCGACAGGCTGCAAGCGGCAAGATGTTTCATCTCTGGAAGCGCAGGAACGGACCTCGTCGCTCAATAAGAAAGCGCGCGATGCGGAGCTGTCCGGCAACACCAAGGAGGCGATCCGGCTCTATCGGGAAATTTTAGTAAGCGAGCCGCGTTCGTTTTCCGCCCACTTCCAATTGGCGGCCATGCTGCAAGACGTGGAGCAGAATTACATCGACGCCATCTATCACTACAATCAATATCTGGCGTTCCGTCCTGATTCGGAAAAAAGCACGCTGGCGAAGGAGCGCATCCGCATTGCCGAGCAACTGCTGGCCCCGCAGATTCTGCGCCGGGTCGGCGATTCTGTCCAGGGGCTGACGCAGGCGCATCTGCTGAAAGAGACCGACCGGCTCAATTCGTTGATCACCAAGCTCGAAGGCGAGAAATCGGTGCTGCTCGAAGAGAATGAAGCGTTGAAAAAGAAGGTCGCGATTGCAACTGCGGATGCTGAGCGCATGCGCCTGCTTTTGCGCAAGCTCCGCGGATCGGATGCGGAATCGGCGGATGTCGCGCCGCTGTCGCGCCGCGAGGTGCCGGGGAGTACGGTGACGCGTTCGGATATGCGCTCGCTGAAAGAGCAGTCGGAGAATACGTCGATTGATACCGCGACGCGCCGTGCGGATGTCCGCGCCATGCGTGAGGAGGCGGCTGCCATTTCCGATGCAAAACCGCAGACGGGTGCGGCCTCCACTGCGGATGAGACCTTGAAGAAAGTGCAGGCGCGCGTGGCAGCCGAGCAGGCTGCCACCACCAAGCGCGGTGAGGATATCCCGGCGATTCTCGCGCCGCTGTCAAACGCGCGTTCCACACCCGCTGCGCATGCGACGAAGGCCGCATCAGCTGTTCCTGAGAAACGGACCTATGTAGTGCAGCCCGGCGATACGCTCTTCCGCGTTTCGGAGAAGTTTTACGGCGATGCGACGCATTGGAAAAAGTTGCGCGATGCGAATCGGACGACGATTGATCCCGATGGGCGCATTCGTGCCGGACAGGTCATCGTTGTACCGTAAGGGGCAGGTATGCAGCGCCTTTTCAAAACAGCATCATCTACGCTCTTTGTCGATGCCACGTCATCGTCAAAAACAGGGGATTTCCGCTTGGATGTCGCCTCTGGGGGGACGTCTGCCGCGCCCAAATACGAAAAGCGGCTGGTGCGGTACATTGCCGCAGGCGGCATGCGGCAGTTGCGGCGTACGCATGCAGATGATCTGGTGGATATGAACCGGCGTCTGTTCGGCATCGCCATGGTCGGTATGATGATCTTCTGGTTAGTTTTCTATTTGTTACCGTCAGGATGCTAAGGGAGTAACGAGGATGAAAAAATGGAGTCTTGGGTGTTGCGGTCTTGTACTGCTGATGATGACATCAGGCTGCTCGACACCTGTTTTCCGCAATACGATTTTTGATTCGGACGACGGTTCGGGCAGTCAGTCGAGCAGCGATCGGCGCATTGCCCGGATGGCCAATGAAACGCAGCAGCTGACTGTTGAGGTCACCCATTTACGCGAAGAGGTCCAGGCGTTGAAGCGTCAGCAGCAACAGTTCGAAGAACGGTTTGCGCAATCGGAGAGTCAGGGCGGTTCGCGCGAAGATATCGCTGCGCTGCGCAAGGATATTCAGCTGTTGCGTTCTGAACGCGATTCGCTCAAGCGCGAGATCTCCGATGATTTGATGTCGCGCATTGATAAGGCCGCGGCGCGTGCGGGGAAAACGACGACAACAGGAGCATCGGCGGCGCGCACCTCAACAACCAGGAAGACGGGGGCCACAACGCGGACCGGGTATGAACACACGGTCGTGAAGGGCCAGACGTTAAGTGAAATCGCACGCGGTTATGGCAAGAGTATTGATTCGATCATGAAAGCCAACAAGATCTCGAATCCGGCGTCAATCCGCGTCGGGCAGGTCTTGTTCATTCCGGATTAAGTATATGCAATTTCCTGAAATTCGTTTGCGCCGTCTGCGGCGTACCGCAGCCATCCGGCGTCTCTTTGATATGCCACCGCCACCGGCCTCGAAATTCGTCTGGCCTCTCTTTGTGGTGGAGGGCGAGAAACGCCGCGAGGCGATTGACGCCATGCCCGGGCAGTTTCGTCTGAGCATCGATCAGCTCTTGGTTGAACTTGAACCTGCGGTGAAACAGGGCATTGGCGGCGTTCTGCTGTTTGGCCAGACCGAACAGCAGAAAGATGGCGCAGGCACAGGCGCCTTTGATCCGCGTGGCGCGGTCCAGCTGGCGATCCCCGCGATCAAGCGCGCATTCCCCAATTTGACCGTCATGACGGATGTCTGCCTCTGCGCGTATACGGAACACGGCCATTGCGGTCCGCTGGATCGTCATGGACAGGTGGATAACGATGCAGCCTGCGAATTGCTGGCGCGCGTGGCGCTTTCACATGCGGTGGCAGGCGCGGATGTCGTGGCGCCCAGCGCCATGATGGATGGACAGGTGGCCGCGATCCGCGCGACGTTGGAAGAAAATGACTTGAACGAGACGCTGCTGATGGCCTATTCAACGAAATTCGCCTCCTCGCTCTATGGTCCCTTCCGTGATGCGGAGAATTCAGCGCCCACTTCAGGCGACCGCAAAAGTTACCAGGCCTCGTATGCGAATCCGCGCGCGGCGTTGCGCGAATCGGACTTTGATGAGGCGGAGGGCGCGGATATCCTGATGATCAAGCCGACGCTTTTTTATCTCGACCTGCTCAGCCAGTTGCGCGCACGCACGGATTTACCTGTGGCGGCTTACAACGTCAGCGGCGAGTACAGCATGCTGATTGCCGCGGCGGATCGCGGGTGGGGGGATCGCTATGCTATGGCGCGCGAATCCTTGATGGCGATTGATCGCGCAGGTGCGGATCTGATCCTCTCCTATTGGACCCCGCAGTACGCAGATATTTTCCCCGCATGAGCCTTTTCAGATTGTCGTTAAACCTGTTTTGTGTTACCTTTAGACGGTCTTTTTTAACAACAAGAAGGAGGTAATCATGGCTTATAAAATTACGGACGCATGCGTTGCTTGCGGACTGTGCAAGGAAGCTTGCCCGGTTGAAGCGATCAGCGAAGGTTCACCGACCTATGTGATCGATGCTTCGAAGTGCGTGGATTGTGGTTCTTGCGCAAGCGAGTGCCCGAACAGCGCGATCGTCGCAGGCTAAAACTGCGCGTGCGGTTTAGCAAGCGGTGGGGAAACCTACCGCTTTTTTTGTGCGGGAAAAGGTATGCGTTACGCGATCGTATCAGATTTACATGCCAATTTAGCCGCGTGGCAGACAACGCTTGCGGACATCGCCGACAATGCGGTGGACCAGATTATCTGTCTCGGGGATCTGGTTGGATACGGTCCTGATCCTGTTGGTCTGCTGGAGTCAGTCTACACCACGGTGCATGCCTCACTGATGGGCAATCACGATGCAGCCGTCTGCGGCAAGATGGACCCCGCACTCTTCTCGGAACGCGCCGAATACGTGGTGCGCCACCATCAACAACAGGTCTCCGCAGCCGGGCTGCGCTGGTTGAGCGCGTTGCCCTTGGTGGTAAAAGGTCCCGGGTTCCGCTGTGTGCACGGCGATTTTTCTGCACCGGCCGCATTTAACTACATTATCGATCCTGATGAGGCCTTGCCCTCCTGGCAGCGCGTAACCGAACAGCTCCTCTTCGTGGGACACTCCCATCTGCCCGGCATTTTTGTGATCGGCGCGAGCGGTACGCCGCATCTCCTTGATCCCTGCGATTTCGTACTGGAGGAGGGGAAACGCTACATTGTCAATCCCGGCAGCGTGGGGTATCCGCGCATGGGCCAGTGCCGTTCGAGCTACTGCATCTACGACGCCGCGACGCGCACGATCGTTTTCCGTTCCCTGCCGTTTGATAGCGCGGGATACTTGCAGAAATTGCGCGCCGCCGGCTTGGGGGATGACCCGTGGATGCTGCAGCACGAGGGCGCTCGCGCGTTACCTGCGGTTCGTGAACGGCTGTCGTTCGCGAAACCGCTGACCGAGGCGCAGCATGCCCGGAACGTGCGGCAGGAGGCCGCGCTGACACCCGCGCAGTGGAAACGCCAGATCGCGCTCTTACTGATCTGCGGTTTTGCAGCCTTGTGCGGGGGCGCGTATATGGCATGGACGCATGCCTCACGGCAGGTGGAGCAGCTCGCGATCGGCGTGGAGTTTCCCGCGAAAGAGGTGACGCTCCCCATGTTGAATGCCTATCCGCTGGTTCCTCTCCAGCGCAATCTGCTGGAGTCCTTCCCCGGGCAGCTCGATGCGGGGATTTTAACCGGATGGCGTTATCGTATCGCGGATCGCGCCAAGCAGACGCTGAGCATTACGCGCGTGAATCACGAGGCGCTGCTGCGCATCGACCATCAGGGCAGGCATGAATTCTGTCTGATTTCGCCGTACATCACGTTGACGGGCACGCGGATCAAATCCCTCCGCATGGTTGGCCGGATGCAGAAAGGCGCGGGATTTGACGGTGCGGTCAGCATGGCGTGCGTTGCCTTTGCGGAACAGCCGGACGGGAAGTTGGAGCAGATCGCGACGGTGCAGCACGAAATTCGGAATGCGAAGAGCGCGGTGAAAGAGGGGATTTTCTCCGTCAACCGCAAAGTCGATCTTCCGCGGCGGGCAACCCATATACGCGTGGAGTTGAACGGCCGCTTTAGCGGGACGTGTACGCTCTTTGCGCCGCAGGTGAGCGCGGCGGAATGCGAGGATGCCAAATGATTAAGAGTATCGCCGATGAGGTGTGGGCCTTTGATTGCGAATGGATCCCGGATGTGCGGGCGGGACGCATGCTGTACCACCTGCCTGCCTCGCTGTCCGACCAGGAGGTGCTGCGCGTCATGTGGGAGCAGGCCGGTGCAACCGCGGAGACGCCGCAGCCCTTTCTGAAGACCGTCCTGTGCCGCGTTGTGTCGATCGCCACCGTTATTCGCCGCACGGCGAAGAATGGCGATGTCCACCTCTTCCTGCATGCGATTCCTGATCAACCCGAGGATGTGGAGCAGTGCGAGGAGCCGCTCATTCTGCGCCGCTTTCTGGCGGACGGACTGGCGAAGAACCATCCGCAGCTGGTGGGCTACAATTCGCGCAACGCCGATATGCGCATCCTGCTGCAGCGCGCCTTTGTCAACGGGCTGGATTGCCGCGAGATCAGCGACCGGGTGCAGGCCAAGCCCTGGGAGAGTCGCGATATCGATCTGATGGATCTGGTGGCGGGATATGGCCGCGGATATTCGGTGGCGCTCAACGAGGCGGCGACGCTCTGCGGCATTCCAGGCAAACTCGACACTACGGGCGATGATGTCTGCGGATTGT
>CAZMLC010000055.1:14778-18830 GCA_964567125.1 uncultured Akkermansia sp.
CTCTGCGGCATTCCAGGCAAACTCGACACTACGGGCGATGATGTCTGCGGATTGTGGTACACGGGAAAGCGTCGCGAGATCGTACAGTACAATTGCTGCGACGCGCTGACGACCTATCTGGTCTGGTTGCGCATGGCGCATGTCTCGGGCTTGATGTCGCTGGAAACCTACCGGCTGGAGGAACAGCGGCTCTATCAGCTCATCCTACGCGAACGCGAAAAACCCTTTGGCGACTATTTGCAGCGCTATCTTGCCGCGTGGTGCGAATTGCGGCAGGCACTCGACCTGCCACAGCTTGACTAGCTCCACGCGGGCTTATTGCACCGCGACGGCGCTGGTATGTATCACTTTACGCCAGATAACCCAGAAGGAAAAGGAACCCGTCCAGAGGACCGTTGTTTTTTCGTTTGCTAGCGCGCGCGCATTGAACATGTGCGCCGTATCGGAAAGCATGCGCTGGTTATTCTGCAGCGTCACGGTGTCGCTAAACATCATGCAGATGTTCTCATTCGGGTAGAGTGGATTCCCTGCGATCAACGGGACAACTCCGAAAAGGTAATAGCCGTAATTTTCAACGGAGATCGTGGCCCGCGGTGTGCGCACCCCATTGGTTTTCGTGCCATCGAAATTACTCGCCGTGTGGACCGTTGCGCAGCCGGTGAGCATGACGAGCAGAAAAGCGCTAAATGCGCAACGTAACGTGAACCTATTTTTCATTGCGGAAGACCTGTTGTGTTTTCGGGTTTCACCAAGACAGCGGAGAGTTGGATTTCCTTGTACCAGACAATACCCAGCGTATTACCGATATAGGGGATGGCGCTGAAAAAGCAGGTCGATGACCGCAGCGGCTGGATCTGCGTGATCAGCGTTCCAGTGGACTTGCCCTCATTCACGAGGATGCGCTGGACATCATGCAATGTCACGTCGTCCTGGAACCAGTTCATCGAGCCGATTTCGCCGTTGCGCGTACTGCCGGTCATGATCGGGAAGACATTGAAAAAATAGTAGCCGTAATTGCTGATATGCACGGCGCGTTCCGCGCTTCCGTAGGTCCCATCCATCGGGAGCTGCTTAAAGGCTGCCCGGTTGGTGCGTTCGACCGAGACGCACCCTGCGCAGAGAAGCAACAGAAAAAGAACGCTGAGCGGTGTACGGACAAAATTGTTCATAATCAAAACCTTGTTCGTGATTAAATTCAAGCGAATATCGGCATAGTGTATCAATTTGTCGATGGCATGTCCATTGAATCGCTGACCGTTTTTTGCGGGGAGTTCGTGTAGGAGACAATCGGTGCAAGATCGACATAGGTTCTATAATTCAATCCTGCTTTTGACAATTCATTTGTCAGGTTTTTTACGGCAAAAGAGAGCATGTCGGTGTACCCTTTCGCGAAGCCCGTACCAGTGACCGTGAGCGTGGCAGTTCAAAGGCTTATCGCCTAGCCTAGCTTTCCCCGTCAAAAATCATTGAAATCTAATTTGTAACATCATCCTCTGTTCTCATCATCCTGTCTGGTCCAGATGATCTGATGGAAAAGTTCGACCCTTTACGTTCATATTCAATGGTTTTTCCCCATGGGTCTATAAGGACGTTCTTTTCTAAGAGTTGGGGCGAGCCGTCAGAAGGGTGAACAAGCTCCTCCAACGAGTCAGGAAGTTTGCCATTATGCGACGCCACATAAACCTGAACCGCTTTTTCAATCGCTCTAAATGCGCGGACTGGAAGAATTGCATGATCCACTTCTGTGCACAACAGAAATGTCACGACACTTGCACATCCTGCAGATAGAATCAACCCAAACAGAGGCACATTCTTACGCTTTACTTTAATAAAATACAGACCACAGCAGATAAGCAGAAAAACAGTTGTCCATACACACCAGTTTGCATAAATTCTAGCTAGATGCCACGAGGACATAGCACTAATTCCAGGTGCGTTTTTATTAAACCAGATGGGGAATCCTTGATACGAGATAATGCCAACAGTCTCTACCTGCGTGTAATCTTTGCCAATAGTAACCGCCCCTGATAAAAAAGATGCAACACATCCATTAAACAAACAGAGTGTGATCAACAACATCCATAAGATAGCAATTTTTACAACTTTAATCAGACGCCTTTCAACTTGAAAAGCCTTAGCAAACCTCGTCGTAATAACCAACATTAATCGCGTAGCAACGAAGAGTACCACGGCCATAAGAAATACAAAGACAAGAACTGATGTCGTCATTAAAAATTGTCCTCAGAAACCCCATAAGGATCGTAGATAAAAATTCAACAATTCGTCTCGTGTATTTTCTCCACGAATTCAGATCGGAACCATCCACGCCCTTCCATAACGCGACAAAACACCATCCCCCAAATTGACTGCGTTTCAGAAAAGGATCTATGCCTGTATGTTCCCTGCATAGAAACTTATCCCTTTTGTGTTTAGTTTACAATGCTTCCGCGAAAAGGTATATAGCGACTACGCAAAACAAAAATCATTTTAAGGGGCGCTCTGATGTGATCTTCATCTTCCCTTGATCATACAGAAGCTTTCGTTTACTTTTGGAAAAAACAATGGAAACGGTGTCATTAATATTGCTTATACTAATAAGAGGATCATCGTCTTCTGGAATTTCACAAATACGTTGATTAAATTTATTGAAAACATATCGCTTTCCTCCGAGCTTGACTTTTCGCAATGACCCAATTGATTGCCCACCAGTCTCTTCTTGATAAAACGTCAGTGGTACAACATTTGAGCGCACCCATTCATTCGTGCCCAACAGACAGCGCACGGACATATTAGTTACTCCAAATGTCTTAATAGCCCCATGTAAATCGCTATACCCATAGGGAATGAGCCACGTGTAAGACTTGCCAGGAAGGAGAGAAGTCGTATTTTTTCGCGAGGCCCTAAAGCTTTTCCGCTTATCCCAGCCATCATCGAAAGAATAGTGAGAGTCCCTGTATTCTTTCTTTGTACCTAGGTCAAAGATCATTTGACACAATAACATTGATTGAGGATCTTTTATAATCTGTATTAATCGTGAACTGCCATTACTGATTGTAATCGAGTAATCAAACCATTCATCAGCTAGCATCTCTGTATATGGGAAACATAGTGTCAATGCTACCTCGTTAGTGACGGCGTGAACTGATCGTATTAACAAACAGGATACAATGATTATTAGTTTTATTGCGTTCATTTAACCTCCTTAGTGTTGAACAGAAAAACGAGTTTTAAGGTCAATTTTTTCTAACTCCTCTGCCGTAGACATAATGACTGTAATTCCATCCGGAGCCGGATTCCCGTCAGTCATCAAAGTGTTTGCGTTAGATAAGTGTCCAGATGGGTCTGTAATATGCCCAGCTGTAGTCAAATGGCCGAGTTCATGGGCAATCGCCCATATTAATTGATTTAAGAATTGATTCTCCGTGTAATCGAGAAGTAACTCATTAGGTGTTAGATATTTTTCGTCGGAAATCGCGGACACGCAGACACAAGCTCCTTGTTTTTCAAATATAGCGGAAGTGGTATAAGATACAGCGTTACCGTTATTCATTACTTTGGATTCACTTGTTACACCGTTGCTTAAATCAAAATAGATATCCCCGCGTCTGTCAACAAGAATAAGCTTCACAAAATCAGGCAAAAGCACATCGCGTGATTCTTTGAGAAAATCCTGAAATCCGTTGGCCCATCTTATCTGGTAAGCTTGATACTGTGCTATATTGTTTGTCGAATTATATGGTGGTGTAATCAGCCTGTAATCCTGAACAACCATGACAACACCATTTGTCAGACGGATAGACGGATCATGGCAATTCGGCTCGAATAGATTCCCGTTGAATCTGTATCTGTGCGGCGAGATGGGAGGAAGGTTACTGTCGGGGGTGAACTGCTCCCCGAACGCTGTGAAATCCCTGCGGCACCAATACAAGTCAATGCCAAGCCCCCTTATCGGATGGCAGTAGAACTGCGCGACCTGCTGCATGACGGAGCTGAAGTCGTAGGCGGACAGAGCCGCCGGGTTGAATGAGGGCTGTGATGCCATACCGGGCAGC
>CAZMLC010000056.1:0-18697 GCA_964567125.1 uncultured Akkermansia sp.
GACCGTGCCGTCCACTTTCTTGTAGCTCTGCGTCTTCGCGCTCATGTCCCCGAAAAGCACGGGGCCGAGGGCGGCCATTTCCCTGCGTATCTCGCCTAATCTCTTCTCGTTTCCAGCGGTATTCTTCTTCATAATGACAAGTCTCCTAATAAAGAGACCTGTATTATAACGGAAAAACCCAGCTAAGACAACAGCAAACTTAAGTTTTCTTAAAATAAATGTTACAAAACAAAATCACACCCGCGCGCAGTTTAACCCGCAAAATGGCCTTTTGCCCTGCTCTTGTTTTTTGATAACATATCCAATCATTATGTGTTGTCTGAAAGGATCAAGCCATGCTTCGTTTGCTTGTATGTATTGTCTCATTCGCCGTTATCCAGAATGTCTCCGCTAAATCCTATGCGCATGACAGCGCACAATCCGAAGAGGTGCGCATCCGCGATGGGCTGCCGAATTTTTTCGCCAAAATTCAGGCCGGCAAGTCCGTGCGCGTCGCCTATTTCGGCGGCAGCATCACGGCGGCAGCCGGATGGCGTCCAAAAACACTGGCCTGGTTGAAGAGCCACTATCCTGCTGCCCAGTTTGAGGAGATCAATGCCGCCATCTCCGGGACAGGTTCCGATTATGCCGCCTGCCGCGTGCGCGGCGATGTGCTCGCGCACAAACCGGATCTGATTTTTCTGGAGTGTCGCGTCAATGGCGGCAGCGGTTATGAGAAACCGTCGGTTGAAGGCGTTGTGCGGCAAATCTGGACTGAGGACCCCACAATTGATATCTGTTTTGTCTATACCCTCTGCAGCTGGATGCTCAAGGATTTACATGCCGGCAAGCAAACAGCGTTTGGTCGCACGATGGAGGAAATCGCCAATGTCTACGGGATTCCCTCAATCGACTTTGGCCCCGAAATCTGCAAACGCGAACAGGAGGGCTCGTTGATTTTCAAGGGCGACGCCCCGGTGCCGGGCAAGCTCGTCTTCTCGCGCGATGCCGTCCATCCGGGCGATGAAGGCCACGCGGTCTATTGTCAAGTTATTGCACGGTCCTTGCTCAAGATGCCGCAAACATCGGCGGCCTTTAAACACCCGCTGCCGGAACCGCTTGTGCCGACCTGCTGGGCCTCCGCTTCGCTGCTGCCCATTGCGCAGATAACCAAGAGCGAAGGATGGGCACCTGTCGACACCAAGACAGACCCGATCTATCGCAACGATTTCGGCCGCACGGATGCGATGCTACGCGGCGCCATGAAAACGGAAAGAATCGGCGCCAACTTCACAGTAACCTGGGACGGCATCGCGTTCGGCATCAGCGACATCCCCCATGATGCTGTCATGGAAATTGAAGTCAAAATCGATTCAGGTGCTCCGCGTCTAATCCAGCGCAAGCAAAACGAAGCGCGCAAGCACGCACGGTTCTGGTATTGTCCGGAACTTCCCTACGGAAGACATACGGCAACGGTCACGGTCAAGAAACTCGCGCCCGGCCAAGCATTTTATGCGGGCCAGATCCTGTTGATCGGAGGAACATCCAAATGAGAATCCGCATACTCCTTGCACTTTTGTGCAGCTGCGTGCTCCTGAGCAGTCACGCCGAAGCGCTCAAAAATATGCAGCTTTTCCTGCTCATCGGACAGTCCAACATGGCGGGCCGCGGTAAAGTTGAGGCGTGTGACCAGGTCACGTCGCCGCAAATCTGGATGCTCGACAAGCAGAACAACTGGGTATTGGCAAAAGATCCGCTTCATTTTGACAAACCGAAGGTGGCAGGCGTGGGGCTTGCCTCGGAGTTTGCCCGCTGTGTAGCCAAGCAGAAGCCAGCAACCGCGATTGGGTTAATCCCCTGCGCCTTTGGCGGCACCTCCCTTGATCAGTGGAAGCCAGGGGCCGCGCTCTACACGAATGCACTCACACGCGCCAGAATCGCCCTCAAGGATGGTCAATTGGCCGGTATTCTGTGGCATCAAGGTGAAGCCGATTGCGCACGTGCGAAAAGAGAGACCTATGCCGCGCGTTTCGCTGCGATGATCGCACAGCTACGCAGCGACCTGAATGCTCCCGACGTTCCCGTCATTGTCGGTGAATTAGGTTATTTCAACGAAGGCTATATCGGCTTTAACGCCAACCTTCCAGCGGTTGTGAACGCGGTTAAAACCTGTCAGATGGCATCCGCCAAAGGCTTGGAACACCGCGGCGACAAGGTCCACTTCTCCGCAGCTGCACTGCGTGAATTCGGCCGACGTTACTATGAATGCTGGCGGAAGCTCGCACCCTAACACGATCGCATCACGGCGCTTTTTTGCCTGCAGCGATGAGCGGCTGAAGCGCGGCTGACCATGCCAACGCGATTTTCTCAGCGCCAGTGGGCGATGGATGGACGCGATCGGCTACGCAATCGACCTGCGGATTAAACCCGGATGCGCAATCGACAACAATGATGCGCGAGGCCGGTAGATCCAAGCGCTTTCCAAGCCTGACCAGCTCCTGGTTGAGCGCCGGGATATACTGATACTTCGGCAACTTCAAACTGGGAATCACTTGCGCGAGCAAAATCGTCCCCTGTGGATTGACATGGCGGAAATCCGTGATGATTTTCTCCGTTGCCGCAAGGATGGCAGGAATCGGATTCTGCTCAACCGTGTGGTTATGCCCGGCATGCAGCAGCAGGATATCGGGACGGTAAGAGGCAAACCGATCCGCCGCGAATGTCGCGAGATACTCGACGGTTTTCCCTCCATACCCTTCGTGCGCGAGAGGACCTGCGGGAGAAGCGGATTGCTTGGAGCCCACAAAGACAAATACGCATCCGGCGGCGTGCAGTTTCGTCCACAACGGATAGCGCCAGTTCGAAAACGCTGCGCCACCTGCCGTAATCGAATCGCCCATGCACATGATCCGCACCGGCGTTTGCGCAGAGGCATGGCGTGCAGTGAACAGCAAACTGAGCATGACAACGCCCAAGCAAAGTTGACACTTCATTTGAAAATTCCTTTAGACACGTGATTCACCGCGAACAGCCATTGACAATCCGCGCTGATGTTCGCTACAGTTACTGTAACATAGTCAAGAATGTGAAGGAAGCCAGCATGACAAAAATCGCCTTTTTTGATACCAAACCTTATGACAAGCGGTCGTTCGTTGAAGAAAACGCGGCGTTTCGGTTCGACTTGGAGTTTTATGAACCACGCTTGACATCGGATACTGCGGCGATTGCACGCGGCGCGGACGTCGTTTGCGCGTTTGTGAACGACACCATCAATGCGCAGACCATCGATGTGCTTTGCGAGCAAGGCGTCAAACTGCTCGCCATGCGCTGCGCAGGCTACAACAACATTGATCTGCCTTCCGCGCAAGGACGTTTACCGATTGTGCGCGTTCCCGAATACTCCCCCCACGCCGTAGCGGAGTACTCTCTTTCACTGATCATGTGTCTCAATCGCTATCTCCATCGCGCCTATTGTCGTGTCCGTGAAAACAACTTTTCCATTAACGGCTTTCTCGGATTTGATCTGTATGGCAAAACCGTCGGCGTGGTCGGGACAGGCAAGATCGGCCTCACATTCTGCAAATTGCTGCAGGGATTTAATGTGCGTATCCTGGCTTTTGACCCCTATCCGAATCCTGAAGCGCAAGCATTAGGCGTTCAGTATGTCGGGCTTGATGAACTCTACAGCCAAAGCGACATCATTTCGCTGCACTGCCCGTTGACGCCGCAAAACCGCTATCTGATCAACGAGGAATCCATCGCGCGCATGAAGCGTGGCGTCATGCTGATCAATACGAGCCGGGGATCTCTGATTCAGACACAAGCGCTCATCAACGCGCTCAAAACCGGGCATATCGGCAGTGCCGGGCTCGATGTGTATGAAGAGGAGACGAATTACTTTTTCGAGGACCGCTCCGGCACCGCGATTCAGGACGATATCTTAGCGCGCCTGATGACCTTCCCCAATGTTTTGATCACCTCGCATCAGGCCTTCTTCACGCGAGAAGCCCTGCACAACATTGCCCAGACAACGCTGTCCAACATTCAAGCCTTTATCCGTGACGGCGAGCAGATCAATGGCATCTGCAACCTCTGCGATGGCAAGAAATGCAAAGCCTGCTCACGCAAGAAGCGTTAAACCAACGCTCACCGCACAGACGTATTCTTGGGCAAATTGTTTGTGGCGGAGGATTGCTTTACGCGCATGAGCGTATTGGTCATGCTTGAATAGGCGTTATGGTATCCCAGTGCGCTCTTTGGCTTTACGCCAACGCGCGTTTTTTTTGCAATAATCACTGGTCGCACGTCGCTCTTTTTCATAGAGATCCTTATAAAAGCCCACGACCTCCCGCGTCTCGGCATACCAGGCATCGGCAAAAGGTTGAAGGGTGCGGCGCAGCGTGCCTTTGAGGCAAACCGCATTCCCCCGATGCTGATAAAGGTAGACCGTGGTTGTACAGAAAAAGACCAGCGCAACCAAGAGCAGAAAAAAGAATCTCCGCATATGACCTCTCCGCATTACGGTTCATGGTACTGACAGATCAAGCGATTCTGCGCATCAATGCCCGATACCTGAGCCGTAACCAACTGACGGCGATTGCGCGCAGAACAGCCCGAGACCTGACAAGCAAGATACTCCGAACTCCAACCAAATGCAAGTCCTTCGCTATCGACTTTTTCAATCAGCACCGATACCGTTCGTCCGATATACCGGGCTCGATACGTAAGCATACGCGCGTTCCCCTGCTCAATGAGCGCCTTCGCGCGCAGGCGGCGAATCGGGAGCGGCACGCTATCCGTAAATGTTGCCGCCGGGGTCCCAGGCCGCTCGCTGTAAGGGAAAACATGCAATTTGGCAATCGGGTAATGACGCACAAAATCCAAATTCTTTTGATGCGCGGACTCATTTTCTCCGGGAAATCCGGCAATCAGATCAACACCAAGTCCGAGCTCGGGTATCCGCTGCAATCCGTAATCCAGCATAGCCGTGATCGCTTCACAGGTGTAACGGCGACGCATGCGCGCCAACACATCGTTGTCGCAATGCTGCACCGGGAGATGCAGGAAACGCGCGATGCGGGCGTTTTCAACCATCAGGTCAATGATGGCTCGTTCGACGGTTCCCGGCTCGATCGACCCGAGCCGAATCCGGCCAAGCCCGCTGAGCGCTAAAAGTTTTTCCAACAGATCCGGCAGCTGATGTCCATCCGCAGAGTAACAGGCGGTATTGCATCCTGTGATCACAATCTCCTGAAAGCCGGCATCGATCATGCGCTTGGCTTCATCGAGACAGGCCACAAGCGCCTTGCTGCGCGGTGCGCCGCGAACGTGAGGCACAATGCAATAGGAACAAAAATAGTTGCACCCATCTTGAACTTTGAGCGTGGCGCGTTGCGTGCGTAAACTGGATGCCATGCTTGTTGCGTGGTCATCCTGGCATGGCACAGGAAATCCTGCGTGCGTTAAGGCTTCGCACACGCATGCGGTGAAACGTTCATGATCCGCGCGCTTGATCTGCACATTCAGCAATCCGGGGTATAGGGGTCCATCGATGGTTTCCGCCGCACACCCTGCTAAAACCAGAAAAACCTGAGGATCTTGCGCACGCAGTTGACGCAGAAACTTGACGCATTCCGACTCCGCTTTCTGCGTAACCGTACACGAGTAGACGACAACGATCTGCGGCATCGCCGAGAGCGGAACGCGTTCGAACCCGGCCTGAAGCAGCGCATGTTCTAACTGCGCCCCCTCCGCCTTGTTTAAACGGCATCCGTATGTTTTAAATGCAAAGGTCATTCGCGTGTATGAAACACTAAAACGCGAGGCCGTGGCTAACCCTATGCGGATGCATGTGGCACCTTCCACACGCATCCCGAGCTTAGCGCTGACTCATAACAAAACTGTAGGCATTGCGGAAGAGTCGCATCCACGGTCCGGCGTCACCCGTAAACAGATCGGACGAACGGTAGGAGAGTTGCGCCGCGCGGAACCCGCGTTCAGGATGCGGCATCAGGATTGTCGCACGGCCGTCCTCGGAGGTAAAGCCCGTCAAACCGCCTGCGGAACCGTTGGGATTCCACGGGTAGCGTTCCGTCGCCGCACCGCGGCCATCAACAAAACGCAATGCCGGCTTTACGCGCTGCGCATCGTCATCCGACTCGAAGACCGCCAAGCCCTCGCCGTGTGCAACAGCGATCGGCAGGCGCGAACCAGCCATGCCAGCCAGCAAAACGGACGGCGACTCCATCACCTCCAACGTGGCGTAACGGGCTTCGAACTGTTCGGAAATATTGCGGCGGAATTGCGGCCAGTGCTGCGCGCCGGGAATAATGTTTTTCAGCTGTGAAACCATCTGGCACCCGTTGCAGACACCGAGCGTCACGGTATCGGGACGTTCAAAGAAGCGCTTGAACATGGCGGAGAGACGATCGTTGTACAGGATACTGCGCGCCCAGCCGGACCCGGCCCCCAGCACATCGCCGTACGAGAAGCCGCCGCATGCGACCACAGCATTGAAGTGCGCCAGATCCACACGCCCACTCAACAAGTCGGTCATGTGCACATCGCTGGATTCAAAACCCGCCAGGGCGAAGGCTGCTGCCATTTCAACATGTCCGTTGACCCCCTGCTCGCGCAGAATCGCCATGCGCGGTTTTGCACGACCGGCCGAGGCCTTGATGTAGGGAATTTCATCGGGATTGTAAGTGACGTTAAACGTCATCCCCGGATCTTCATCATCCAGCGCGTTGTCATATTCCTGCTTCGCGCAAACAGGGTTATCGCGCAGCGCCTGCATCTTATAGGTCAGTTCCGACCAGGCGCGACGCACCTGGCGCAACGTCAAATCGATCACGACCTGACCGGCAACCTTTACTTTGATCACGCGGTCGTTCGTCACCTGGCCAATCGCATGGCAGATCGGAGCCTTGGCCAATCCGTAGCGCGCCAGCACCTGCATCACCTCATCGAGCTTTTCATTGGCGACCTGCACGACCGCGCCCAGCTCTTCATTGAACAGCGCCGCAAAGGAGTCTGTTCCAGGCAGTTCAACCTGCACGCCGCGTCCGCCGGAAATAGCCATCTCGACCAGCGTGACAGCGACACCGCCATCAGAGCGATCATGATAAGCGAGCAACGCCTGCTTTTCAACCAATTCCTGCATTGCTTCAAAAAAGGCTTTTAACAAGGCGGGTTGGTCAGCGTCCGCGGGCTTATCACCGACTTGATTGTAGACCTGCGCCACCGCGCTTGCACCTAACCGACACTTGCCGCGACCAAGATCGATCAGTAGCAGTGTGCTGCTACCGGGCTTGAGATCGGGCGTCACGGTTTTGCGAACATCCTGGACGGGCGAAAAGGCGCTGACAATTAAACTCAGCGGAGCCACCTGCTTGTGCGAGGCCCCTGCTGCGTCCTGCCACACGGTGCGCATCGAAAGCGAGTCCTTCCCGACAGGGATTGAAACGCCGATTTGCGGACAGAAATCAATGCCCACCGCCTTGACCGTATCAAAGAGTTTGGCATCTTCGCCGACTTCACCGCAGGCGCACATCCAATTGGCTGAGAGCTTCACATTGCCAATCGCCCCCACATTCGCGGCGGCAAGGTTGGTCAACGCTTCCGCGACGGCCATACGTCCCGCCGCGGGCGCATCCAACACCGCGACCGGCGTGCGTTCACCCGTGGACATCGATTCGCCGGCATACGTCTGATAGCCGGCGATCGTCACCGCGCAGTCGGCCACAGGAAGCTGGTAACGTCCCACCATCTGGTCGCGATGCACCATGCCGGTCACCGTGCGATCGGCGATCGTAATCAGGAAGGTCTTGTCGGCAACAGCAGGCAAATGTAAAACGCGCAGCAGCGCATCGGTGGGCGAGATCTTTGCGAAGTTCAACGCCTGCGTCGGCTCGCTGAAATGCGTGACCGTGCGCAGCATGCGCGGCGGTTTACCCAGCAGCACGCGGATATCCATATCGATCGGATCGTCATTGAAATGCTCGTCGTGCAGAACCAGCCGCTCATCATCGCGCGCAACGCCGATGAACGCCACAGGACACCGTTCGCGTTCACACAGGGCTTCAAAGCGTTCACGATCTTCCGGACGGATCGCCAGCACATACCGCTCCTGCGCTTCACAACACCAGATCTCCATGGGGCTCATGGATTTTTCCTCGTTGTGAATCGCGCGCAACGAAAAGGTCGCGCCGGTCTTTTCGACCAGTTCCGGGCAGCCGTTTGAAAGTCCACCCGCGCCAATGTCGTGGATGCTTAAAATCGGATTCGCTTCGCCCAGTGCAATGCAGGCATCAATGACCTCCTGGCAGCGGCGCTCGACTTCCGCATTGCCGCGCTGCACGGAATTGAAATCAAGCGCTTCATCGTTGCTGCCGGTCGCCATGGAGGACGCCGCGCCACCGCCCAGCCCGATGCGCATGGCCGGACCGCCGATCTGCACGATCAACGCGCTTGGCGGAACCTCTTTTTTATAAACCTGGCTTCTGCGGATATTTCCCATGCCACCGGCCAGCATGATGGGCTTGTGATATCCCCGCAGGCGGCCTGCTACAGCCTCTTCATACGTCCGGAAGAACCCGCAGAGCTGCGGACGTCCATATTCGTTGCCAAATGCCGCACCGCCAATCGGTCCCTCCAACATGATGGAAAGGGGCGATGCCAACCGCGAGGGAAATTCCGCATACGTCTTTTCCCACGGCATCTGATAGCCCGGAATATTCAGATTCGAAACCATGAAGCCCGCTATGCCAGCCTTGCTCTTGGAGCCGATTCCGGTTGCAGCTTCGTCGCGAATTTCACCGCCCACGCCTGTCGCCGCACCTGGATAGGGCGAAATCGCGGTCGGATGGTTATGCGTCTCGACCTTCATCAGCATGTCGACCTGATCCAGTTCGAACCGATAGACCTTGCTTGTCGTATCGATCTGAAACGCCTGTGTCTGCACCCCTTCGACCACACCGGAGTTGTCTGTATATGCGACCAATGTTCCCTGGGGATTGCACTGATGCGTATGCTTGATCATGCTAAAAAGAGAGGGTTCCTTCTTCTCGCCGTCAATCACCCACTCGGCATTGAAAATCTTGTGCCGGCAGTGCTCGGAGTTGACCTGTCCGAACATCACCAGTTCCGTATCTGTCGGATTGCGTCCGGCTTTACTGTAGTTTTCGAAAAGGTACTGGATCTCCTCGTTGCTGAGCGCCAACCCCATGCTGCTGTTCGCCGCTTCCAGCGCACAACGACCTTTGCCGAGCACATCGAAAACCTTACCCGGCGCAGGCGGACGATGAGCGAAGAAGTCAGATAAATCCGTATAGACACCCTCGATCATGCGATCATGCAGCACATTCATGACCGGCTGCAACTGTTCAAGCTCAACCGGGATGCCATCCGCGGAAACGGAGAAACAAACACCGCGCTCCACGCGCGATACGCCGTGAATCGAGCAGTTGTTGAAAATATCCGTCGCTTTGGACGACCACGGCGAGATCGTGCCTTTGCGCGGCGTAACAAAAAACGCCTGCGCATGGTCTGCCTGGAATAGGCCGGTAGCGCCCAACAGCGCAGACGCGCGCGCAAAACGATGTTCATCCAATGGCTCCGTCAGATCCAGCAGATAGACAAAATGGGCCTCGACATTGACCTGCCCCGAAACAACCTGCGCGATCGTCTCCGTTAAGCTATCCAACCGGAACGCTGAAAACGCACGTACGCCTTGCAACATCATCATGCTCATGAACAAACACCTTCACTGGTAGAAAACAACGTTTAGAAAGGATTTATACTATCAAATCCACGCCGTCGTTCGCAACTCTATCTGCGGAAGAGTTTAGTTTTTGAAGCGCATCCAGTGCGGCAGCTTAATGTCGTGGCTATTCGACAGAATCGAGGGCGACTGTGTTTCCGCGGCAGGTGTGCCGCGCGATTCCTTTTCGAGCGCATCAATGCGCGCAAGCAAGAGTGTTTGCGTCTGCTGGAATTGCTCGCGTTCGGTCAAATAACGGCGACGCTCCTCGGAGAGTTCCTGCTCACGTCGCTGCAACTGCTCGGAGATATCGCCGAATTGACGTTCCAGCCGCTCGCTGTCCGTCCGCTGATTCTGCTGACGAACCGCTTCGACTTCATAGTTTTTAAGCTTGCGCTGCAAATCACGCTCTCGCTCTTCAACCATGCGCAATTCCCGCTCATGCCGCATCCGCAGCGCTTCATATTCCATGCGCATCCGCGCCACATTTTGATCCGACGCCTGCTCCCGCACAACGCGCTTCGTCATATCGACCGGACTATCACCGAGCTGACGTAACAGATTCTGTTTTCGATCCGTCAAAATGGCGAGTCGTTTTGTCCCAAAATCCTTCAGCTGTTCGAGATTGGCCCGTTCCCGTTCGAGCGTTGCGGTTAATTCGTCGACCTCCTCGCGCATCAGCAGATAGAGCGCGGTCCGTTCCTCATAAAAGTGCTCAACCTCTTCGGGCGATTGACTGCATAACTTTTGAAGTTGCGCAATCTTCTCGCTGTGCGCGACGGCATTTGAATTGGACTCCTCAAGCACTTCGGCGAGTTCGCGTTCAAGTTCTTGCTCATGCGCACGCGCCTGGTCGGTTTGGGCCTGCAATGTTTTTGCGTTTTCCTCAAGCGCCGCAGAACTGCGTTCTAGCTCCGCAAAACGGGCCGTCAATTCGCGCAGGTCCTGTTCCCGTTCCGCAACGCTCGCTTTCAACGCGGATACGTTCGTTTTTTCCGCATCGAGCGCCTCGCGTATCACAACGAGTTCACTCTCCTTGGAACTGATGAGCGCGACTTGCTTTTCGTAGACGCCCTGTGTGTTCGCCAACGTGCTTTCCAACGTCTGTACGCGTCCGAGTAACTGTTCGATCTGGCGCTGCTGACCGAGATCGCCCTGCTTGAGCTGCTGATCGAAAAATGTAACCTGTTCGTTCAGTTTCTTAATCTGCAGGTCCGCCTCGGCCAACGCGCTTTTTGCAGCATTGCGCTCCTGTTCAACTGCGCTGAGTGCATCCGCGCTTAGCTTACGCGTCTGCGCAATAAGCGCATCACGTTCGGCAAGTTGCTTTTTCAAGTCTGCGGTAGCTTTGGTAATCGCCTGCGCCATGGCCACGGAAGCATCCTTCTTCAACAGAATGATCTGCTCCTCCTGCTCCGCGAATTGACGCTGAAGCTCCGCAAACTGCCGGCGCAAAAGGCGTTGATCCTCCGCATCTGAAGTTTCTGCTTCGGCATGCTCATCCAGCTCGGAAGACAACAGGATTCGCGCCGATGAACTGACCTTGCCCGATTGAATCAGCATCTCGGCAACAGACCGGTTAAAGGGACCAAACGGATCTTCGTTACCATCTTTGATAAACCATTTGATCTCTAAAAAATCAACCGTTGCCGCCGCGACCCAGTTTTTGCGATCCGTGGACACTTCGTGTTCCGCGAGGACTTGGCCGCGTTCAGCCCAGCCAATCAGCCCTTCTTTATAGGTCGGCCCGAAAATGCAATCGCCACTGGTACGCAGATACCACTGTTGCTCATCCTCTGTTACAGCTTGATTACTTTTGGCCATACGTTTAATCCCCATATCGAACAGACTTTAATTATTCATTAACCTTCGGAGATGTGCAAGCGTAAATCATCGCAACGCGCGACCGCACGATGTGAAAAAACCGTTGCAGAATAGTCCACATATAGGCATAGTATTAGCGAACGTAGTGTTCACCTGCATCCACATCGCTCATGACCGCGACAGGAACTTTTATGACCAATGATAAACTCGCCATACTGATTGACGCAGACAATGCACAACCTTCAACCATCAAAGCCCTCCTCGCCGAGGTCTCGCGGTACGGCACCGCGACGATTAAACGGATTTACGGCGACTGGACCTCGGAGCGTCTGAAAGGCTGGAAAAGCGTGCTCAATATTCATGCCATACAGCCGATCCAGCAGTTTGCCTATACCACTGGAAAAAACGCGACAGATGCCGCCTTGATTATCGACGCCATGGATTTGCTCCACTCCGGGCAGGTGAATGGCTTTTGCCTTGTTTCGTCCGACAGTGACTTCACACGCCTGGCCACGCGCCTGCGCGAAGCAGGACTGGTTGTCTACGGCTTCGGCGAACGAAAGACACCTGCGCCTTTTGTCGCCGCATGCGACAAATTCGTGTATACGGAAATTTTGCGCGATACGGAGACGCAGAACGACGAGAAAACAGCCTCGCTTCCTGCCGACAGCACGCTGCCGTCAGGGCCCTCTTCCGCCCCTCCGACCGATGAAGCGGCCATTCCGTCGTTGAAGCCCATCCTTGCTTCGGCAGTCGTGGCTACCGCACTGGATGACGGCTGGGCGCACCTCGGGCAAATCGGCCATTTTCTCGTCAAGAATCATCCGGCCTTTGATCCGCGCAATTACGGTTTTCAAAAGCTGGGTGAACTGGTACGCAACCAGCCCTACCTTGAGGTCAAAGAGGTGAAGCCGAACGCGAAGAACGGAACGGCTCAGCTCTTTATCCGACTGAAGCAGCCGCTACTGCCTGCGCGGACAAGTACCGCGCGACCTCAGGCACCTGCCAAGCGAACAAAACGGTAGCGGATATTTCTACCCCATTATGGCTGTGACAACGCAAACATTCCCCTTGATGAAAGCGCTGGTGGTTGCTGATACGTGCATTGTCATCGCTATTGCTGTCACGTTTTACGTTACCCGACAGCCCGAAACCAGCGCGTATGCCGGTTCATCGTCGTGCAGCGAATGCCATGCCCCGTTCTATCAAAAATGGGAACACTCGCATCATGGCAAAGCCATGCAACCCGTCACAGACGCGTTTGTCCAAACACAGCTGACGGCATTGCCAGAACCGCTGGTTGTCAGCAACACGCTTCGCTATACCCTTGATCTGACGCGCAGAATGCTGTACGAGCATGATCACACAGCGACAACCTCCTATCCCATCCTGCATGCGCTTGGCGGCAAAAATGTCTTTTATTTTTTAACCCAGCTCGACAAAGGCAAGCTTCAGACTCTACCGCTGGCTTACAATGTGGCGCAAAAAAAATGGTTCCACACCACGCACTCCATGGTGCGTCACTTTCTTGATGCGAACGATGCGCCGCTTGATTGGCGCGACCCGATGCTGACGTTTAACACCTCCTGTTTCGGCTGTCATGTCAGTCAGCTGGAAAAAAACTATGATCCGAAGACGGACCGTTACACCACGCGCTGGCGCGAACCTGGCATCAGCTGCGAAAGCTGTCATGGTCCCTGTACAGAACATGTCCGCTATTACAAAAAACATCCTGCCGCAACGGGATCCACCAATCTCCTGCTGACCAGCTGGCGCTCCTTCACCCCGGAACAAAACATCTACGCCTGCGCGCCCTGCCATGCGAAAATGCGTCCGATCTCTGAACGCTTCGTGCCCGGTGAAAATTATTTTGATCACTATGACCTCACCTGTCTGGAACATGCCGATTTCAGCGCGGATGGCCGCGATCTGGGCGAAAACTACACCTACACGCTCTGGCTGCTCAATCCCTGTGCGCAAAAAAGCAAAATGGATTGCTCCTTCTGCCATACCTCCAGTGGACGCTACCGTTTCGCCGTGGGCGCCACCAATGAACCCAATGCCGCCTGCGTCTCCTGCCACACGGATAAACGCGCGAACAGCACAGCGCACACACACCATGCACCAACTCACACAAACACACCGACGCTCTGCATCGCCTGTCACGCCCCAATGACCTCTTTTGCCGCCATGCGCCGGAGCGATCATTCGTTCCGTCCGCCGTGTCCGGAAGCCTCCGCGCGTTTCGGTTCAACATCTGCCTGTATCCTCTGTCATACGCGCAAAACAGAACCATGGGCCGCGGACATCGTCCGGCGCTGGCATCCTGATCCGCAAAGGCGGACACGGTATCTGACCGAAGCCCGCTGGATTGCGGAAGCGCGCACAAACACCTGGTCCCAGCTGGATGCGATCACGCGTGCGCTTGCCTCACCTTCCGTCAATCCAGTCCTCGCGACAACGTTGCTGCGTCTGATGCAGATCAATCCGCAACCCGCCATGCATGCCGCTGCTCGACAGTGCACAAACCATCCGCACCCCTTGGTCCGCAGCGCCGCCATGACGCTACTGGCCTCCGACCTCGCAACGCGCGAAAGTCAGGTAACGTTGGTCCGCGGGTTGCTCGATCCGATCCGCCTTGTCCGCGTGCAGGCGGTGCAGGCGCTCGCGCAGCTTCCGGCGCAGGATCTCGATGCACAAACGCGCCGCCAGATCGAGTGTGTTGAAAAGGAACTTTTCAGCGCCTTTTCAGCGCGTCCTGACGACTGGAGTTCCGCCTATAACTGCGGACTTTATCTGATGAACAAAAATTCGCTTCACGACGCACTCAGCGCCTATGAGACGGCGATCCGGTTACGTCCGGATGTCATCCTTCCCCGCGTCAACGCGGCTATTGTCCTTTCCCGGCAACAGCGCCTGCCCGAAGCCATTGAACATCTGGAACAGGCCTATGCGTTAGCACCCTCCAACGGCGCGATCAACATCAATCTCGGTCTCGCCTGCGCGGAAAACAATCAGCCGCAGCGGGCGGAAAAGCATCTGCGTATCGCGCTGTCTGATCCGCAGACGCGCGCACAAGCCGCATATAACTGCGCAATCCTGACTGCCCCCCGCGATCTCAACGAAGCGCTTGCTCTCCTGGACATTGCGCTCGAAACCAGCCCTTCAAACCTTCGCTATCGCGAAGCCAAACAGTACTACGAAACACAAAAACACAACACGACAAGGTAACGTTATGCATTACACACATCTCGTCGCGGCATTGACACTGTTGAGTGCACTGACCGCGAAAACCTACGCAGAAATCCCTCTCCAAAATCCAACCGCTGCACATATCCAGCGTACCTGGAAAACGTTGAGCGAATCTACGGCGGAAAAACCTGCCTCTGTGCGGGTTCTCTTCTACGGCCAGTCCATCACGGCTCAGGCCTGGACGCAGACAGTGATGAAGAATCTCAAAGCGCAGTACCCGACGGTCCAGTTCGAATCCGCAAACTTAGCGATTGGCGGCTATTCATCGGAATCACTGATCCGCACTGCGGATCATGATCTCTACCCGTGGTATCCGGATCTGCTCTTCTTCCACGTTTATGGATCGATTGACAAATATGAAGAAATCATCCGACAGGTGCGCGCAAAGACCACGGCGGAAGTCGTGCTCTGGTCCAGCCATCTCAACAACGACCCAGAAAAAAAGAATCCCAATGATGAGCGTGGCGAAAAAATTGAAGCGATTGCAAAAAAATACAACTGCATGTTCATCAATCTGCGTGAAAAGTGGCGCAAACATCTGGTGACAAACAGCATCAATTACACCAATCTGCTCTCCGACTCAATCCATCTGCGCCCGACGGGCTGTGCGCTCTATGCGCAATTGATTACCGAGGAACTGGGCCGCAATCCCGCATTGGGCGACAATCCGACACAAGCCGGAGCCATCACCTTTGTTCCGTTCAGCGCTGCAAAGAAGACCGCCCTTGGATATGAACTTGCATTTGACGGCAACCGCGTGGTCGCCGTCTCGGATGGCACAGGCAACACAAACGTTTTCGCAACAGTGTTGTTCGACGGCAAATCGCCGGCTTGCGACGCATCGATGTGGGCGGTTTCACGTCCGAGCAACAACCCTAAAAACTGGATGCCCGCAATCAACAACATTGCCTTTACCAAACCCCTTGCGGAAGAGAACTGGACGTTGACCTGTCTCCCAGATTCCGCCACCAATGGATCTCCGGTTCATTTTAAGGTTGAAGGTTCTGTCACGGGTTTTTCCGGGGAAGGTTGGAGTACCAATCGTTTTGTCTCACCTACGGGCAGAGTCATCATCGAACCGTCGGATTGGCGTCTTCCCTGGGCGCTCGGGTATGTCAAAATGGCATTGCCTGCCGACTTTCGTGTCACCTGGAAAACATATCCGCTTTTTGCCACAACCTTTACGCCGCAAATACAGGGCAGAACAACGCGTCTGATTCAGGGATGCTCCAATACGCGTCATGTCCTGACCTTGGTACCATCACAGCCGGCCGCGCCACTGGGTATCCGCGGATTCTGGGTTTACAGACCCGCCAAGTAACGCGTCCGATACGCGTTCATGGTGCAGCCCTGGACGCGTTTAAATACGCGATAGAGATTGATATCGCTTCCGAAACCGCATTGCTCGCTGATCTGCTGAATCGGAAGCGATGTGCTGATCAGCAGCTTCTTTACGCGCTCCAGACGCACGCGCTGGATTTCGTCATGAATCGAGCAATTAAAGGCCGTCCTGAACCGCAGCTCGAGCAAGCGCCGCGACACGCGGAACTGACGCGCAATCGTCGGCACGTCTAACGGACTGCCCGCATTCATCTGAATAAATTCCCGTACGCGTTTGGTAAACGCATCGGCGGCGTTTTCATCACGTGCCGTCGACGCGCGGATTACGACCTCCACGGCGTCATAATGACGAAGCGGATTCTCCACCCGTTTGCGCCGCATCAACTGGTCCAGCAACTCAGCTGCCATAAAACCGCCGCGCATAAAATCGCAGCGGACACTTGAGAGCGTTGGTTGCAGCCCCGTACAGATTAGCTGATCATTGTCAACACCCAGTACCCCGACATCCTGCGGAATACGCAGATTAACCTCATGGCAGGCATTGATCAACTGATAGGCCACCAAATCGCGCGCGGCAAAAATCCCCACCGGCTTGGGTAAACTGAGCAACCAGCGGCAAATGCGCTGAAAATCGAGCGGCATCGTCTGCTCCGGCAGGTCACCATAAAAAAATGAACAGGGAAACTGGTGCTCTTTCAGCACGGCGCTGAACCGTTCACCACGCAAAATGGACCAGTCACGATTCAAATGATCGCCCAGAAAAGCATAGTTCGGATATCCGCACCCCATCAGATGTTCAGCGGCGAGTTCGCCGACGCGCACCGTGTCGAGCGTCACGCGCGCAGCCTGCGAGAGCGGATCCTGCGGATGCAGAATCGCGACAAGCGGATCAAACAAAACAAGCGGGCGTCGGAAGGCGCGCAGCCGTTGTTCAAACGAAAGCATCATCTGCCCCGCGATAATGCCGTTAAAGTCGCGCCAGGCTTGATCCGTAGCTGGACGCGGCTCCCCGGTCATGCCCTGCACCAACTGGATATGCCAAGGTCCGTAGATATGCGCATACTCCAAGATCCCTTGGACCTTTTCGCGTCCGGCTTGTGCCGAGGTCTCCTGGATGACCAAAACACGCGGAATATGTCGCAATACAGCCATACGCGGTACTCCACGCTGAGTCGCGTTTTATGCGGTGAGTGAGGGGAAGACGTGGTAGATCAGCAGAATCACGCCCACGGCGTAGAGGCCGCTGACCAGATCATCCAGCAAAATGCCCCACCCACCGTGCATCTGCTGATCGATCTGGCGTGCTGGCGGAATTTTGATGATGTCTAAGATGCGGAAGAGAAAAAAGCCTGCGGTGGCGATGAACCACAACGGCCCGGTCTGAATAAAAATCGGGACGACCAAATAACCGGCCACCTCATCTAACACGAAATTGCCGGGATCGGAATCCTGCCACCGCTTCTGCGCCCACGGTGTCAGCCAGAAATGCACGATACTGACGATGATCAGCGCGACAATCAGCGCTGTCCGTTGTTGCGCGACGGGCGTGCTCCAGACAATCGCCAGATGGAGCGCCACACCGAACAGCGTGGCAACCGTGCCGGGTGCCACAGGCGCGAGCCCTAACCCGAATGCTGTAGCTAACATGATCTTGATTCGTTCCATCCACATCGGGAAATTCCTTTCACACTTTTACTTTCGCATCACAATAACATGGTCGCGCGCAATGCACAATTCCGCCCGTTCACCGCTACGGTCGCGGCCTTCATAGGGGTTCAGCTCGCTCACTTTGACGTGGCACGCCTCACCTTTATTTGACATCACGGCGATCTGATGCTGTGCAACTTCACCTAAATACGTTGTCTCAACAAACTGCCCTTGAACCCGATTGGGCAACGGATCAAGGCTATGCCCGAGGCTGATCGCCTCCGGACGGATACACACATCCACAGCTTCGCCGACATTAACGCCGGCAGGAACGCTCGTTGATGTAAAAACGCCGACATCGGTTTCAACGATGAGCTCGCCTGAAGCGATATGCGTGACGCGTCCGAGGAAAAAGTTGCCTTCGCCAATAAACCCTGCAACAAAACGGTTGTTCGGCGCACGATAGACCTCTTCCGGCGTCCCGATCTGTTCGATGATACCATCGCGCATCACAGCCAGCCGGTCGGCGATCGAAAGCGCCTCTTTCTGATCGTGCGTCACGTAAATCGCAGTCAACCCGACCTGTTTGCAAATCTTGCGGATCTCCGTACGCATTTCAATGCGCAGCTTGGCATCCAGATTCGAAAGCGGCTCGTCCAGCAGAAGACACTGCGGCTCAATGACCAAGGCCCGCGCCAGTGCGACGCGCTGCTGCTGTCCGCCGGAAAGCTGATTGGGTTTCTGCTTGGCGCGTTCCGCCAAGTGGACGCGGGCTAGCGCTTCATGCACGCGCCGGGTAATCTCCGCTTTGGACACCTTGCGCATTTCGAGGCCAAAAGCAACGTTTTCCGCCAGGGTAAGATGCGGCCATAACGCGTAACTTTGGAACATCAT
>CAZMLC010000057.1:0-4226 GCA_964567125.1 uncultured Akkermansia sp.
CCGCGCGTGTAATCCGCTTTATCGACTAGAAAAGTCAATTCCCGTGCGTTAAACCACACTTTTAAAAGTGCGGTTTAACGCACGATCCGGACGATGCGTTGTACCCGCGGAAGCAACATGTGGATCAAGGGGCCGATCATGCAAGCGGCAAACAAGGTGCCTTCGTGTATGCCTGCCGGTTTCCCCAATACAGACAGGCCTAAAATCAGCGCCAGCGCAACAAGCGAGGAATCCACGCCCCACTTCACATGGCCAAACGAAAACGCGAACTTTCGGCTGATCGCAGAGACCAGTCCATCCCCTGGCGCATAGCTGATGTCGGAGCGTATTTGCACACTAATGCCCACGGCAATCAGAACACTGCCCAGTACGAGCTCGCCCCCCTGTGCCGCGTAATGTATGGGCGTATAAAAGGCCGACAACGCCATCCCGATATCGATAAAAATGCCCAATAGAAAAACCGCGGCGAGCTGGACGAGCTGTCGCCAATCATAATCGCGGCGCAGGATAATCATTGTTTTTCTAAGAGCTTCGCCAAATCGCGGGTGCTCGCTGATGCCGCGTTAATCTGTTGCGCCCGCGCAAGCCACTGCCGAGCCTCTGCGCGATCACCGCGCTGAAGAGCAAGGTATCCCAAATAGAAGCAGAGGCGCGGCTGATCCTGAGCCACCGTATCTTCCTTGCTCGCCGTGATCTTACTCCATGCCGCTGAGAAGAATTGCGTCGCACGTGTGAGATCGTGCAATGTCCCCAATGCGATCTGCCCCTTATAAAAATCGAGCCGATAGGTCTTCGGGTTTTTGCGGATACCTTCATCCAAAAGCTTGAGCGCCTCGTCTGAACGCTTGAGATTCGCACTCAACACATACGCGGCATTCTCATACGCTTCGATGTTCTTCGGCGCAACGCGACAGGCCGCCCAGTAAAGCGGCAGCAATTCCGCACTCCCGTCAGCAGACAGATGGATGTGCTCCTGCGCGTGGATAGTCTGGTTGATCGTGCGCCATGGATTTTTCCAGCTGAATCCTGGCGCGGCTGCGGAAGCGCTGTCGTCTGCCTCATGGTGGTGGTCGTCATGATCGGCCTCGCCGCCGCGATGATCGCACGCGATGTCCAATCCGCCATGAAAATAGACTTCGGCCTTGGCGACGATCGCATCGCTCATCAGCTGGCGCGCATCGCCAAGCAGCAGGCTGAAAAGATCCGCGTTGTTGACCTGCGGACGGTCACCACGCGGCGTTGCCAAAAGAGCTGAAGCGGCACCTGCCATAAGCAGGCCAAGCCCAAGTCCCAGGCACGCGTAGACGCGTATTCTATCGTGATCCTTCATGCGTTGATTACATGCGTTTGTTTTTGAACAGCAGCCCCGCAGCCATAAGGCAGAGCGCGGTATACACCAGCGCATAGCCCAGCGCAAGCGCGCAAACACCCCATGAAATACTCGGCCAGTCATGCACTAAGCGGTGGCGCATATCGAAGAATTCAAGATGCGGCGCCACCCAATTGAGTATGTACAGAACCGTTTTGCCGAAAGGTTCCTGCTGTTCAGCCAAATGTTCCAATCGGCCTCCGTAAGCCAGCATACCGACACAGATCAAACCGCAGCAGGTCACATTCGCCGAGGCCGTCATGATCAGCGACCCCAACAGGGCCAACGCGCACACAATCGCCAGAAAGCCGAGGTGCAGCACCAGCGCCTGCCAAAAGACGGGCGTGAACCAGACACCACTCCGGACGCCGACAAGGACACCGTAAGCGCCATAAAAGACAATGAGCGCACCCGCCAGCGCCAGCCATACACCCAGATACCTTCCAACGACAATCAGTCCACGATGGATGGGCTTGGCCATCATCGGAAAGATTGTACGCGACTCGATCTCGAGCGGGAAAATCTGCGCGGCGCGCGCTACCCCAATGATGGCCATAAAGATCCAGATGAGCAACACCGTCAGCTCGTTGATATAGCGGCTGGCGCCCTTGACGCCAAACGGCGAAACAAAAAGCAACGGCACAATCACGATGCCCAGAAAGATCACCACCACCGCCATGTCCTTGCGGCGATAGAGGTCGAGCAGTGAAAGTTTCGCCAAAGCAAAAATCTGTCGCACCGTGCACATCATTTTTCCACCTCCGATTCGGATGCTGACAGCACCTTCAGGAAAATACGTTCCAGGTTTCCTTCACCGCGGCCGACCAATTCACGCATCTGCTGGTCCAGAACAAGTCTGCCCGCCTTCATGATCGCGACACGATCACACATCAGTTCCGCTTCCGACAGCTCGTGCGACGAAAAGAAGATTGTCTTGCCCTGCTGTTTAAGTTCGAAGATCAAATCGCGCAGCTGGATACGGGCCAAAGGATCGAGTCCTGTAAACGGTTCATCCAGAATCAGAATCCGGGGATCATTGAGCAAGGCCTGCGCAATGCCGGCACGCTGCAACATCCCTTTGGAATAGTGGCGCAGCAACCGTTTCCCGGCATCCTTCAACCCGACACGTTCGACCAGCGCGTCAATTCGCGGGCGCAACGTCTCCGCCGACAGTCCGCATAAGCCGCCGTAAAAAGCGAGCAGCTCGTAGATATTCAGATAGGGATAATAGTATGCCGTCTCCGGCATGTATCCGATCATCGAGCGCGTCGCCGCACAACAGGGATCCTGTCCGAACACGGCAACCCGTCCGCAATCCGGCTTGAAAAAACCCAGCAACATCTTGATGGTCGTTGTTTTCCCCGCACCGTTCGTGCCAAGGAAGCCCAAGACCTCTCCAGGCATCAACGAAAGTGTCAATCCGGAAACGGCCTGAACCGCCCCGAACTGGCGCGTCACATTTTCGATTTCGAGTGCAACGTTCATGAGAATCCCCAGTGCAATTTTTAGCGTTTACTATACCACATTTGCTCTGAAATGGCAGATATTACCCAGCGATTTTGTGGTTTTATTTCACCCATATTCCACCGTGGTGTTCACTGAAATTCATGCCGATTTTTGTTGCTGATTACATTGAATATGGTACAGTACGTTTCATTTTATTGCTGCGGTGCTGTGACCAGCTTTACAGCACGATGAACGCGCTTTCGTGAGTATGCCCATGATTATATCACTGGCTGAAGAGACCCCGTTTGCGCCTTTGGCGCCCGCAAGCACCAGTCCTGCAGGTGCACCCTGTGCATATACCAAACTGGTCTGGCTTTCGGACATCCATCTCGATTTCTTAGACCCCGCGCAACGGACCACGTTTTACCGTCGTCTCAACGCCATCCAATTCGACTACCTGCTGATCACCGGCGATATCGCCACCAGCCATGAGCTGATCCCCGCTTTGAGCGAATTGTCCGAGGCACTCCGCCGCCCGATCGGTTTTGTGCTCGGCAACCATGACTTCTATGATTCGAGTTTCTACGCCGTGCGCGCTGCGCTCGAACGCACGCTTGCGGATCATCCCAATCTAAACTGGTTATCGCAGGGATCGGGATACCTGGCGCTTAATCACGACGTCGCCCTCATGGGGCTCGATTCCTGGGCCGATGGACGCGCTGGTGATTATGAGAACTCAGCCATCATTCTCAACGACCATCTGCGGATTGACGACATGAAACACTTAGGGAAGTATGAACGGCTCCAGCTCATGCAGCAGTTGGCGGATGATGCGGAGACTGGATTGCGCCGGAATCTTCCGAAACTCCTCCCGCATTTTAAAACCATCTTGCTCGCGACACACGTTCCCCTCTTCGCGGCAAGCTGCCACGGCGCGGGTGACACGATTTCGGATAACGCCTACCTGCCGCATTTCTGCTGGCAAAACGGCGGCCTCGCCCTTCAGGAGGAGGTGGCCGAATGCCCCTCGGGCGGACATGTCATCGCGCTCTGCGGCCATACGCACCAGCATGCTCAGCTCGACATCTCCGGCCGCATTCAAATCCGCGTTTCAAAAGCCACCTACGGCGCACCTTCGATTCACGTGCTCGACCTCACGAAACCGACCATCCCCCAATTCACCTTGCTTGAATCGTGAAGGCGGATGCCGCTGTTGCGCGCGCATCCGCTACTTCTGCGCTGCGTCAAGTTCGATGATGGTGATGTTTTTAAAGAGGAACTGGCCGCCTCCCGGCACTTCCGCCTGCAAGCAGAGATTCCCCTTTGCAGGTTTGATGTTGCCGCGGGTCCAGGCTTTCTCGCCATTAAATTCCAATTCAGCGACGCTGCCTTTGACGGTCAATTTAAAGTG
>CAZMLC010000057.1:4326-18321 GCA_964567125.1 uncultured Akkermansia sp.
TCCACAACCTCGGCTTCGCAGGTGACGACCTTCCAGCCCTTCAGCGTTTTGCCATCGAATAACGCGACCGGCTCCTGCGCGCAGACCATCCCCGCGCAGATCATTCCTGCGCAATACCCGATTATACTTTTTTTCATGTTAAACCTCGTTACCTGTTGTTAGGGCATAAAAAAGCGGCTGGAAAGATCTCCAGCCGCTTTTTGAAGCGATTTTGTTTACTCTTCAATCACGACGCGGAACCCGACATCAAACGGGCGCATCCAGCCGGAATAACGCCAGCGCCAGGAGGAGGTCGCGAGCAGCTGACGACGATACCATGAACCGCCGCGCACCACCTTGTATTCATCCACAATCGCGTTGTTGCGGCCATCGCTGTCGCTGTACGGATAGGGCTTGTAGGCGCTGCGCGTCCATTCCGCCACGTTGCCGTGCATATCATAGAGGCCCCAGGCATTCGGCATATAGCTGCCGACCTTGGCCAAGTGGAAGACCTTGTCGTTGAAGCGGCGATCGCGCAACTCATAGTCCCACAATGCGGAAGGCAGACGCGCCGGCTTCGGATCATCGCCGCGCGCAATCGGCTTCGGATCAACGCCCGTAACCGCCCACTCGATGAACATGTAGTCAGCCAAGTTCGCGGACGTGGAGAAGTCCGTATTGAAATCGCCGAAGTTGAGCGGACCTGCTGAACCCGCACGGCAGGCCCACTCCCACTGCGCTTCGGTCGGCAGCAGAACCTTCTTGCCGATCTTCTTGGAGAGCCAGGCGCAATAGGCATTGGCCTCTTCCCACGAGACGCGGATCGCCGGGAACTGCATGCAGCCTTCCATCTGGAATTCAGGATCCGGGCCCATGTAGTAACCGCGGTTCACCTGATCCTTGTAGTGCTTGTCGTAGACACCGTTGTTGAAGTGCTTGTTGAACTGGATCATCTGCTCTTGGCTCACTTCCAACGTAGCCATCCAGAACGCCTTGTCAATCTTCACGACCGACATCGGGCGTTCAACCGGCGTCTCATCGTTCGCGCCCATCACAAAGGACCCGGCAGGGATACGGGCGAAATTCATCTTCAGCCCATCGCCCAGATCAAACGCCTGCGTCGCGTTCGCGCCCTGCAGCGCCTTGGCCTTAGCCGCATCGAACGGGAAGCCTGCAACCGTCGGAGCCGGTGCCGGCGCCGTTGCGGGCGCAGGTGCCTTGAATTCGCTCGGCTTATACGGATTGACAACCACTTCCGGATCGACATCGATGTTCGCCCATTTCTTGGCCAGCTCTTTGCGGCGGTCCAACGCGCGGGTGACCTTGTCGCCATCGCGTTCCGACCAGGAACCCCAATACGGCACGTTCAACTCCGCCCAGGTGATCAAACGATCCATCTGCTCTGCCGTCAGCTGCACGTTCTTGTGACCCTTCTTCAGCATCTGGAAGAGCTCGGAGGTATCGACATGGAACTCCAGCGGCATCAGCAGGTGGTAATCGCCTTCCGGGCCGTTGCGGCGCACATACGGGTGCAGATTCACGTACGCCGTCGAGAAGTTGTCGTAGCTCTTGGTGTTTTCAAAATTCGGGATCGGCTGACCCAGCTTATTCTTCGCCGTGCTCTTACTGTTGTGGCAACCGACACACGCCTGATCCAGCACGGGCTGGACCTCGCGTTCGAAGGAGAAGTTGCGGCTTTGGCCATACCACGGTTGAATGGCCTGGGCTTTCTTGCGGCTCGCCACAGAGGCTGTGGTCGGAGGCGCTGCGTTCTGGCGTTCGTGACAGCCCATGCAGGAAATCACTTCGCCCGGAACACCCACCAGCCAGGAACGCATCTGCTGCATCGCATTGCCGTTCTCGTCCAAAGGCTGCACTGCAAGCGGCGTATTGGCCGGAGCCTTGAACATGCAGGATCCGTCCGCCTCGACATTGACCGTACCCAGCAGGACGCGCGCATCCCACGGGCCCTCGAACCCGATGTGGTAATGACCCCCCGTATTGCGCGGCGAATAGGAGTACTGGAAGACGCGCAGCTTCTTCACTTTGCCCTTCGGCACGCCGCGCAGACCATCACCGACATCCGCGCCGACGAGATACACAGTTGCTTCCTTCTCGCCTGCGCGATAACGGTCAACCGGCAACACCGGCTTGTGCTGCTTCTTCAGCGGCAGCGGCTCGATCAGGTTGGAACCCTTGGTCTGCCACAGCGGCATGAAGTTATCATAAATATCGGCCAACGCGACAAAGAAGTCATCGTTCGGGCCCTCGTGCATCGCCACCAGGAAGAGCTCATCGCTCAGCGGGAAGGGGTGCAGGAAGAGCGGACGCGAGTTGTTGACCAGCTGATCCACCGTGCGGTTCTTCACAGGTTTTCCATAGCCAGGAATCTGCTGCACCGCGCCATCGGTTTCCTGACGGCCCTTGGCGGCATCAAAGATGGTCATTTCGCCCTGACGCGCCAAGCCATGATGACCACCGACGATCGCGACGAACTTGGTCACCGAATTGGGCAGCGGACGCGCATAGAACATGCTGTTCGGCCAATAGGAGTTGCTGCCGTAAAATTCCTGCTGGTCAGAACCATCCGGATTCATGGTCATCATCACGCGTGAGAAATAGTGAGCGGAATCGGTATATTCCCAGCGCAGATAGAGCACGCGGCCATTGTTCATGACCACCGGGCACCAGCTGTTGTCCTGGTCAAACACGAGACGGCGGATCGAACCATCCTTCTCCATTAAGTGGGTATTACCGACGTAATCGCTGCCCGTGACGCACGGCACGCCGTGGAAACCGCTCGTCGCCACGAAGAGCATGCGGCCATCCGGCAGATAGCACGGATCGTAGAAATCGATATCGTTCATATCCTGCGGCGTCAAGTGCTTGGCAACACCCGGCTTGTCGAGCTGGGTTTCGAGAATGCGCCAGCCCTTTTCACCCTGGATACCGGAGGAGAAGGCAATGCGGTCCGCATCAAAGTGCAGATCCACATCACCGATAAACGCGCTGCTCGCGTAGAGGATCTGCGGCTTCACGCCATCCGCCTGTTTCAACGGCGCGCGCACGACATCGTTGATGTAGCCATGCAGAGGAACCGAGGAGTTACCCTGCCAGTTGTTCGGGAATCCGCTGTGCGAAGCACGGGAACGACGGACAAAGAGAATCTCCTTAAAGTCAACACTCGGATGCTTCAGATAGACCGCATCCATCAACGCCTCGATTTGCTTGGAGGCCGCCAACTGGACATTCTGATCGGAACTGGCCTTGGCCGCCTCGACCACCGGCTTCAGCTCAGCCAATTTCTTCAGCAGCTCGTCCTTGTTGCCATACGCGGCAGGATACTTCTCCGCATACCCCTTAATAGCACGCTCCAACGCCTCGCCATTGAAGAACTTGAGGAAGGTCAGATTCAACAGCGTCTGCGATGCGCCGCGATAAGCCTTGCGGATCTTGGCCAGATCATCCAGCGTTTTCACCTCCGCAGCCGCCTTCTGCCATGCACCGCGTTCAGTCCCCGGCATAGCATTCACATACCGACGGGCCAGGTCGCTCAAAGCACCGGACTGCTTGCCGAAAATCTGACCGCTGTACTCAGCCTGGATATCCTCCACATCGGCGGGGAAATCGGCCAGGAGTCGGCTCATCACAGGATTGAGGTTGTGGAACGCCTCGAGCTTGGCCTGCGTCGCCAACAGCGTCTCAATCCACGAGCCCTGCTTGGTATAAGCTGCAGCAACCTCGCCATCGGAAGCGGGATTGATCTTGCGGGCAATCGACTTGCCGACTGCCGCTGATTTCGCATCCGAACGAACCGGCAATTCAACAAAGGTCGGGCCCGGCTTGATGAGCGTCTGCTCCCACTTGACCTTGCGATCAGAACCGATAATCATCACCGAGGCATCGTTCAAGCGAGTCGGAATCTCTTCGCGGTTGTAAACAATGATCTTTTCGATGGGCACTTCGCTTTTCAGGTCGACTTCCCACCACGGATTCGGCTTGTTTTCCGGCGTATGGGTAATGGAGTTCCCCTTCCACGACGTATCCGTATTGCCGTCAATCGCGCGCTTCGCATCGCCGCCATTGGCGGTTTCATTCTGCGTGGCCACGCCTTTGAGCGCTACGTTTTCACCGTTTACGAAAACCAAGACTTCGCACAACGATAAGGTTGCCTGCGGTTTCTCGATCGCGACACGAACATAACGACCTGCAACAGGCCCCTGCGCAAAAAGCGACTGAGCACCGAAAACAGACCCTAAACAAATGATACCAATCAACGAACTTCTCATGGAGGTCTCCCCTTATTATTCGACCTTCCACTATACTGGATATGCGTACCACTTTCCAGCCTATTCTTTAACATTTCCTCGTTGAAACCAAAACCCGAAACAGGTAATATGGAAAGGGTGATGCGCCAAGAGCCCTGTCGCGGCCTAAATCAGGCCTGGGTCTGGCGCATTTTCAGTGAAGGGATATGCCTCATGTTAGATATCAAGCGGATTCGCGATAATTTTGATGAAGTCAGTGAAGGTCTGCGCCGGCGCGGTGCTGATCTGGCCTTAGCGGAAACAGCGCGCGACCTCGACGCCAAGCGGCGCAGCATCCTTGTTCAGGCGGATGAACTGAAAGCGCAGCGCAATGCGCGCTCGAAAGAGATCGGCGCCCTCAAGAAGGCCGGGAAGGACACGGAAGCCGTCCAGGCGGATGTCCGCGCGATCGGCGATCAGATCGCGGCCCTCGACATTGAATTGCGCAGTGTGGAGGAGGCGCTCGAAACCGCCATGCTCCGCATTCCGAATGTACCCTGTAAAACCATCCCGACAGGACCGGATGCCTCCGCGAACCGCGTGGCCGGCACCTGGGGTCAGGCGCCTACCTTTGCGTTTAAGCCCCTGGATCACATCGTGCTGGGCGAAAAGTTGGGACTCTTCGATCTGCCGCGCGGCACCAAGATCACGGGCTCGGGCTTCCCCCTGCTCAAGGGTGCCGGCTCCAAGCTGCAGCGCGCACTGATCCAGTACATGCTCGACCTCCACACGGAAAAGCACGGTTATACGGAACTGCTCCCGCCCTTTGTCGTGAACAGCGCCTCCATGCGCGGCACAGGCCAGCTGCCTAAGATGGCGGAAGATATGTATCACTGCGAAATCGACGACCTGTGGCTCATCCCCACCGCCGAAGTGCCGGTGACGAACTTCTACCGCGATGAGATCATCGATGCGCCGTTGCCGATTTATTTGACGGCCTACACCCCCTGTTTCCGGCGCGAAGCAGGTTCTGCCGGCAAGGATACACGCGGCATTCTGCGCGTGCACCAGTTCGACAAAGTCGAGATGGTGAAATTCGTCGAACCGGAGACCTCCTATGCGGAACTCGAAACGCTCCTCAAAAACGCGGAAGAAGTACTCCAGAATCTTGGTCTGCACTACCGCATTCTGGAGCTCTGCTCCGGTGATATCAGCTTTTCCGCAGCGAAATGCTACGACATCGAGCTGTGGGCGCCCGGACAGCAAGGCTGGCTGGAGGTTTCCAGCTGCTCGAACTTCGAGGACTTCCAAGCCCGCCGCCTGAACTGCCGCTACCGCGACGCCAACGGCAAGCCGCGCCTCGTCCACACGCTGAACGGATCCGGCGTGGCGCTGCCCCGCCTCGTGATCGCGCTGCTGGAACAGTTCCAGCAGGAAGACGGTTCGGTCATCATTCCTGATGTGCTGCGCCCCTACATGCGCGGCCTCGAAAAGCTGACGCCCGTCAGCTAAGCGCAACGTACGATACGCTCGAAAAAAGGGACAGGAAAACGGATCGCGTTCCTGTCCCTTTTCATTTTAAATTTAGTCGTCGCTGGTTGACAACGCCTGCTTGGCCGCATCCGCAGTGCAGGCGTTCACCATCAAACGCACGCCGGTAAAGGCCTGCAGATAGGGATACATTCCCCCGCAATCATCCTTCAGAATGCAGGATGCGATTGATGCCTGCGCTAATTTTATCCGCGCAAGCTCCGCCTCCATCTCGCTTGAAAATGTCGCGATACAGATCAGTTCATCCGTAGCCATCATCCACCTCGAGCGGTTATTCGTAACGCAGGCAGTCGATGGGATTCAGCCGCGACGCGCGCAGCGCAGGATAGAACCCGAAAAAGACGCCCACCAGCGAACTGAATCCAAAGGAGATCACGACCGACGCCATGGTCACCGCCACGGGCCAGCCATTGAGCTGTCCCACCATCCGTGCGCCGAAAACACCGAGGACAATACCCAGCACGCCCCCTAACGTCGCGAGCATGGCGGCCTCCGTCAAAAACTGCAGCAGGATCGCCATGGGCGCAGCGCCGATCGCCATGCGCAGCCCGATCTCGCGCGTACGCTCGGTCACGGAGACCAGCATGATGTTCATGATTCCGATACCGCCCACCAAGAGGGCGATCGAGGCCACCACCGCCATGAGGATGGTCATCAGGCTCGAAATGCTCGTGGCCATTTCCGTGATCTCGGTCATATCGATAATGGTAAAATCGTCCTCCACGCCATCAGCCAGACGGTGCCGCTGCCGCAACAGCGCGGAGAGCTGCTTTTTCGCCTCCTCCAGCATGCCCATGTCGTGCAGGCTGAAGAGCAGCTGGTCGACGTTGTTGAACGAACCGCGTTTCAGCACGCGCTGAACCGTGGTCAGTGGCGCAATCACGATGTCGTCCTGATCCTGCCCCATGGAGTTCGTCCCCTTTTTCGCGAGGATGCCCAGAACCCGGAACGGAATGTTGCGGATGCGGAAGGTTTCGCCAATCGGCGATGCCCCGTTGAACAGATTGTCCGCCACGGTCTGACCGATCACGCAGACGCGCGCAGCCGTCCGCACATCACCAGCGGAAAAGAACGATCCCTCAGCGACATCCCACTTGCGCACAATCACAAAATCAGGCATTACGCCCTGCACCTGCGTCGACCAGTTGTTCTCCTGAAAAATGATCTGGCCGCCACTGCGCACCAGCGGCGTAAACGCCTTGATCAGATCCGGATAGTCGCGCAGCATAGATTCACCATCTTCGCGCATCAGCGTCTGCTGACCGCCCATGCCGCCGTGGACACCGCCCTTCTTCATGCTGCCGCCGAGCACGATGATCAGATTGTCGCCCATGGCATTGATCTGACCCTTCACGCTGCTAGATGCGCCCTCGCCAATAGCCACCACGGCGATCACCGCGCCAATACCGAAGATAATGCCGAGCGCGGTCAGCAGCGAGCGGACCTTGTTGCGCAGCAGGGCGCGCAGCGCGACTTTAAAAATCATCATGCCGTTCATGGCACCACCTTTCCATCGCGCATCACGATCTTGCGCTTGGCGAAAGCAGCGACATCGTCTTCATGCGTCACCATCACGATCGTCTGCCCCTGCGCATTCAGTTCCTTGAAAAAGTTCATGATGTCCCGGGTCGATTGCGAATCAAGATTGCCGGTCGGCTCATCCGCCAGCAGCAACGGCGGATTGTTCATCAAAGCCCGCGCAATGGCCACGCGCTGCTGCTGCCCGCCCGAGAGTTGCGCCGGCGTATGCAGCATGCGGTCGCCCAGTCCCACCTGAGCCAGCAGCGTTTCCGCGCGTTCATGCAGCGCCTTGCCGCGCAACGCCGAGGCGTTGTAGAGCATCGGCAACTCCACGTTTTCACGCGCGGAGGTACGCGCCAACAAATTGAAATTCTGGAAGACAAAACCGATCTTCTGATTGCGCACCTTGGCCAGCGCGGCACGGTTGAGGCCTGCCACGGGCGTGCCATCCAGATCGTAGTCTCCCGAGGTCGGCACATCCAGACAGCCGATCACATTCAGCAGCGTGCTTTTGCCAGAACCGCTCGGCCCCATGATGGCGACAAAGTCACCGTACGGCACCTGGACGGAAACCCCGTTGAGGGCCCAGACCTCCTGCTCACCCATACGATAGCCGCGCTTTAACTCTCGAATATCGATTAACATGAGCGTTCCCTTACCGCGTAGCCCGCCGCATCTGCGATCCCGGCATCTTCGGTGCAAACGGATTGTTCTCGACCGGCGCTTTGTCCGACGCCGTAACCTGGCCCACCACCACTTCGCGTCCTTCTAACGCCGCCTCGGCCTCAATTCCGATCCACGTACCATCCGACAAGATGGATTTGACCGCATGCTGCTGCGGCTTGCCGTCCGCATCCAACACCCAGATCTTCTGTTTGTCGCGGCTCGTCCCCCACGACTTTGCGCTGTGCACATTGCCCGCATCGTTGGTTGCGGCCTTAAGCAGATCCGGCGGCGTAAAACGCAAGGCCGAGGAAGGTACGCGCAGCACCTTTTCCGCACGTCCGGTCTCAATCGCAAGGTTCGCCGTCATGCCGGGGAAGAGCAGCTTCTGCGGATTCGGTGCCTCGATGATCACCGGGAAGGTCACAACGTTCTGCACCGTGGTCGCAGCCATGCGGACCTGTACGACCTCACCAGTAAAGACCACGCGGCTGTGCGCATCGACGGTAAAGGTCACGCGCTGCTTCATGCGGATGCCGCCCACGTCGGATTCCGGAATATCGGCCTTGATCTGGATGCGCGTCAGATCCGTGGCGATCGTAAAAATCGTCTGCGCATTCATGCTCGACACCACGGTCTGCCCCTCATCCACGTTGCGCTCAATGATGACGCCATCCACCGGCGAATGGATCTTCGTATACCCCAGATTGGCGCGTGAAAGCCGCAAGGCCGCCTGCGATTGCTGCACAGCCGCCTTGGACTGCTCGATCGAAGCCTGCGTCTGCGACACAGCCCCTTCATTCTGCTTGAGTTGCGCGCGCAAAGCATCGCGATTCGACAGCGCAGTATCATAATCCGACTGCGCGATCATCTTGGCGTCCAACATCTGGCTGATACGCGCCAGCTCCTTCTCCGCCAGCTCCAGCTTGGCCTTGGTCTGCTCGACATTGGCGCGCGCCTGCTGATTGTTGGCCTGTGCCGAGAGCACGCTGGCCTGGGCCGAAGCGAGTGAAGCCTCGTCCTTGGCCACGTTTGCTTCGTAGACGGCAGGATCGATCTGTGCAATGCACTGCCCGACTTTGACTTCATCGTTAAAGTCCGCATAGAGCTTTAAGATCGGGCCGTTCACCTGCGTGCCGACCAGAATATTCTTGATCGGCTGGACCGTACCCGTCGCCCGCACCTCCTGAACGATCTCGCCGCGCTCGATCGTCCGCGTGCGCCACGCCATGCTGACAGGCTGCGGCTTCCATTTATTCCATCCGAACCATCCGCCAGCACCCACCACGCAAAGCACAATCACACTAATGATAAACGTCTTCATATTCCCGCCATTCGTTTTTCGTTAAAACTGAGGTTCAATTCCGACCACTGCATAAATTCCGGCTTTGGCCTTTTCAATCGCATACTCGGCCTTCACATTCGACGAACAGGCCTTGATATACAACACCTGCGCATCGTTCAGTTCGAGGATGGAGCTCAAGCCAATATCAAATTGTTTCCGCTCCAACGTGTAGTTCTCCAACGTCTGGACCTGCATCTCTTCCGCGACCAGCTTGCTCTGCATCGCCGTCAGATAGGCGGTGTGCGCCTGAATCAGCTTGCTGGTGACTTGCAACTCCTGATCCACCAGATTGGCGCGCGCCTGACGCAGCGCGGCCTCGGACTGCCGAATCGTATCGCGGCGCTGCCACCCGGTAAAGAGATCCTGCAGAATCGAGGCCCCCCAGCTGATTCCCCACGTCTGCGGATCTGTTCCATACGACGTGCTCGCCGACGCGCGCAGCTGCGGATAGAGCTCGGCGATTGCCTGATCCACGGCAGCAGAAGCTGCAGCCACCTTGGCCTGCAAGAGCCGCAAATTCGGATTGTTGGTCTTGGCGACACTCAGCAGCGTCTCGATATTTTCCACGTCCGCAGGCTGCGGCAACTTGTATGAGGGCTGGATTTCAAAGATGAACGGCGTTTTCAAACAGAGTTCCTGACTCAGCGTCGCCTGCGCATTGCGGATGGTGTTGCTCGTCACCAACAGCGAAAGCAAGGCCTCGCTGCGATCCGCGCGCGTCTTGGTGATATCGTAATTCCGTCCCTTGCCGATCTTGAACTTGAGTTCCGCCTGCCGCAGCAGCTCGGAATAGAGGCGCAGATTCTCCATGTCGACCGCCTGCTGGGCCTGGGCTTCGGCTAAGGAGAAATAGGCCGTACAGACCGCGAGCGTCCGCTGCAAAACCGTTGCGCGCAACGAGGCGCTCGCACCGATCAGCTGTTCCACGGCGGCGCGCTGTTTGGCGCGCGTGCGTCCGAAATCGTAAAGCACCCACGAAAGGGAGAGGCTGGCCTCAAACGAATCCGAGGTCACGCGATCCCAGTCGCTCGCTTCGCTGGACTGCGTTGAACCCCCATAGGAACCGGATGCGGAAAGCACGGGACGGAGATTGACTCCGGCCTGGTGAACCGCGATCTCCGCGGAAACCACATTCTGCGTCGCGACAACCATCTCCGGATGCCAGCCCAATGAGACGCGCTGCGCCTCCGGCAATGTGACAATCGTGTCATCTTTGAATTGGAACAATGTTTCGGAGAATGCGCGTTCGCCCGGAGGCAATGACGCATCCGACGCCCGTTGCGCCTCGCGCGCGGACCGCACCGTGGCACATCCTGCACACAGCAGAATGCAGGTGCTTACAAAGATCGCTTTGACCATGAACTCTCCCTTATTTTTATAAAAAACGGTAATACCTTGGTTTTATTGCTCGCTTTTATCCGCGAATCGGGAAAATCAGAAAAACGCCGACAGTCCAGAGCGCATGCGAGACCACACAGGCCGTCAGATTGCCCTTGCGCCAGCGGTAGAGCAGACACCAGAATATCCCGGCGACCAGCGCCGCCATCACGAGCATGAAATTACCGGAAGGAATGTGAACGCCGCCATACAGCGCAATGCCCAGCGCCAGGCCGCGCCCCTCGCCCCACCGCGCCATGGCCTGCCGCAGCAGATAACCGCGCCAAAAGAACTCCTCGCCCGGACTCGTCACACACAGCAGAATCAGTCCCACAGCCCAGGGATGCCCCAGCTGCCGAATCGCGTAGATCGCCTCGACCTGCTTCGGCGCAAACCCGAAAACTTGCGCCGCGCAGAAGTCTCCCAGCCAAAAGATGCCGTAGAGCACCACCGCGCCCGCAATCCCGATCGCGACCTCCTTCAGCGTCACCTCCGCGCGCTTCATCGGGAACCCCCGATGCGCCCACGCCAGACTGCACAGCGCCAAAACCGTGATCGTGATCTTCACCCAGAAATTGCCCTGCGGCCACGCAAAGGTCCATGCGAACCCGAACGCCGCCACCGCGATAGAAAGGAAATACATCATGTTTACAAGTATAGTATAGCTATCCGTATGGACGCAATCCAATTGCACGCAAACAGGCGATGACTCCTGTTCCTTGGCCTGTCGTTCTGCATGGGAGCGTGAAAACGGATGTTCTCCAGCCCTTCCGATACGCTGAAAAACACGGTTGCCCTCCTTTTTAGTTTGACCCGCACGGCTCTCTTTTACTAAGGTTTTGCATATACGGAAAATGTTATGTTAATGCACATTTCGGATTTGAGCGTCACCTATGCGAATCATGGACAACCTGTTCATGCTGTTCGCAATGTATCGTTTGATCTCGATACTGCAGAGGCGTTCGGCATTGTCGGCGAGAGTGGCTGCGGCAAGACCTCGCTGGTCAAAACCATCATCGGCCTCCAACCGCCCAGCGGCGGTTCCATCCAGTTCAACGGCCAGAATCTCCGTGACATGTCCGTGGGCCAGTTCAAAGGCTATCGCCGCGCCGTACAGATGGTTTTCCAGGACGCGGTCGGCTCACTCAACCCGCGCATGACGGTTGAACAGACCCTCGCCGAGGTCCTGCACGTGCACCGCGTCTGCGCTGCATCCGAAATCCCGGCGCGCATCAACACCCTGCTCGACCGCGTCGGCCTTGCGCAGCAGGTACTCCACGCTTACCCCCGCGAACTCAGCGGCGGCCAGTGCCAGCGCATCAGCTTCGCACGCGCCCTGGCGCTCGAACCGCAGGTCATTATCGCCGACGAGCCCGTCAGCGCCCTCGATGTCTCGGTCCAGGCCCGCATCCTCAACCTGATCCGCGATTTGCGCCAGCACCTGAACGTCGCCATCATTCTGATCTCCCACGACCTCGCGGTCGTGCGCAACGTCTGCGACCGCGTCGCCGTCATGTACGCCGGCGAGTTCGTCGAATGCGACACCGCTGAAGCCATTTTTGATATGCCCCGACACCCCTACACCCGAACCCTGCTCTCCGCAGTGCCCGATGTGGAACGCGCCCTCAACCAGCGCCGCCCACCTGTAGCAGTCCCGGCATAACAAAAAACAAACGCATCCACACTCGTCTCCAGGAGGACGAATGCGTTATTGTATTTTGATCAGAAGACTAACTCCCGAATCAAGGAGCCAAAAAAATGAACATGAAAACGGTATGGTGTACCCTCTTTGTTTCACTCGTTACCCGCGTGGCAGGCCTCCACGCTGCCACGCTCACCGAAGATTTCGAATCCATGACAGGGGCTGGATCCTATACAGGCGCTGAAGTCACATTCGCCTCAGGGAAATGGCAGATCTACGGGCTCACCACCATGGATCCGAATGATCGGCGGAACGGTACGCGCTCAATCCGTCTGCGCGCTAATAAGTCAGATTCCACCGCTAATGGCATTTCAGGCGGCAACATGGCCCAGATGAATTTTGATAAATCCAATGGCGTAGGCACGGTTACTTTTAAATATGCATCGTATAGCACCCATTCGGGGGGACAGGTCTTTGTCCAATATTCGACAGATGGCGGCCTGAATTGGACGGAATCGGCAACATCGTTCACCGCCCCCGCATGGGATGCAGGAACAGGCCTGTTGAGTGCTTCGGTCACACTCAATATTGCAGGGCAAGTCCGTGTCCGCTTATTAAAAAAGAAGCAAAGTGGTTCAACCAACAGCATGAACGTTGATGACATCGTACTGACCGACTATATCCCAGTCACTCCTTTTTTATCAGCCACACCTCAAACGTTGAATGTGGCAACCACACTCGTGAACGTTGCCTCAGCCTCAACTAACTTTGTTCTTTCCGGTCTTAATCTAACGACCAATGCCATCACGGTAACGCCTTCTGTCGGATGCGAAATTTCGACTGACAATGCGACGTTCCAAACTACGGCACTCACATTTTACGGCGACACCGGAACATTAAACAATACGCCCATCTATGCGAGATTGATCGGCACAATACCCGGAACAGCAAATGGAACGATCTCAATCAGCGGCGGAGGTGTATCAGAACCAATAACTGTCGCGATTACGGGGTACATTACGGACGGGAAGATCGTTGAGCTCCTGGCAGGCTGGAATTTCTATGGGACGAACTCGCCCGCCAGCATGGTTGCAACGTTTGTACAAAGCAATATGGATGCCGGCATCGCGATACTGACCCGTGGCGCTGAAGCGCCCATATGGTCCGCGGTGAATTCCTTCCGCACAACCGGCTTCAAGAACCTTGGTATCGATGTAAACAGCAACCGCTATTTTGAAACCACGCTCCGCGCAGCCAACGGCAAAAAGCTTTCGATCCGTTCCATTCATGCCGTGCTCGACGGCACTGTCTCATTTGCCACAAACGCCCCTGCTGGTGTGACCTCGCAGTTCGCCTACAGTTTGGATGGAAGCGCCTTCACGTTGATCGGCTCACCGCAAACGATCATTGGCATTCCTCAAACCATGACGGTCACCAACATATTCAGCATCACGGCACTTCAAAATGTACCGAGCACCACAACGATCACTCTCCGTTACTACGCCTCCGGACAGACAACGACCGGCGGATGGGGTTTCTACTCGGGATCGGCATCAGCAAATGGCCTCGAAATCAGCGGCGTTGCCGAGGTCGACGAGGCACAGAACCAGCCCCCCACGTTGACGGTTACACCACAACCCTCAGTCCTTGTTGCCGGAGCGCCAGTCTCC
>CAZMLC010000058.1:0-4093 GCA_964567125.1 uncultured Akkermansia sp.
CCACTGATCACTTACACCCGCAGCTGCTTCCTTCGTCGGAACAGGAACACGCGCAGGTACAGAGCTTTTGTTTGCGACGCCAGAGGTACCAGATGACAATGCTTTTGGCATCGAAGAGCGCGCCGGTGTCAATGGCGGCTTCGATCTCCTCCGCAGTCATGGCGATCGGTTCGAGGTTCTCATCGAAATCCGGATCCTGTTCCTGCGGTTCCGCGGCGAGTTCCGCGAAGTAGTGATGATGCATTTCCTCTGAAGTTCCGGGTATAGCGACGGTCACACCGAGTTTGGTGAGCGATTTGACCAGATAGCCGCTCTCCTCGACCATTTCGCGGCGCGCGGCATCGTCCGGATTCTCTCCGATTTCCACCCCTCCGGCGACGACTTCGAGCAGCGTCTGCTCAATGGCGCGGCGGTACTGGCGCACCAGGATGAAACGGCCATCGGGACGCCGGCCCAGCACCACGACAGCACCGCGGTGGCGGATGATTTCGCGTTTGGATCTGCGGCCATTGGGCATCTCGATATCGACGATGTCGATCGTCAGCGCACGGCCTTCAAAGGCGCGTTGGCAACCCAGCGTTTTCTCGGTTAAATCGCGCATATCTTCCTCCTTGATTTTCACCCACTGCGGGGTAAATGAAAAAGCCGCTCCGGGTTCGGAGCGGCTTTGTGCAGAGCGTTACGAAACGTGCTCCTGCTTGTTGAAGACTTCGTCCAGCTGGTCTTGCGCTTCCTTCTGGATTTCCGCCATCACTTCCTCGCTCACCGGCTCGGAGAGCGGGACCAGCTTGATGTGACGGTGCAGCGGGAAGCCCGTACCGCCAGGGATCAAGTGACCGAGGATCACGTTTTCCTTGAAGCCGCGGAGTTCGTCCACACGACCCATGGTCGCAGCATCGGTCAGCACGCGCGTAGTATCCTGGAACGAGGCAGCCGAGATAAAGCTGTCGGTTTCCAGCGACGCCTTGGTGATACCCAAGAGTGCGGGCTGAGCTTCAGCGGGACGCTTACCTTCAGCCAGAATGCGCTCGTTGATTTCCAAGAAGCGCTGACGCGTGACCTGTTCGCCCCAGAGGAAGTCGGTGTCACCCGGATTCGTGATGCGAACCTTGCGCAGCATCTGACGCACGATAATTTCGATGTGCTTATCGTTGATTTCCACGCCTTGCAGACGGTAGACCTGCTGCACTTCGTTAACGAGGTACTTCTGCAGTTCCTGAGGACCGCAGACATCGAGGATTTCCTGCGGCACCACCGGACCTTCGGTGAGCGGCTGGCCCTTCTTGACGCGGTCACCCTTGAAGACAACGACCTGCTTACCCATAGGGATGAGGTGCTGTTCATCGTGGCTGGAGAATTCGTCGCGGATGATCAGGCAGCGTTTGCCGCGCTGATGTTCGCCGAAGTCGACAAGACCTTCGATCCGGGAGATTTCCGCCGCATCCTTGGGCTGACGCGCTTCAAAGAGTTCCGCCACACGCGGCAGACCGCCGGTGATGTCGCGCGTCTTCGCCTCTTTACGCGGCGTCTTCGCGAGCATCATACCTGCTGTTACCTTGGTACCTTCCTTGACCATCACGATAGCGCCGGCCGGGATGTGGTAGAAACCGAGGATTTCGCCGCTCTTCGGATCCTTGACAATGATCTGCGGATGGAGCTCTTCCTTGGTTTCCATCACGATCAACATCGAGGCACCCGTGCTCTGGTCGACATCGGTGCGAACCGAGACGTCTTCCACGAAGTCCTGGAACGAGACCACGCCGGGCTTTTCCGCGAGAATTGGCACCGAGTGCGGATCCCACGTTGCGATGCGCTGGCCCTTCTTGAGTGTCGCGCCGTCCTCGACGAGCAATTCTGTACCCATCTGGAGGTTGTAGGTGTCGATCTCGTTGCCATCGGCATCCACGATCTCGACCGATCCGTTCTTGTTCAAGACCACGGTGTTGCCAGCTTCGTTGCGCACAATACGCAGATCGACGTAGCGGGCAAAGCCGGTGTTCTTAACGACGATTTCAGGGGTCTTTGCCACGGTCGAAGCGGTACCACCGATATGGAACGTACGCATCGTCAGCTGTGTGCCCGGTTCACCAATGGACTGCGCCGCGATGATACCCACGGCCACGCCGATTTCAACCGGCTTGCCGGTCGAAAGGTCGTGTCCATAGCACTTCGCGCACATGCCGTGCGGTGCATCGCAGGTGAGGCCGGAGCGGATCCAGACGCGCTCGATGCCGGCGTCTTCGATCTTCTTGCAGAGCGCCTCGTCGAGTTCGCGGTTGGCGTCGACCAGCACTTCGCCTGTCGTCGGATGGCGAATATCGTAGAGCGCGGTACGGCCCAGAATACGGGCGCGCAGCGGGATGAGGGTTTCATCGCCTTCTTCCACAGCCTCGACTTCGATGCCATTGACGGTGTTGCAGTCCTGGATCGTGATGATCACGTCCTGCGAGACGTCGACGAGCTTACGGGTCAGGTAACCGGCGTCAGCGGTTTTCAACGCTGTATCGGCCAGGCCTTTACGCGCACCGTGCGTGGAGATGAAGTATTCCAACACGCTCAGACCTTCGCGGAACGACGCGGTAATCGGGCGTTCGATAATCTCACCGGAGGGGTTGGACATCAAACCGCGCATACCGGCGAGCTGACGGATCTGGAGCTTCGAACCACGGGCCTTGGAGTCCACCATCATGTAGACCGGGTTGGTCTCGATCGGCTGGTCCTCGTCCGTCTTCTTGTTGCGGTCGATCGTCTTGTAGAGTTCATCCGAAATCTTTTCGGTTGCTGCCGACCAGATATCGATGATCTTGTTGTGGCGTTCACCGTCGGTAATGACACCGTTCTGGAACTGGTCGCGCACCTTCTCGACTTCGCCGTAGGCTGCGGAGACGACATCGTCCTTGACTTTCGGACGGATCATGTCCTTCAGGCCCATGGAGACACCGGCCAAGCAGGCGTGCTTGAACCCGAGCGCCTTCAATTCATCCAGCGCCTTCACGGTGCGGGCATGACCAGACACCTGATGGCACTTCAGAATCAGATCGCCGAGTTTGCTCTTATCGATCTTGTCGTTCACAAAGCCCAGCTCATCCGGCCACAGCTCGTTGAAGATCACGCGGCCGGCGGTCGTTTCGATCGTACGCTTGGACGCATCGCCGAACTTGCGACCTGTGCTCTGATAGTCCGGATTGCGGAAACGGATGCGCGTGTGGTACTTGATCGCACCTTCTGCAAGGGCGAAGTCCACTTCGCTAGCCGAATTGAAGAGCGGCAGATGCTCATCGATTGCCGGCGTCTTACCTGCGATCTTGTTGGCGAGCTTATCCTGCTGGCTCGGGATCGTCAGATAGTAGATACCGAGTGCAATATCCTGCGTCGGGGTCATGATCGACTTACCGGAGGCCGGCGAGAAGATGGAGTTCGAGGCCAACATCAGGAGGCGACTTTCGAGCTGCGCTTCCACGGAGAGCGGAACGTGCACAGCCATCTGGTCACCGTCGAAGTCGGCGTTGAACGCGGTACAGACCATCGGGTGGATACGAATGGCTTCGCCTTCGATCAACACGGGCTCGAACGACTGGATCGACAAGCGATGCAGCGTCGGTGCGCGGTTGAGCATGACGGTCTTGCCCTTGGTCACCTCTTCGAGGATATCCCATACCTGATCGTCATGACGCTCGATCATCTTGCGCGCGGTACGGACCGTGTGGCAGATGCCTTTCTCTTTCAAGCGGCGGATAATGAAGGGCTCGAACAACGTCAGTGCCATCTTCTTCGGCAGACCGCACTGGGTCAGCTTCAGCTCAGGGCCGACCACGATGACCGAACGGCCGGAGTAGTCGACGCGCTTACCGAGCAGGTTCTGACGGAAGCGGCCTGTCTTGCCCTTGAGCATATCGCTGAGGGACTTGAGCGGACGGTTGCCCGCACCAGCCACGGCGCGACCGTGACGGCCATTGTCAAACACAGCGTCAACAGCCTCCTGCAGCATGCGCTTCTCGTTGCGGATAATCACATCCGGCGTCTTCAGTGCGAGCAGGTTGCGCAGACGGTTGTTGCGGTTGATCACGCGGCGATAGAGATCGTTCAGATCCGA
>CAZMLC010000058.1:4193-13383 GCA_964567125.1 uncultured Akkermansia sp.
TGCGCAGACGGTTGTTGCGGTTGATCACGCGGCGATAGAGATCGTTCAGATCCGAAGTCGCGAAGCGGCCGCCTTCGAGCGGAACGAGCGGACGCAGCTCCGGCGGGATCACCGGGAGACAGTCCAGAATCATCCATTCCGGCTTGGCGCCGCTGACGCGGAAACCTTCCGCGATCTTCATGCGCTTGGTGATTTTTTTGCGCGTCTGTTTGCTGCGCGTATTCTCGATCTGGTCTTCCAGATCGTGCATCAGCTGGTCGAGATCGACCTTCAGCAGGCACTTGCGCACCGCTTCCGCGCCCATCGAGGCTTCAAAGCTGTCTGCGCCATACTTTTCAACCGCGTCGTGATATTCCGACTCGGTCATGACCTGCATGTACTCCAGACCCGTATCCAGCGGATCGGTCACGATGTAGTCTTCGTAGTAGAGCACGCGTTCGAGGTCATTGGCGGTCTTGTCCAGCATCAGGCCGATGCGGCTCGGGCTGCACTTGAAGAACCAGATGTGCGAGACCGGCACAGCCAATTCGATATGGCCCATGCGCTGACGACGCACGCGGGAGACCGTCACTTCGACGCCGCAACGATCGCACACAACGCCCTTGTTCTTGATGCGCTTGTACTTGCCGCAGGTACACTCCCAGTCGCGGGTTGGACCGAAGATCTTTTCGCAGAAAAGACCGTCGCGCTCCGGACGGTAGGTACGGTAGTTGATGGTCTCAGGATTGCGCACTTCGCCGTGACTCCACGAACGAATGGTTTCCGGGGATGCCAGTGTAATACTCACGGCATCGTAATGGATGCTTGAATCAAACATCCCGCCAAACATTTCTTTCACTGTGTAAGGATTCATTCTTTATCCCTCCGTTCGAAGATTAGGTACGTGCGAAATCTGCTTTAGCCTGCTCGGAGTCGCCCCCCAGCAAACGCATATCGAGGCAGAGGCCGCGAAGTTCGTTCATCAACACGGAGAAGGATTCCGGCATGCCGGCCTCCAACGTGTTCTGACCCTTCACGATCGCCTCGTAGATCCGCGTACGGCCACCGACATCGTCCGACTTAACCGTCAGCAATTCCTGCAACGCGTAAGCGACGCCGTAAGCTTCCAGCGCCCACACTTCCATTTCGCCCATACGCTGGCCGCCGTACTGCGCCTTACCACCGAGCGGTTGCTGGGTGACGAGCGAGTAAGGTCCGGTTGCACGCGCATGGATCTTATCGGTAACCAAGTGATGGAGCTTGAGCATGTAGATCTGACCGACCACAACGCGCTGATCGAACGGTTCGCCGGTACGGCCATCGTACAGGATGGTCTTACCATCTTCCGAAATCCAGGCCTTGCCGCCCACTTCGTTCTCCTGCACTTTGCGCGCTTGCTTCAACAGGCGATCGATATCTGATTCCTTCGCACCGTCGAAGACTGGCGTTGCCGCATGCAGTCCCAGCACCTTGCAGGCCAGCCCGAGGTAAGTCTCGAAGAGCTGACCCAAGTTCATGCGGGAAGGCACGCCGAGCGGATTGAGCACGATGTCCACCGGTTTGCCATCCGGCAGGAACGGCATGTCGCAATCAGGAACGATACGCGCGATAACACCCTTGTTACCGTGACGGCCTGCGAGCTTGTCACCCACCGAGAGGTTCTTCTTCTCAGCGATGTAGACGCGCACCTGCTTGATCACGCCACCCTCTTCCGCGAACCCTTCGAGATCCATACCGAAATCGTTGGTCGTCATCTCGTTGATTTCCGCGAACTTCGGACGGAAGCTGCTGATGATCTCTTCAATCTTCTGCTGCACCGGGCTGTTCTCGATCTGGATATGATCGTGACACTTCGCCAGACGGGCGAGCAAGGTCTTGGTGATCTTGCGGTTGGCCGGGATGATGATATCGCCGGAGTTGACATCCAGCACATCCAACGGGATCTTCTCGCCGAGGAGGATGTTGCAGAGCGCGGTCGTCAGATCGTTCTCGACCTCTTCGAGCTTCTTCGCACGTTCCTCTTCGATATCGCGCTGCTCTTTCTTGCCCTCGCCGGACTCATCGAGCAACATCAGACGCGGACGCATCGCATCCTGCTGTGCCGAGGTCACCTTGACATCCATGACGATACCGTGAACGCCGCTCGGCACCTGCAAGGAGGTGTCGCGCACATCCGCAGCCTTCTCACCGAAGATCGCGCGCAACAGGCGCTCTTCAGGAGCCAGCTCGGTCTCGCTCTTGGGCGTGATCTTACCGACCATGATGTCGCCCGGACGCACTTCCGCACCCGGACGCACCACGCCGTCAGCGCCCAGATTCTTCAGGGCATCCTCGCCGACGTTCGGAATATCGCGCGTGATTTCTTCAGGACCCAGCTTCGTATCGCGGGCGATCACATCGAAGTCCTGAATGTGAATGGAGGTGAAGATGTCGTCGCGAACTACGCGTTCGCTGACCAGAATAGCATCTTCGAAGTTGTAACCGCTCCACGGCATGAAGGCGACCAGCAGGTTCTTACCCAAAGCCAGCTCGCCGCGGTCCGTAGCCGGGCCATCCGCCAGGACATCGCCCTTCTTGATGGTCTGACCGACCTTGACGATCGGCTTCTGGTTGAAGCAGGTGCCGGCATTGCAGCGGCGGAACTTCTGGAGCAGATAGCGCGTATCATCGTCCATCTTCTTGGACTTCGGCATCTTGCCATCTTCCGTCACGATCACTTCAGTTGCGGAGACGTAAGCCACCACGCCATCCTTGCGCGACAACACGGTAACGCAGGAGTCGGAGGCCGCACGCTTCTCAAGGCCCGTCGCTACGAACGGACGTTCCGGACGCAGCAGCGGAACTGCCTGACGCATCATGTTCGCACCCATCAAGGCACGGTTGGCATCGTCGTGTTCCAGGAACGGAATCAAGCCTGCGGCGATGGAGATCACCTGCATCGGCGAGACATCCATGTACTGCACGCGTTTGCGTTCCACGTCTTCGAATTCGGAGCGGTAACGCGCCGTGACGCGCTCATACTTAAAGCTGCCATCCGCATTCAATTCGGAGTTGGCCTGCGCGATCACGAAGTTTTCTTCCACGTCGGCGGACATGTACTGCACCTTGTTCGTGACCTTGCCGTTTTCCACCACGCGGTACGGTGTCTCGATGAAGCCGTACTGATTGATCTTCGCGTAGATACCGAGCGAGGAGATCAGACCGATGTTCGGACCTTCAGGCGTCTCGATCGGGCAGATACGACCATAATGCGAAGGATGCACGTCGCGGACTTCGAAGCCGGCGCGTTCGCGGCTCAGACCGCCAGGACCCAAGGCCGAAAGACGGCGCTTGTGAGCCAGACCCGAAAGCGGGTTGGTCTGATCCATGAACTGTGACAGCTGGCTGCGACCAAAGAAGTCCTGAACCACAGCGGAGAGGGACTTGCTGTTCACCAGACGAGCCGGTGAAAGCACGCCGCTGGCAGGATCGAAGAGCGTCATGCGCTCGCGGATCAGACGCTCGGTGCGGGCCAAGCCCACGCGGCACTGATTCTCGAGCAGTTCGCCTGCGGTACGGATACGGCGGTTGCCCAGATGGTCGATATCGTCCACGTGTTCTTTGCCGACGTAGATGTTCAACAGCAACTTCAATGCTTCAACGACATCCACGCCGCTCTCATCGAGCACGCGCAGTTCATCGGAAACCTTGCCGGAAAGGCGGAGCTTCTGATTGATCTTGTGGCGTCCCACCTTGCCCAGATCGTAACGCCGCGGATCAAAGAAGAGGCGCTTGATGAGGGTCTTCGCGTTGGAAGAGGTTGCCGGATCGCCCGGACGCAGACGCTTGTAAATGTCCTTCAACGCTTCTTCTTCGTTGTGGATGCCGGCGCGCGCATCTTCGCGCAGCGTCTTGATCAGCACGCCTTCATCGGGCGAAACATCCACGACATCGGCCTTGGCAATACCAGCCTTGGCAATCGTGGTCAGCGCGGAACCCGTCACAGGGTCGAGGCGCTTCACCAGCGTCTTGCCGGTATCGACATCGATCACGTCATCCTTGAAGAGGAGCATTTCGATATCCGCAGCCTTGTACTCCTGAGCCGTCTTCAGCGTCTTGAAGGTGTAGAACTGCTTGAGGATATCCTCGTCCGCGCCAAAGCCAAGGGCGCGCAAGAAGGTCGTCACGTAGAATTTACGGCGACGGCGGCGGCGGTCCATGTAGACCCAGAGAATGTCGCTGGAGTCAAACTGGATTTCGATCCAGGAACCGCGATCAGGAATCAGGCGCACGGAATAGAGCGTCTGGCCATTCGGATGGGTGGCCTTTTCCGAGCAGATACCAGGCGAACGGTGCAACTGCGAAACGATCACGCGCTCAGCGCCGTTGATCACAAAGGCGCCATCACGGGTCATCAGAGGAATTTCGCCCATGTAGACATCTTCTTCGCGCACTTCATCGCCATCTTTCAGGCGGAACGTGGCGGTCAGGGGAGCCGCATAGGTGTTGCCATCGGCCAGGGCCGCCAGCAGCTGGTATTTCGGCTCGCCGATCTCGTACTTCACAAAGTCGAGCGTATAGCGACCATCGTAACTCTCAATCGGGAACACTTCGCGGAAAATAGCCTGCAGGCCCTTCTCCTCGCGCTTGCCGGGCGCAATATCTTTTTGCAAAAAATCGGCGTACGATTTTGTCTGGATCTCAATCAGATCCGGCGGCGGAATGACAGCATTTAGCTTGCCAAATGGTGTGCGTTCTTCCATTGCCTACCTCTACGTTACGGCAAACCTCGAACGGGGTTGCCTGAAGTTGTGTTACGTGCGATATTGACCTCAGCCGGCCGGTTATGAATGGAAGTGTGGTAAGCAGCCACTTTTTTAACTAATTCATACTTCGGTCGACACCTAATTCAGTCAAAAGATGGTTTAATGTACTAAAATATGGGGGCAAATTCAAGACCAAAAGGGCTGAAAATACATTTTTTGAGCAAAAAAACCGTATTCAACGTCCTTTTCAGCAAACTTCCACGCTTTCCAAGACAGCGAGCAGCGGAATGCGATCAACCGCCTTACCCTCCTCCGCGTCCCCGGCACGGAGCACAAATGTATATGCAGGATTTTTCCAAAACCCCTATTTTCTATTTGTTATTTCCCTTCAGAAAAATCTAAAGTGGGAACACTAATACAGCGTGCATTATTATTCAAAATGGCTTAAAGACAGGAGTGTCCGTGATGAAAAACAGGGTGTGGCGAGGAAGCATGAATCGTGTTCAACAGGTCGTGACGTGTCTGGGGTTATGTGTCGTAACCGCCGTACACGGGCTGGAAACCGCAGGTGATGTGCTGGTCAATTTTGACGCCTCGGTGCTGACACCGGGTACAGCAGTTACCTCGCTGGAGGCCGTGCGCAACTTCACGGCGGAAGGAAGTCCGACGGTGGAGGCCTATACAACGAACGGGGTCACCGTGAATGGCCTGACCTTTGACGGGATTGACGACTACCTGGTCTCCTCCCCCATCAGCACGAACAGCGTAATCAACCAGCCCTTCACGGTCGAAGCCTGGGTACTTAACCCAACGACGAGCCCCGGCAGCGGCGCGGAGAGCATCTTCGCCTGGAGTGCAGAAACGCCGGAGAACACACTGGGCGCCTGCCTGACCTATAACGGCGCTGGACAAGCTGGCTGGTTAGGAAAATACAGCGTTCCGTTCTGCGGCGGAATCGCCCCGCTCCCGGGACAATGGCATGCCCTCACGATCACCTATTCCGGCGGACCCTCGGCGTCCTGGGAGTCGGGTATCATCATGGTCTATGTTGACGGTGTCCTGAATCGCTGGGTTCCCGCAACGCAGGAGCTCGGCGAGATCTACCGCTGGTTCGATCGGGGTGTCTACACCATCGGCGCGCGCCTTTCGACCAATGAGATTCCCGCTGCCTTCTTCTCCGGTGCACTCGCACGCCTGCGTTTTCATTCCGGCACACTCACCCCCCCCAGCAGGTTCGCGCCAATTACGAAACTGAACGCAGCGCCTTCCCCGTCTATGCCGCACAGACAGTGAATGCCCTTGAAAAACCCGGCGATGTTGTCCTCGACCTGGATGCCGCCGGCTTATCCGACGGCGCGCTGGCCGCCTGGAGTGGCAACAGCACGCAGACGCTGATGCAGGCAACCGCCTCCGCACGTCCGACCGTCGGAACCATCAAAGGCGTCAAAGCGGTTACCTTTGACGGTAATGACTGGCTGGATATCGCCGGCGTCGATTTCCGCCTCATCGGCAGCACAGCGCCTTTTACTGTTGAAACCTACATCTATAACCCCACGATTGAGGCCGAAGAATCCTATTTCTGCTGGGCTCCGCGTGGCAACAGCGGAGCCACCTGGGATGGCAAGTGCCGTTCCCTTTCATACGGTTCCCATACGGGGTACGGTGCAGTTGGTTTTTGGAAATCCAACTGGGAGATGGGATTCTCGTCCATCCCCACTGCCGCAGCCTGGCATCACATCGTCACCACCTATGACGGCACGACCCTGAACGTCTATGTGGATGGGTTCCTCAACGCCAGTAAAAGCATGACCCCGAATGCGACCACCAACCTTGTCTATTCCATCGGACGTGCGAGCAGCCAGGACGGAACCAACATTAAATGGTTCTCCGGCTCCATTGCCCGTCTGCGCATCTGCACCGGCGCCTTGAGCGCGCAACAAGTCTATCGCAATGCCGCGTATCTCAAGCATGTCCTTGCATCAGGGGCGGATACCGTTATCGCAAACGCGTACGGTAACAGCGCGTACTCCTCCATAACGGATATTAGCGGCAATGGCGATTATACAACCGCCAGCATTCAACTCACAGATGGCGCATCGCTGACGATTGCGACCAACACCGTGGCAGGACAGATCGGCGTGATGAACAATGCGGCCTTGACCGTCAACGACAGCCACCGTGACCCTCGGTTCGCTTGCTCTGCAATCCGGTGCCACGCTGGCGTGGAAATTTGCCGGCAACCAATCCACCCCGATTCACGTCACGGGCGATCTTGCCCTACCCGCCCAGTTTACGCTCGACCTCTCGGGCAGCACCGGAAATCTTGGTCACGCAACCATGCTGATGGAGTACAGCGGCACCTTGACGCAACCCATCGGAGGTCCCGTTGTGAACATCATCGGCGCCACGCAATCGGGAACGAAAGTCATTGTCCTTGCCAGTGAAAAGCGCGTGATCGTGCAACCTCCGCAGGGAACGATCCTGATCGTCCACTAACCGCAAATTCGCTATACTGCCCCTTGCCTTTGTTCAAGGGACCAACATCAACACCCAGTACATCGACCTATGCACACATCGCCATACACCCGTTTCCGCCGTTCGACCTGCGCGCTTTTTCTTGCGCTCCTTACGGTGGCAGCCGCCACGGCTGCCACCCCCGTGAACCTCATCTTCGATACGGATTTCCGAACCGATGTCGATGACCCCGGTACGCTCGCGATGCTACACGGTCTCTGGAATGAAAACCGCGTCGCTATCATCGGCGTGATCGCCACAACCGCGGGAACGAACGTGGTGGCCGCCATCGACGCGGTCAACACCTACTACGGCCGACCCGACATTCCCATTGGTATCGTGGAGACCGCCCGCGCGACCGCCGGCGGCGATCCCTATGCGCAGACCCTCGCTACGACATCGCTTTACCCCAGTGCACAGCGCAACGCAACTGCGCCGAATGCGACAACCCTCTATCGCCGCCTCCTCGCACAGGCTCAGGACAAGAGCGTGGTGATCGTTGTCGTAGGCGGACAGAACGCGGTTTACGACCTGATGGTCAGTCCAGCCCAGACTGGCAACGACGGCATTGCGCAAACCGGGCTCGAACTGATTCAGGCCAAGGTCGACAAACTCGTCATCATGGGCGGTAACTTCAGCAGCGCCTCCGCCACCGAAAACAATATCTTGCGCGGCGTTGTGGCAGCCCGGCAGGTTGCCGCAACATGGCCCACGCCCATTGTCTATTCAGGATGGGAAGTCGGCAACGCGGTCAGAACCGGCAAGGCGCTCACCAACCCGGATGTCAACCCCGTGGCGAAAGCGTATGAACTCTTTAGCGGCAGCGGCCCTGTCGGCGTGATCGGCGACCGCGACAGCTGGGATCAGACCGCCGCGCTTTACGCGGTCGTGGGTTGCACGTACAAGGATGTCACGCTCTGGTCCCTCAGCGCGCCGCACACCATCACCTTTGATGATGCCGGTCACACGATCATCTCCCCGTGCAGCACGGCGAACCGCTACTACATGATCAAGACGCTGAACAACGCGGATCTTGCAACGTGCATTTCCGCTTTGATGATTGCGGCTCCGCGCAGCGTGCAGAGCCTCTCCGGCACCTATCGCGCCGATGCTCAGACCCGCGTGCTCTATCACTTTGAGGAGGCAGCGGACATCACGGATGCAGGCACCCCCTTCAGCAATGCAGGCACGCTCGGCAGCGCAGTGAATCTGACGCAGACAGGCGGCCCGGATGGACGCGACGCCATCGATGCGAACGGTGGCGGTTATGGTCGCGCCTCCTTTCCCGGACTCGGCCATGCCTTTGGTGTTTTGCGTTCCGGTGATGCCACCTACCACGTTGTACCGTCGTCCCAAGGGGGTGGCGCGCTGACCGCAAGTCCGATTGCGCAAGCCGCGCTGCAAGGCAGCGACGGGGCCTTTACGTACGAAGCAGTTGTCAAACTGACGAACAGTACCGCTGAACAGCAGATACTCTCCATGGATGGGACCACCCAGCGCGGTTTCCTCTTCCGCGTCACCAACGGGAATCTCTCGTTTTATTCAGGCGCTCAGGAGTACAGCGTGACGCTGCCCACGACCGGACCTCACGCCTTCGCGCCCGCCACCTGGTTCCACGCGGCAGTCACCTATTCGGGCGACGCCAGCGCCACCAATAATTTAACGTTTTACTGGACGAAGATGGGCAGCCTGGTTCCAACAGCAAACCGCATTGGCAGCCAGACGCTAGCCGCCGATCTTCCCGGTTCCTTCAGCAACGTCTTGGCAATTGGAACAACGGGCCGCAATCCCTTCCGCTTCGAATGCGACAGTATCGACGAAGTCCGTATCAGCGCAATCGCCCGCGCTGCCAACGAATTTCTCTTCGGCAACAGTGCGCTCGACAAGGGCTTTGTCCTGCACCTCCGCTAATAGAAAGACCTGCCCTCGTTATACCGCAAGCCAAGCTCGAA
>CAZMLC010000058.1:13483-16463 GCA_964567125.1 uncultured Akkermansia sp.
TACCGCAAGCCAAGCTCGAATCGGATTTTATTTTCTCACGCAAAGGCGCAAAGATCGCAAAGAAAACGGAATCAGTTGCTTTGACGATCATGCATAGCGCGGACCAATCGTGCAAATATCGTATGGTGCGGATTTTGGGGATCAAGTTTTATCATGCAGTTACCTTGCAAAATACTCGATTTTGAGTTGAATCGAGCGAAACATCGTTCCAAGTCAACCCTTCCAAACCCCATCATTTCACTCTTCTCATTCACTCTACCCACTCGAGCGTTACAGGGCCCACAAGGCCGGAGGGCATGAGCGCATCTTCGGAGGCGAAGCCCTGAAAGACTTTGAGCGTACGTTTACCCTTCTCAAAGGCCATGTTGCTTTTGGTGATGCGCGCTTCAGGTGCAACGCCGGCATCGCCGATCAGGCGGTTGACCCACGTGTTGGTCACGTCGATCTCAATGCGGTTCTCGCCCGGCTTGAGCGCCGCGCCGATCTCCACGCACCACGGTGCGGTCCAGACCACGCCGCAATCCACGCCGTTCACGCGAACCTGAGCCAGCGCGGACACGGAACCCAACTGGAGTCGCACGGATTTGGCCGGCGCACGGGCAAGCGTGATCGTCTTCGTGTAGCGGGCGGTGCCCGAGAAGTGACGAATACCGAGATCGGCATGTGTCGACCAATCGCAGAGTGAATCAAAAACGGAACGTTTCGGCGCCCCGCGTCCAGTCTGGAAGGTCACGGTCCAGCTTCCTTCGACCGGTTGCTGGCTGACCACGCGCGGTGCAGGAATCGTGCCCGTTGCTTCGCCGGCGGAACGGAAGACGACGAATGCGGAACCAAACTCCGGCAAGGTGAATGCGACCTGCGTGCGCTGATCGGCAGTGGTTGACCACTGGAGCGGCTTTTGCAAGCTGCCTGTCACGGGATCCCACAGTTCCGGCTTCTTGCCTGCCACACGGAAGGTACAGGTGGCAGCCCCGCTGCCTGCCACAAAATAGATATCGCCCTCTGCACAGCGCCGATGCGTCCACTCCACAGGACCATCGACATCCGGGTTGAGCGCCAGTTGCGCGAGCGACTGGCCGATGCTACCCGGCGTTTTCCACAGCGTTTCAGCCAATGCAGCGATCTTGGCATTGTCCGCCGTGTGTCCGGCCGCGCGCAGCGGCTGACGCGTACCGAATACGACCGGCACGCCGGCCGCGCGAATCTCCGCGATCTTTTTCAACACAGCCAGATTTGCTTCGGGTTTTTCCAGATCGACGATCAGCATACGGTAGTGCATACCATCGGGCAGAATCAGCTGCTTGTTTTCCACGCGCGCACGCTCCAACAACACCTCGTTGGAAAAAATATCGTAGGCATAGCCCCTGGGCAAACTGAGCGTGGCACTATCGGTCCAATTGGTCGCATAACGGCCCCAATGCTGATAAGGCACATCGCCGCAGTAAATGGCGGCATCAGCCACAAAGAGTCCCTGACGCAACATCCACTGGCAACGTCCGAGGTACTGCACAAAAGGCGCGCCCTGCTCGAACCACGTCACGCGCGGATTGATGTGCGTCCCGGCAAAGTACTCCGTACCAGGTGTGCCGAATTTATCAGGGATGCAGGTGAAGGTATGCCAGACCAGCTGGTTGACACCATCACAGAAGGATTCATCGGCCGCACGTTTAAGCACTGCGGGATAGGCGCTCCAATGGCGCACCATGTGCGTAAAGGCCTCGGACGCAATCAGTCGTTTGCCGTAGGTGTGCCCAACGCTCGCCTGCGGACGGCTCATCTGACGGCCCGCGCAATCCGGACGCCCCGTAAACCAGAATTCGCCCTGCGGCATGTCGTTACGCGCCAAGAAAGCCAGCTGATCGGCCTCGCCGAAAATCGCGGGATTGCGATGCCACGGACCGCCGGACTCTGAGTGCCATTGTAAACCGTTTGCATTGGACAAGGCCTTCATCTTGCCGTAGAAATTGTCGCGGAAGAGGTCGTTGCGCGCACGGCGGTAGTCCGTAATAAACGTCGCGGTTTCAGCCTCGCTGCCAACGCGGAAACCAGCCAGGACCGGCAGCCAGGGCCGCACCGAATAGCCGCGATAGCGCGTAAAATCGTCCGCGAACGATCCGGTCCAGGTCGGCACAGCGCCCTCCCAGCTGACGCTGTAGAAGTGGCTGAGCGTCTTGCCCGCCAGTTCGCCCACATCCGCCAGCAGCTGCTGACCCATGCGGCGGAAATGGCCTTCCACCGCAGTGGCATCGAGCACATCAACATCATATTCATGGCCATCGATCGTCGTATAGGCCAAGCGAACCAGAGCCCATGTCCCTGTAGCGGGAACAGACCATGCAAGACGTCCTTTGAAGCCCACTTTGTCCGTAAGGTCAACAACCTCCTCAGCCACGCATCCCGTCGTTAAGCCACCGGCATCGAGGCGTTTGCCCGACGAGGCAGACATGGTGTAGACGCCATCGCCCGCACTTTGCCAACTGCTATTGGTCAACGCGCCTCCGCTGTATCTGACCGCATACACGGCCACATCCCAAAAATGCGTCCGATCCTGCGGTTTTTCCAGAGTCCCTTGCCAATCGCCTGCTGCAAGCGGCTGCACCTGATACATCAGCTGCTTTGGCGCATCCGCACCTACCCGCCACGGTCCCTTCAATGCGCCCGCGCAACTGCTCAGATTGATGCTCACCTTCAAACCCAACCGATCAGCCTCTTTGACGGAAAAGACGATCAGTTTCCGCCATTCCTCGCTCATAAATTCCAACTCGGGCTTGGGCAGCACCACGTGTCCCTTGTCATCCCAGTAACCCCGCGCATCAAAAAGCAGAAGTCCGCCGAAACCGACGCGCTTCATGGCCTCTAAATCGCGCGTAATGCTGGTGCGATCCACATGGCCATTGACCCACCACCAATAGGCCCACGGACGATCCGCCTGCGGCACTGTTTGAAAACCCTCTTCCAGCGTGGCAGCCCAGCCGCCTGC
>CAZMLC010000058.1:16563-18086 GCA_964567125.1 uncultured Akkermansia sp.
TCATTCACGATACCGCCCTTTACATTGCGCACATAAAGTAAGGCTTGCTGATGACTCTGAAGCGTCGCGACCTGATACCCATCCGAGGGCTTGGCCACCGTGGCAGGCAGGTCGACCTCAGACGGCTTCACCGTAGCCACATCAAGACTGCGTGCATACTTCAAATTCTCATTCGTCGTCACGCACGCCACATCGACACCAAGCTCGAGCATCCGAAGCATCAGCGCCTCATCCGCACGGTTACGGCGCAGACTCGGCAACACGACCGACACCGTGGGCTTCACACGCGAGAATCCCAGCAGGTTGACGCCTAACGCTGCAAAAACGCGCGGAACCTTGCGGTATTCCTCCGCCTCAACCTGATGCATCCAGGTCCAATAGAGGCAGCCATTGGCGCCAGCCGCCACGGACATCCAGATCTGGTCGCGCACACCGCGCCGAACAAACTCCGGTGCAATCCGCTTCACGCCATTTTCCCAGCGATTCTGGTTCAGTCCGCCTTCGCCCGTATACATGGGCAATCGACTCTGCGCCGCATATTTGCTGCGCAAATAGATGATGCCGCCGTGATCGAGACGCGGCGTGCCGTCGTTGTAAGGATGATAGCTGAAGAGATCGGCACCGGATTCGCGCCAGCGCAGCGGTTCAGGCCACTCATGCGGTCCGGGATTGCCCAGAATCAGGGTCTGCGGATCAATCGTGCGCATGAACTCCGCCATGGTCTTGCACCAGGACATCGGCGGGAAGACCATCTCATTTTCAAACTCGTAGCAGAGCACCTCTTCGCGTGCCGCTAAGATCGGCAGAAGTTCGCGCAGGTAATCCTTCTGACAGGCCATGGCATCCTCGTCGGTATAGCGCAATGCCGCGGAACTGAGAATCTCCTTCCTGACGAGAAAACGGGCACGATACGGCGGCAACTGGCTCAGTTCTTCCGCCGTGTAGTGCGGCAATACGATTTTTTCAAGAATCTGACGATTCACATAGGGCGGCTTATCGTAATCTTCAAAAAGTGCGATATTGAAGCGGATCCCATAGGGACGTGCCAGATCGAAGAGGTGCAGCGTCGCCTGCAGCTGTACCGGATCGACCTTGCCTACCAGATCCATATTGCGCAGCATCAGACGCAGGCAATTCACGCCATTCGACGCGCAGTGGGCTAGATACTGGTTGACCTTAGCTTCGACGTCCGCCGGCCAGGGATACCCATGGCGATACGGAGTAGGTCCGCAGGGAAAAAGGTCAACAGACGTGCGCAGGGTTCCGTTTTCATCCGGCTCACCATGCGGCCAGTTCGCATAGAGACCGCCGTTGGGAAAATAAATTTTCCGTTGCGCGTCGAAGAGATAGCCATGCGCATTGAGTTTGATCGAATTGGTCCGATACTGGACGGTTGTCAGGGTTCCTGTCGCAGCGATCATGCCAGCGGAAAAAGCAAGCGCATACGTTGCCGGCTTTTCAGTCGGATAGCGCACCTGAATCGTGGCGGGGAAACGCAGCCGTTCGCTTCTGATCTGCACGCC
>CAZMLC010000059.1:0-17540 GCA_964567125.1 uncultured Akkermansia sp.
ATTTCATCAAATGCGCAAGCCTCGCGCGCCTTAATCGTTAATCTTGCCATAACCTTACCCTCTCCCCACATTCAATGCCGCCCGACAATTCTCCGCGATGACGTCCCAGCGTCCAGCCACCATGTCATCTTTCTTCGCAATCCAGGTACCGCCGACAGCCAAGACCGTCTTGATCTCGAGATAGGACTTCACATTCGCCAGCGAAACGCCGCCGGTCGGCATAAACTTCACCCCCGTATGCTGATAGGGCGCGGAAAGCGCGGAGAGCAACTTGACGCCGCCCACGGCTTCAGCCGGGAAAAACTTCAGCGTCTTGCAGCCCAGCTCGAGACCACGTTCAATATCGGATGGCGAGCACACGCCAGGAACAAACGCAAAGCCCTTCTGCTGCGCATGGCTTACCACGCGCGGATTCAGTCCTGGCGCCACGCCGAATTGAGCGCCGCATTCCATGGCCAGGTCAACCGTCTTCGGATCGAGAATCGTACATGCCCCGAGCAGCAGCTGCGGACGCTCGCGCGCCATCACGCGGATCACCTCCGCGGCAACGGCGCTGCGGAAGGTCACTTCCGCCAATGGCAAGCCGCCGGCAATCAGTGCATCGGCCAACGGCACGGCATGAGCAACATCATCAATCGCAATGACTGGAACAATTTTGTACTGTGCCAGCTGTTCAGCTTGAAACATAGTTATCTCCTTGTCAAATAGTGATCAATTGTACTGTAAAGAGCCACCCTTCTTCAACCAAAACATTGCACCCTTTTTGACGTTTTGCGCATTAACCATGGAAAAACGTGGGCCGTCAAGCCCGCGGCACACCGCTTTTCCTTGGCAGCGCACTGTAACTCCGCTATCATAGCCGCACGTACAGCATATAGACGAGTATCTTATGGTGACCCCGGAAACAATTGAAACAATCAAAGAGCTGATGACCTTGGCGAGCGTGTTCGAAGAGGATCTGCATGAGCAGTTTATCCTCGGCTCCGGACCTGGCGGACAGAAGACGAACAAGACGTCATCGACTGTGCGCCTCTATCACGAACCCAGCGGTCTGACGATCAAATACGGCGAACACCGCTCGCGTGAAATGAACCGCTGGCTGGCACGGCGCGAACTGGCGGAAAAAATCCTTGAGAAGGCCCGTTCCGAACACTCAAAACGACGCCAGGAGGTCGAACGCATCCGCCGGCAGAAACGCCGCAAGTCGCGCCGACAGAAAGCGCGCATGGTCGCTGACAAACGCCAACTCGGTGAAAAGAAGGCGTTGCGTCAGCGGGTTGACCATGGACAACACGACGTGTAAACCGTGACTTACCGCACGTGCAGAACAGTTCCCAGAGGCAGCAGAATGACTTCACCGTTCGCAAGCTGTTTCGCTTTCTGCCCGATCGGAGAGGTAATCCTGGCCAGTTGCGTTAAACTCAGCGTTGCACCGGAGCCGATCACGAGATGATCAACCCCTGCTGTCATATTGCGCAGCACAAGGGACCCATTCCACACTTCAGCGGAACTATCGGCCAATGTTAACGTCGACGCTCCACTCCCGAAATCAATAACGGAAGCGCCGTCAACATCCAAGGGGCCTGCTGTTTCGCTGAACCCGTTCAACTTCAGCGTTCCGCCCGACAGATGAAGGGGACTCATATCCGCAATGCGTTCCGCTGCGGACAACTGTAACGTGCCTGCGTCCAACGAGGTGGCCCCCGTATAGGCGTTTGCGGCAACAAACACGACTAACCCTGTACTGGACATGCGGACCCCGCCCGGTCCTGTGATACCCCCCGTCACAAAAAGCGCGTTAGTCCCCGTTGTGACAGACAGCAGGTCCACCGTATTGCTCACCGTGATTGTACCGCTAAAAATGCTGTTCACATTTGAGATACTCCCGACTGTCGAGATGACACCTGCTGTCGAAGCGCAAACAATACCACGCGCAAAGGTAAACGTACTGTTCGCAGCTCCCTCAAAGGCAAAGGTCGGGGTATTTGTCAACGCGGTATGTGCATCCCCGACAATCACATCGTTGGTGCAATTCCCGAGAGCACTCTCCCCACCTTTCGGAACGCTGGCTGTTACCAGCAAACGCCCGTCCCTAATAATCGTTGTTCCGCGATAAGCGTTCGCTGTACTTTTTAAGCGCAAGGTTCCTGCGCCTGTTTTGCGCAGATAACTATTGGCAATCCCTGGATAACAGACCAGTCTTCCTTGAATATCAAGGTCGATTGAATCGGCACCATCGGTTACATCAAAAATATGCGTATTATACAGCAAGGTGCCCGTAGCATTGGTGCTCGGTCCACACAAGAGCCATGCATCCACTGTGACGCGCGCGCCACGCTGTGTTCCCACATATTGCACCATCATTTCGTCGCCATTGACATAGTTTTCCATTGGATTGTTGAATCCGAGGACCGCGCCATCTCCCAACAGAATGGCAGGCCCCTGACTGGCAAGATTGTGCACATTATGCTGTACCCTGTTTGTGCTCTCAGTAAAAAAACCTCCTTCGAGTATATGGATCGCCTTGACAGGAAAGTTATACGGTGTTCCAGGACCTTTCCCAAACGTCAAAGCCCCCGGGCCTTTCTTGACGATGATCGTATTGTTATCGTAAAAAACCGCGTTGCCGATCGTCGAGAAGGTCAGCATGGTATTGGTTTGCGCGATATCGAAAATATAGTGATTTGTCGGTGTTGCATACTTGAAGCCTCGATCGCTACGCACGCTCGGTCCGGTATAACGCAGTGTTCCACCGGCGAACACAAGGTTATCGCGATAAGCACTCGACATGCCAATGCCGCTCGCCACTCCCCCATCCGCCAGAACCGACACGCTGACCACGCCATTACTGAGTTGCATCGGCCCCGTAAACGTATTGAGACCGGCTAATTCAAGCGTGCCAGTTCCTAACTTGACGAGACCACGCATATTTCCGTTCGCATTGTCGATAGTTGCACTGCAGGATATAAATCCGTCAGGTGCATATGTCGTATCAATACCGAGGAATGAGCCGCTCAGAAAACCACCGCCGGCGCTCCCTATTGCATTGAACACGTGCAGATCATCCGCCGTAAATTCACCATTTCCACCGACGTTCAGCGCGAGCGTACCGCCACTGTTAACAACAATATTCGTTGCGTTCCATTTCGTCGTATCGCCGCCGTAGAGCGCAGTGCGCTGTGCAAACTGCAACACACCCCCAGAAATCGTTGTCGTGCCGTCATACGCCGTGATCTGGTTCAACACCAAGGTCTCGGATCCGCTCTTGGTTACACCGCCAGGGCCAGTGAGCAGAACGTCTATACGGCCTCCGCTCAGACTGCTCGTCCCGGTTGCGTAGACAGTACCGTTGCTCAGAACACCGCCCTGCATCACGATGCTGCTGTTTGTCACGGTCAGTCCGTTCAGATTCAGATTGCCGCCCGAAACAGTCAGTGGAACACCGAGCGGCAGAGCCGCACTGTTTGCCACCGTCAACACACCACCGGCAACGGTCACGCGTCCAGTAAATGTGTTCTCACCCGCCAGAACCCACGTGCCTGCGTCGCTCTTCTTGAGTGCGTTCGCACCTGTCCCCGATATCGCACCATTGATCGTCCCGAAGCCACCACCGCGCAGATGGAGCGTATTGGTGCTTAACGCAACCGGTCCATTCAAAGTGACGCGCGTATTACGATCATTCGTCATACCCACAAGCATGGGAGAATCAGCAAAAAGATAAATCGTGTTTGTATGCGTTGTCGTATTATTGAAAATAAGGCCGCCAGGATTGTTGAAAGTCGTTGCCAATGTTCCACCATACAAATTGACAGGTCCTGTCCCCATCGCTCCACTCGCATCGATATTCACCTTGCACCAATTTCTATCATTGGCATGAACCGTCAATCCGCCCGAAAAAGTATTTCCACTATTCGCCAGCGACAACCCACCATCGTTGGACAACTTCTCGATGCCGCCTTCACCGGAAATAACCCCGTTCAGCGTAAGCCCGTACGTGGTGAATTCCATTTTCAGCGTTGTTTCACTTGGAATTTCAACCGGATTGCTCATCGAGCAGGTTGCGTTACGCGTCAAATAAAAACAGGGATGCGATGTCCCATTAGTCACAACGCGTAGCGTATTACCGCTTAGGGCGATTACGGGTTTTGTCGCACCATCGTTTAAAAACTCCAACCGATTCAAAACAAACGGATTCTCCAGATCGTGAATCAGGGTTGTCTGTACGTTACCATTGAGCGTAATCGTTGTATCGCTGGCACTCTGCGGCACACTTCCATCCGGACTCCAGTTTTCAGCAGTTGCCCAATTGTTGCTAAAACCTCCGCCATCCCACGTATAGATCGTCGCGCGCACCGGCAGCACCACACTTCCGATCGCACTGATCACCAACATACGCTGCAACACCTCGCGCATGCTTATCGCATCTACACGAAGCCAAGTCATGATCCGTACACCATTTCGTTTATGCGATATTTGTTGATTCATAACCACTTCCTTTTTTAAATTGCTCTGCCTATACATCCACGAAGAGTCACATCCAATCACACGATCCACACATTGTAATCCTACGTGACGATCACGCCATCGCGCAGCTCCACGTTACGCGTCAGTCGCTGCGCACAGGTAGCGGAATGCGTAACCACGATGAGTGTCGCGCGCTGCTCCTTGTTGATCTCGATCAACAAATCCATCAGACTTTGCGCATTCGTTGCATCCAAGGCCCCAGTCGGCTCGTCCGCAAGAATCAGACACGGCTGCAGCAGGACCGCACGCGCAAGGGCCACGCGCTGCCGCTCACCGCCGGAGAGCTGTCCGGGGAAATGATCCATCCGCGCCCCAAGGCCGACGCGCTCCAGCAGCGCAACCGCGCGCGCCTGAATTTCGCTATCGACCTTGCCCGCCCACGCCGGCACCAGCACATTTTCACGCGCGGTCAGTTGCGGCAACAAATGATGCGATTGAAAAATAAAACCGATTTCGCGGTTGCGGAACTGCGTCCGTTCGGCTTCACTCAGCACGCCGAGGTCACGTCCATTGACCGTGAGGCGTCCCGCATCAACCGTATCCATTGCACCTAAAAGCTGTAAGAGCGTTGTCTTGCCTGAACCGGAGGGCCCTGTAATGGCCAGCATTTCTCCGGCCAACACGCTGAGGTTGACCCCTTTTAAAACGGGTACCGCCGTACTGCCCGGCATGGCAAAGGTCCGCCACACATCGACGACCTGAACGTCTGCGCCTCCCATCATTCTACGCCTCCTTTCACGACCACCAGATCGCCGTCCACCATGCAAGCCACCTCTTCAGATCCCCGACCTGCGATCAATCCGCTGCACGCATCGCCCAGAGCATAGGGCGTCTTTTGCCGCGACGCGACATCGACGCGCACCAGTCCCTGATCGGCAAGGCACCAAAGTGCCCGCGATGTCCCGACCATCTCGCTGATCAAGGAACCCACTGTCACCACGCCATCCGCGACAAGCGAGGAATCCGCGTATTTCCAGAAGGTCAAACGCCCATCCGGCGTTGCCATGGCCAGACGATCCGGCGCATATTCGATCGGGGTTGCAAAGGTCTCGGTAGCCTCCAGATTCGCACGCGCAAGCACCGCGCGCTTCTGCGGATCCGCGACAATCAGCAGGCCTGAACGCGTCCCTGCCGCGATGAGTCCGCGCTGCATGACGCAGAGTCCGCCCGCCATCTGGTCGTTTTCCCCCACGGGGATCGAGGCCACATGCGCGCCGTCCGCGGATTGGAAGAGGTGAAGCGCACCATCGCAATTGCCATAGATCAGCCACGATCCTACCAGAGCAGGTTCACCGTCGCTGCGATTCGTCGGAGCGCTCGTCCAGATCACAGTGCCATTCAGCGCATGCAGAGAGAAAATCCGGCCATCGTCCTGCGAGACCATCCAGAGCCTGTCGCTCTCAGGACCTGTTCCGTAGAGCGGCGGCTGCGTAAAACAGCCCTCAGTCTGAAGCGTCCAGAGTACAGTCCCTTTTTTCGTGTCGAGCGCACAGACACCGCCGCGCTGAGAAACCAGCACGACGCGCTCATCAGGCATGCGCAGCGCCGCCTCCCACTGCTGATTGGAAAGCGCCACCTGCCACTGCGATTGCCCGGTTACTGAGAACCGTTCACACCGTCCTTCGCGCGTAAAGGCAAACCATCCCTCCGTCAACGCCACAGGCCGGTTCGCCTGTGCTGAAAAGGGGATTCTAAGAATCGGCTGTTCAACCGGTGCGCCAGCGGATGGAGGCACGGACACCGCCGTGCGTACAGAGGGTTCGCGTGCAGCGTCGACCGGATAGAAAAGGATGCCACAGATGCTCAGACAGAGCAACAGAAAAAATAGGCCTAACAGCCACGCCGTGCGCTTTATTTTCGCATCACCCATGAGACCTCCACCGTTCCGCGCGCGGCGCCTTGCGCACGTGCGCGCAGCAACAGACGTTCGATGATCCGTGAATCCGCAGAGGGTGCCGAGAGCAGTAACAGGTGCTGCAGCGCGCCCTGTGCGTCGGTTTCAACAAAAAAGCGGCACGTACCCGAGTGTTCCTGAAATGACGCGCCAGCCTCGTGCGGTACAGTCAGGCGGACCTTGCGCAGCGCCGCGCTCATCTGTACAAGATAGCCTTCCGGATGCGACGCAATCCGCGCAGGAGCGTCCCCCGCGCGCTGCAGCCCAACAGCGGAAGCCAGCGGCGGCAACTGCGGCACCGGCGCGGGCTGCCACGTCGACGACAACACACGGCTTTTTTCAATGTATTCCGGAGCGCCCAATGCAAAATCCAAAGCAGTCCCCGCGGACTCCAGACCAATCACATGGCCGGGATGCGACAGCCACGCGGCAAAGGTTTTCTGATAGATCCGCTGCGCATACTGCGGTTCAATCATCACGTATGCGGCTTGCGCGGTAACGCGGTAGGGTTTGGTCTCAGGCACAAAAAAGATCGCCCGGAACGGCACCTCAAGCCAAAGAAACGTCATGAAAACAGCCAGCAAACCGAACTGCCACCAATACAAAATCGGCCGCGTCATGACTTTACGAAAAGAACGTCTGTTTGCTTTGCTGGAGGTCATCGTCTACCCCTACTTGGGTTTCTCCCCGACATTCACCCGCTCGACACCGGCTTCGCGCGCAGCATTGACCAGGCGCATCACATCGCCATGTGAAACGCGCCGATCCGCCAGCAAAAGCAATTCAGGCCTGAGCCCCGCGGCGATGCGGCTTTTCACACGATCGGCAAACATGCTCATCTGGTCGCTATCCTGCAACAGATACCGTTCGTCATCCAGAAAGATCAAGGTCTCCTCCTGTCCTGCGGTATCGCCCGTCACGGTAATCATCAGCGCCGTCATACCGGTATATGTACCTTCGCGCAGCGGTTCGCGCGGCAGGTCCATGACCACGCCGGGATTGATCACCAGCCGATTGTGTACCGCAAACAGAAGTCCGAACAGGAGCAGGACATTGATCCACGGAACTGCGATCAGAAACGCCTGAGCCCACACGCTACCAAATCGGTAAACCGTGCGCTGCTTGCGGATGCTTCGACTCCAGCTCAGTTTATACGTTCTCATGCCTTCGGATTCTCCTGCGTCAGAAACGCGACGATTTCCGAAGCCGCGCTCTCCATCTCCAGCACAATACGTTCGATGCGCACGATCAGTATCGTATACATCACATGCCCGGCAAGCGCAACCAGAAGGCCAGCCGCCGTGCACGCCAAGGCCGACATGAGGCCCCCCGTCAAATGAATCGTCTGCACCAACGGCGCATGGTCATTGATCGCCTGCACCACGCCAATCACCGCGATCACGGTTCCGAAAAGCCCCAGCAACGGTGCAATCTGGCAGGTCACGGCCAGCGAAGCCAACCGCCGTTCCAACCGCGAAACCTCCTCGCGCCCCGTATTATCCACTGCCTGCCACAAGGCCTCATAACTGCCTTTTCGATGAATGATCGCAGTTGCGACAACGGCAGCGGTTGGCCCCGGTGTTTCATCGCACAGCGTAACCGCCTCTTGCGCGTTGCCGTTTTTCAGCACGTTATAAATGCCTTTGAGAAAATCGGCCGTCTGAATCTGCGCCCTCCGGATATGCAGAAGCCGCTGGAAAAACAAGACTACGTCCGCAAGGCCGACTAAGACAATCAGCCAAAAAATCCATCCCGTCTGTAAAATAGTGTCCATGCGTTTATCCGTTTCCTTACCGTTGCTTCTCAAGGCGCCCGATCCGATGTAAGGCCTCTTCTTTTCCTGGAACATCCACCTCAATCATGCGTTTGAGTACGTTCACCGCTTGTGTCGGTTGCCCGCGTTGTTCATAAAGATCCGCCATGTTGAATGCCGCGCGCACATACAGCGCGGTTGCGGCATCGTCGTACCAGACACCCTTGGCGCGCTCATTCTGATAGCGCAGAATCACATCGGTGTAATAGGTGGTCAGCGCATCATCGATTTTGCGCAGTTTTTCCTGACAGCGCGCCACCTTGTAGTTCAACTGCAAGACTTCAGCGGGCGTCAATGTCGACTGCTCGAGCACTTCGCGATACCCCGCAAGCGCCTTCTGATAACGCTCGCTGTTGTCCGCGCCCATCGCGAAGAACCCATCCGCACGGCGGATTTTCGCCTGCACAATCCATTCGCCCGTGGCAGTCGCATCGGCAAGCACTTGGTCGAGCACCAACACAACATCGGCGAAACGCGCTAATTCGAAGAGCGCATCCGCCTGCACCAAGCGCGCCTCGATCTGGCGCGGGCTCTTGGGGTATTCGCGCACAAAACGGCCGATCAGCTCCACGGTTCCCGTAAAATCACCCATGCTGGCCGAAGCCCGCGCAGCCCACAGCAAGGCGGCATCGGCGGCTGACTGTTTGGGCCACCGCGTTACATAATCCAGAAAGAATGTTTTGGCCTCGCTGAACCGTCCGCGGTTAAAATCGCACTTCCCGAGCCAAAGCACCATTTCCGGCAGCCATCGCGACTCTGGAAAATCGACCAAGAATGTGGTACCTGACTGGCGCGCATCCTTATCGCGGCCTAAGCCGTAGAGACAGAAGGTAATCAGCATCCGCGCCTCATCCCGACGTTCCAGATCGGTCTCGGAGACCGTGGCGAAATCCTGCATCGCCTCCTCAAACTTGAACAGCCGATATGCGATCCGGCCGCGTCCCATCAGCGCCTCGCTCCGGATCCCCTTTTGCGGATAGTTGTTCTGAATGGTCGTATAGGTTTGCGTTGCGCCCGCATAATCGTTGGTTGACGCCTGCAGCAGCGCCAGGCGCAGCAACGCCTTGGGCGCATACTCCTGAGTCGGATAGCGCGCGGCGGTCTGTGCATACTGCACCCCCGCCAATGCGCCGGCACCAGCACGTTCAAGGCACTCGGCGCCCTGATACAGCGCGCGCCCGGCAAACTCGCTCTCCGGCTGCGTTTCAGCAAGCGTCCGGTAGACTTTCGCGGCATCCTCGAAACGCTGGTCCGCCAGTAAGGCGTCGCCCTGTTTAAACCGGCACTCCGCGCGAATCACTGGATTGGTCGTCTGTTCGGCGACGCGCTGAAAAAGGCCCACGGCTTCCGTATAGCGTCCCAGCTGGAAAAGCGCCCATGCACGCGCCTGAAGCGCGCGTTCGTTCAAAGACTGCTCCGGATACGCCTCCAGAAACATCTGATATTCCGCCGCGGCCCGCTCCGGACGCTTCACGTGCAGATAGGCATCCGCTAATTTCAGATAGGCCTTGATCGAGGCAGGATCATCCGGATAATCGCGCACAAGCCCCTTGATGACTTTATCAGCTTCGCCAATGGTCTGCGCGGAAGCGCTCAGCAGATCGCCCAAACGGAAGCCGGCCAGACGGCGCAGCTCCCCCTGTTTGGCGCGCTCGAACGCGGTACGCGCATACGCAATCGCTTCGTCGGTCTTGCCGCTGTTGTAGAGGTAGACGCTCATATCCACCAGCGCCTGCACGCGCGCCCGCTCGCCGGCCCGGTCATTCATGGCCAGCTGATTGTAACACGTCGTGGCCTCCGACATCTTGCCCTGCGCCATCAGAATCCGTGCCCGCAACAAGACCCCTTCGTCCATATCTGAGGCGCGCACATTCAACTGGGACTGCGCCTGCAGAACAGCAAGCGCGGCATCCAGCTGATTGGTTTTCTGCAAGACCGTCGCCCACTCTAACGCATTGGCGGCGCGATTCAACGCATTGGTCGAGGCGTGTTCTGTTTCGCTGAATATCCGCACTGCAGATTTTAGATCCCCCATGGAAAAATAGGCGCGCGCCGCCACTTGCCGCAACGCATCGGCCATGTCGTTATCCGCCTGCGAAACAGCCTCTTCCGCCAGACGCGCAGCATCCGCATTGGCACCCTGCGCAGCCAAGGCCTTGGCCCGCCAATAGGTGATGGCTGCGGGTTTTTTCGCGCGCAGTATAACCGGTTCGTACGCCGTCAGCGTCGTCAGGATTTCCGCTGCGCGGCCCTGTTCGTAAAGTGACTCAAGCAAGATCAGCAGCGCCTGCTCGGCCTGCGCATCCGACGTATTCGCCAGCACGTGCAGCGCATGATTTTGCGCAATGGGATAGAGACGGTCGCGCAGCGCCATCTTGGCGGCATCGATCTCATCCGCACCGGCCCATAAGGCCAGCGCGCCGATCAGCACCGCGGTTCGCAGCAGGGCTGTGCGCCGATCCGCGCGTACATAGGTTTTACAGATACCATCCATGGTTGTTCACACTCACTCTGCAGCCATCGCTTATTGCTCAACTTGCGGACAGGCGCGAATCTCCATGAGCGCATCGACTTCCTCGCCGGGATTGAACGCCGCGACGCCGACAACGACGCGAATCGGCATGTTGTTCGGAATCGTGAACCCCCGGCGCCGCTTCTCACCTTCCCATGAAATATTCACGCGATTATAGGAAAAGTGCTTCGTGACCTTCAGCTCCGTCTTCTCCTTTGTCATGGGAACCGACATTGCGCCAAGCAGCTTGTCATTCTCGGAACTGCTGTAGATCGCCACGCACGCGGCAGGCCCTGCCTCGGCGCTCAATGCGGGATGCTGCGTCGTATAAACAGCCTTAAACACAAGATCGCGGCTATCCTTCAAATTCCAGGACATGCCCTTGCCCAGCCATGTTACAGCCTGGCCATTCACCTGCACCGTACTGCACTTCTTTGTGCCGCGCACATACGCGCGCATGGTCTTCGCATAGACGAAAATGCCTAATTCATCCGGCACACCGGCCACGCGGTAAAGGCTAAAATCGTGCGCATAGTTTCCACTCGCATCAAACGTCCACGTGGTGATCTCCGGCGGCCAATCCTTGTCGAAGGCCTCCATCGGCTTGGTTAACGCCTGCTGCACCGAGACCGGCAAGGCGGTCAGCAACGTTTTGGACGTAAGGTTGGCTACACCCTGCGGCGCATCTTCCGTTTCAAACCCGGCGAGATCCGGCGCGGGCGGCATTAAACTGTTCTTCACCGCATACTGCTTAAACAGCGCGGACGCCGCATCCTTACGCTGCAACAGGACGCGCATACGCGTGGCCTCCTTTTTCGCAGCCGCGGCATCGGATGTCTTGCCGCCATCGCTCAACCGTTTCTGCACCAGATCCAGGGCAGCGACATACTTTTGCGCAAGCTCCACAACGCGTTCGGCGCCCATCTTCTCAATGATGCTGCGCTGTTCCAGGTAGCGGCCCTGAATCACGCGCAATGCCGGCAAGGCCTTCTGCTGAACCGCCTCGGGCAATTCCGGCACAGCCTCAAATTCATCCGGATCACTCTTCAGCGCAACGACAAACCGCTCGGCCTCCGCTTTGACCGTCGCCTGCGCAGCAGCATCCTTCGTCGCCTTCTCTTTGTGATACAATTTCTTCAAATCGCTGACATAGTCGCTCGCAACCGTGGTCATGAGGAACTGATTGGTCGCTGCTTGGCGCGTCAAGGCCGCACGCAGCGTCTCCTGCATTTTCGCCACATCAGCGGGCACACGTGTCTGCGCAAACGCTGAACAGGCAACCACCATGGCCACACCCAGAATACCCATCTTTAGCATAACATTCTCCTCACGCACTTATTTCGGAACGGGCTTGCCCAGTTGGCCCAAGACTAATTTCAGGGCACGCCAAACCTGCATCTTCGCCGCGCGCAATCCCTCCGCATCCCCGCTGTTCTCAAAGCGTAAGAGATAGGCCGGATGGTACGTCGGCATCACGGGAATCCCGTTATACACCGTCCACTGTCCCTGCAACCGCGTCACGCCGGCCTGACTCTCCAAAAGTCCTTTAATCGCGGTATTGCCCAGCAACACGATCGTTTTCGGTTTGATGATCGCGATCTGCTCGCGCAAGAACGGCAGGCACTTCTGCATCTCCTCCATATTCGGCGTACGATTGTTCGGGGGACGGCACTTGCAGATATTGCCGATGAAAATATCCTCGCGCGCATACCCCATAGCCGCAATCATCTTCGTCAGCAGCTGACCGGCTGCCCCGACAAACGCAAGCCCTTGCTCATCTTCTTGCGCCCCGGGAGCCTCGCCGATAAACATTACGTCCGGCGTTTCGGAATTACCCTGCCCCGGCACAATTTTCGTCCGGTTCTTGCACAATCCGCAGGCCTCGCAGACGGCAATCCGCGCTGTGATCGCGGCGAGGGCCACATCGCGCTCCTGCCGCGACAGCGCAGAAGCATCCGTTTTCAGTTCCGAGGACTTTGGCGCCTGCCAGGTCGCGATGTTCGGTGCAGGCGGCTGCTGCGCAGACTGCGCACGGTGCGGCAGCGCAGCGGCAGAGGACTGTGCCGCCGCTGCTGCGCGATCCCACTCCGGAAGCACGCGAGCATCGAGTTCAACCGTGCGGACACCCAGCTCTTTCATCAGCCCGATGTGCCCGACAAGGTCGTCGATAATCTCTGTCCAAGCAGCCATTTTTATTACGCCTGATAACCATGCGGATTGCGCGATTGCCACCGCCACGAGTCTTCACACATGACGCGCAAATCGCGCTGCGCCACCCAGCCCAATTCCGCTTTCGCCTTGGCGGGATCCGCCCAGCACGCCGCAATATCGCCCGGACGGCGCGGCTTGATCTCATAAGGAATCTTGCGGCCTGAGGCAGCCTCGAAGGCTGCCACGACCTGCAACACGCTGCTGCCCGTTCCCGTGCCCAGATTGTAGATCACCAGGCCGGGATTGGAGACCAGTTTTTCGATCGCCTTCACATGGCCTACAGCCAGATCGACCACGTGAATATAATCGCGCACGCCGGTTCCGTCAACCGTCGGATAGTCGCCACCAAAGACCGCAAGTTTCTCCCGCCGCCCCACCGCGACCTGCGCCACGAACGGCACGAGGTTGTTCGGAATCCCAGCCGGATCTTCGCCGATAATTCCGCTCTCATGCGCGCCGATCGGATTGAAATAACGCAGAATCACGACATTCCACGCCGGATCAGAGCGCTGCAAATCGCGGAAGATCTGCTCCATCATCAACTTGGTCCAGCCGTACGGATTCGTCGCACCCGGCGTCGCAAAATCTTCGCGGATCGGCATCGACGCCGGTTCGCCATACACCGTGGCAGACGAACTGAAGACGATGTTCTTACAGCCGTGCGCGCCCATGACTTCGCACAGGGCGATGGTGCCGGAGATATTGTTTTCGTAATAGGCCAGCGGAATCTTCGAGGATTCACCGACGGCCTTCAACGCCGCGAAATGGATCACCGCGTCAAAGGGACCATCGTTTTTAAATACCGCCGCCAACGCCGCACGATCGCGGATGTCCAGCTTGCGCATCACCACGGACTTGCCCGTGATTTTTTCAACGCGACGCAAACTTTCCTCCGAGCTGTTGCTCAGGTTGTCCACCACGACCACCGCATGACCGGCGTTCAACAGCTCAACGCACGTGTGACTGCCAATAAAGCCGGCTCCACCTGTAACCAAAACGCGCATTATCTTGCCCTTCCTATTTTTTCCCGATTGCGGCTTGCAGGGTTTCCAGCAAGACGTTCGGTTCCGTGACTCCGACAAACTTCTTGAATTCTTTACCGTCCTTGAACACGATCAACGTCGGGATGCTCTCGATCTTGTAGGCCTGCGCCGTGACGGGATTCGCATCCACGTCCACCTTGCCGACAACGGCCAACGAACCGATCAAACCTGCAACCTGATCCACATGCGGTCCTTGAATGCGGCAGGGCGGACACCAGGTCGCCCAGAAATCAACCAGGACCACACCCTTTGCGATCGTCTGTTTAAAGGTCGCATCCGTCAACGTAATCGCACTTCCCGGCGTCGTAGAGACCGACAACACGGGCTTTTCTTCCTCGCGTGCACACCCCATGACACCGGCGCTGGCAACGACGAACGCCGCCAGCATGATATGAACCATCGGAAAAACCGCTTTCATTGTTTTCTCCTCCGTGTGTGTTTATTTACTCCCACTCAATCGTGGCCGGCGGCTTCGAACTGATGTCAAAGACCACGCGGTTAATGCCGCGCACTTCGTTGATGATGCGGTTCGAAATGCGCGCCAGCGTCTCATACGGTACGCGCGTCCAATCCGCAGTCATCGCATCGATACTGTCCACCACGCGCAACGCGCAGACGTTTTCATACGTGCGCTGATCGCCCATCACGCCGACGCTTTTGACCGGCAGCAGGATCGCAAACGACTGCCAGATACTCTTGAAGTTCGGCAGCTTGCGCATCTCCTCCTGAACGCGCAGATCCGCCTGCTGCAGCAGACGCACGGACTCGGCATTGACCTCGCCCAGAATGCGCACGCCCAAACCCGGCCCCGGGAAGGGCTGGCGATCCAGCAGCTCGGCATCCATGCCCATCACGCGGCCCACCGCGCGCACTTCATCCTTGAAGAGTTCACGCAGCGGCTCCACCAGCTCAAACTTCAGGTCCGGCGGCAACCCTCCGACATTGTGGTGGCTCTTGATCGTGTGGCTCGGCCCCTTGGTCGGGCTGATGCTTTCGATGATATCCGGGTAGATCGTTCCCTGTCCGAGGAACTTACAGTTCTTCAGCTTCCGCGCCTCTTCGGCAAAGACCTCAATAAATTCGCGGCCAATAATCTTGCGCTTCTTCTCAGGATCGGTCACGCCCTTCAGCGCGGCATAGAAGCGATCGGCGGCCCGTGCGATGTGCACATCCATGCCGGCCTTTTCCTTGAACGTGGTTTCGACCTGTTTATCCTCCCCTGCGCGCAGCAAGCCGTTATCCACAAAGATACAGTGCAGCCGCGGACCGATCGCACGATGCAGCAGCATCGCGACCACCGAGGAGTCAACACCTCCGCTCAGACCGAGCACGACTTCGTTATCACCCACCTGCTGTTTCAGTTTTTCAACCGTATTCTCAACCCAGGAGGTCAGCTTCCAATCCGGCGTGCATTTGCAGACCTGAAAGAGGAAGTTGCGCAGAATCGTCGTGCCATTTTGCGTATGCACCACTTCGGGATGGAACTGCAATGCAAAGAAGTTGAGCTCATCGTTGCGTATCGCGACATGCGGACAACTCAGCGAACGCGCGGAGACCTTAAAGCCTGGAGGCAGCGTCTCCACCTGATCGCCGTGACTCATCCAGACGTCGAATTCAGCGGGCGTCCCGACAAAGAGACGGTTGCCGGGCGCGGACTCAATGCGCGTATGTCCATATTCGCGGTGATCACCCGGTTTCACGGCGCCCCCCAGGACCTTGGCCATCAGCTGCATGCCGTAGCAGATGCCCAAAACCGGGATGCCCAATTTAAAGATCGCAGGATCGCACTGCGGCGCGCCCTCTTCAAAGACGCTGTTCGGTCCGCCCGACAGAATAATACCTGCAGGCATCCGCGCACGCAGCTGTTCCGCCGTCGTGTCAAACCGAATGATTTCGGAATAAACCTGCTGCTCGCGGATACGGCGCGCGATCAATTGCGTATACTGTGAACCGTAGTCTAAAATCGCAATCCAATTCATCTGGCTCATCGGTCTCTCCTCCTTAATTCTGCTACGACATCAGTACTCACGTAGACAGTTTTTTTATTCTATCGTTTTTCAAAAAAGCAAAAAACACTTCGCTGCATTCTGCTTCCGCAAAAAGCGAAGTGCACATGCCTGCCTGACCGTTCAACGGCGCAAACAGGCATGTCCGCCAGCACAAGCTTACGCACCATTAGCAGCACCGCATGCTGTCCATCACGCCGCGGAAATAGCCGATCGACTCTGCAATGCCCAGCAGCGGATCAGCCATGTCTTTCTCATACTCCAGACTGCATGCGCCCGTATAACCGATCTTGCGCAGCGCCTTGACCACGGCCGGCATATTGATCTTACCGCGCGGCATCTCAATGCCACCGCCCGCCTTGGTCGGCGCCGTGACATTCTTGATGTGGATATCGTGGATGCGGTCGGCATACTTGACGATCGCCGCGACAGGATCCTTGCCATCGCGGAACTGGTGTCCGATATCCAGGCAGAGCCCCACGCGCTTGTCCATATCCTTGATCATCTCAATGCCGCTCTCCGCATTCGGGAAGAGCTCCGGCATATCCGGACCGTGGTTATGAATCGCGTACTTGATATCATACTCTTGAACCAGTTTATTGATGGTCACCAGCAATTTCGCCGATGCCGTGCGCTTCTTGTTCACCATCTCAAACGGCACGCCCACCAGCACCTTGACGCCCACGCGCTTGGCATACTCGAACGCCTGCTTGGCCTTCTCGTCGGTATCCATGTAGATCGGTCCTACGCCATACCCTGTCACGCCAAACGCTTTGCACTTCGCATGAAATTCAGCCGCCTCTTGCTCTGTGCAATCCAACTTCAAATGGAAATCCTTGATACACAGGTAATGAACATCCACGCGCTTCATCATCGCCAGCGTCTCTTCCAGTTTGAACTTGTGGAAGGTAAACCCGGCAATCGCCAGTTTAAACGTATCGGTCGCGGCTGTAGCCGTTTCAACGTCCGCCACAGCCTGCATGGCCGGCACGGCCACCGTCGCAGCCAATCCTAACCCCGTTGTTTTGAAAAACGCACGTCTCTGCATCATACTTTGATCCCTTTCTTTTAGTTTGAAAATCGTTTATACCTCGGGCTCACCTGTAGCAACCGAAAGCCGTGCCAGCACCTCAGCAGGCAATCGGACCGGACGCAAACGCTGGATATCGACGCAGGCATGGACCGTATAGCCATCCACCAGCAGCTGATCCCCGCGTCGAACCTCACATTTGATCACCATGCGCACGCCCTTCAGCTGTTCAACCCACGCCGTGATCGAAAGCAGATCGTCATACGTCGCAGGATGGTGATAGTGCAGCACCGCCTCGGAAACCGGCAACGCAAAACCCATCGCCTCAAATTCGCGATAGGTCAATCCGCAGGCCCGCATCAATTCATTCCGCGCCCGTTCAAAATAGGCCAGGTAGTTCGCATAATAGACCACCCGCATCTGATCGGTATCAGCATACGGCACGCGATAGGAAATCGTGACTTTCTGAGCTTCCTTCATCATTGCATTTCATCCACATCGTTGTGC
>CAZMLC010000060.1:0-9817 GCA_964567125.1 uncultured Akkermansia sp.
CCCGCATTGAATCCCCACGATTCCGACTCGGCATGATCATTCGGCGTCCCACTCTGCCGCGGGTCCGCCTCCATTTTCAATCGATCCAACGTGCCCGGCAAACCCGAGGCGTTCCAATTATAATAGGTCGACAGCGACGAAACCAAACGCTCGGTCCAATCGTGGTCCAGCGCAACGCGCGCATCCCAGGATTCGTACTGCGCATTGTCACGCCATCCCCCGCTCTTCTGCCAATCGAGGTCTGCCGCGTAACTCGTCCCTTCGCCGAGGATTCCCGATTTGCGCAGATGCGTACCGTAGGAATCGTCTGAACCGGCGGTAACTGTAACCGCCGTCGTTGAATCCGCTCCTCCGCGACGCGTCACCAGGTTGACGACTCCGGCGACAGCATAGTTACCATAGAGTGCGGTCTGTGAGCCATACAGCACTTCGACCCGCTCGATCGTGTCGACGGGCACGCGCATCCAGTTGGGTGCCGCCATATCCGGCTCATTGAGCGGCTGCCCATCCACCAGGACCAGCACGCGGCCATGCGCATTTTCACCGAACCCGCGCATGACAATCTCGGCCTGCGCGGGATTCCCCGAGAGTTTCCGCAGATAGAGTCCCGCCCCCTTTTCAAGCAGCTGGACCGTATCGCGGGCCCCTATCCGCTGAATGTCCTCCGTCTGGAGGACAGTGACGCCCACGGGCAGCTCTTGCGCGGCCCGATGTCCGCGACTCGCGCGCACGACAACGGGTTGCAGATTGGTTGAGGCCACATGCTGCGCATCGTTGGTCGATGCCGCAAGAAGGTGGATTCCACATAGACACACTGCCCCGGACGGAAAAGCCCAGGACAGTACCAGTGACTTAGGACGACTGTACATGCTCACGTTTCCTTTTGCGAACGTTGCGCCCCTGCGCAGAAGAGCATCTACAGCGAAAATGAGACCGGAAACAGCCGGCGGATCATCTTAGCATCCTCTTACGCGAAGGAGCGTTGAAAAGCTGTTTGTATCCGTCTTCTGGCTCTCGGCTTAACCTTGTTCCAGTCTTCTCCTTTTTCAAGAATGACGCGTGAGGAACTCGTATCCGATTACAGCGGCGCGACCGCGCCCGATTTTAACGGGCTTCCGTAATACAAACAATGTGCGATAAGCTTAGTTCATCGCCCCGCGATTGTCAAGGGGGGCGCGCAGCGCCCGGCTAACGCGCCGTGCGTTCAACCAATGCGGCCAACCGCGGCCCCGCCTCGGCAACATCCATCGCAGCATAGGCGGTGCGCATTTTCTCCAGCGAGACCGGATTGTTTTTCTTGTTGGCAATATACCGCATCAGCGAGCGGCCGGTCAATTCGCGCTGGATCCCCTCGTCCGCCCCGCCATTCTTGATCATCTCCAGGGCATTCAGATGCTGATGATCGCGTAAGGCGGTCGGCAACGGAATCAGCAGGGCCGGCTTGCGGACCAGCGCCAATTCAAAACAGGTCGAGGCGCCAGCCCTGCAGATCACCAGATCCGCACTGGCAAACGCCCGTCCCATCTCGCGGATAAACGGTGCAACCTTGGCTTTGACTCCCGCCTTTTCATAGGTTTCGCGCACCCACTCCTCATCGGCAACGCCGCACTGATGGATCACGAAAACATCGTCGATGCCATCCTGCTTGAGCAACGTCATCGCCTGCACCACCAGCTGATTGACGCGATGTGCCCCCTGACTCCCGCCGGTCACGAAAACAACGAAATGATTTTCCGGGATCTCGTCAAACGGCGCTTTGTCCAGCAGGCTCAACCGGACAGGCAGCCCAGTCTTTTCCACGCACCGGCCGTGCAACCAGTTTGTCGCCTCATCAAAGCTGATCGCCGTCACAGTCGCAAAGCGCGACAGAAACTCCACGGCCTTGCCTGGCACGGCATTGGCCTCATGCAGCACAATGGGAATCCGCAATAACCACGCGGCCATTACAGGCGGCAGACTCGCATAACTTCCCATCGCGAGAACAACATCCGGCTTCTGCTTGCGCAGTGCAAAAAAACAGCGCAAGAAGGAGAGCAGCAACTGGGGCGCTGTCGCCACGGAAAGCTGACGTGCGCCCGTTGAAAAGGTCGGCCCCTTCCACGCTGATTCCGAAGCTGACTCAATGGAACGCCCCGAAAGCCACACCGTAACAGCATGCCCCTTCTGCTGCAGCAGATTCGCAACAACCAGACCGGGAAAGACATGCCCCCCCGTACCGCCACACGCAACAACAACCTTCTTCACGCCTCCTCCTTCATCGCTTGCGATGTTCCGCGCACCTGCGCACGCAGGCGGAATCCATCAATCACCTCGCGCACATCGTTCTTAGCCCAGACCCACATGATCCCCAGATAAACAAGGCCCCCTGTTCCTCCGGCCACAACCAAAGCAACGACCTGCCGGATCTTATCGCCGTGAACGTTGAACTGACGATGCACAGCGAGGCAGATGAGCGACATGATCAGCCCGGCGACAAAAGCCTTTGCCGCTGTCGGCAGGAAATGCGCAAAAATGGGCAGGTTTTTCCGTTTCCGCAGGATCGTTGCCGCAACCCAACCATTCGCCAAGCTGGCAATGACCGTCGAGGTCACCAAGCCGACATGACGATACAATTCAGGCAAGGTCAAAATGGCGGTCACATTCAAAATCAGATTCAACGCAATGCATCCGATGCTGATTTTGACCGGCGTCCGCGTATCCTTCATCGCGAAGAACGCCGGCGTCAAACATTTCTGGAAGCTGAAAATGAACATGCCCGGCGCGTAGGCCATCACCGCCAGCGATGTGTACTGCGCCGACTGCTGATCGAACTTACCGTTGGGCCAGACGTAGATCGCCTCCACCAATGCCGGCGCAAGGAAAAAAAGGACCCCCATCGTCGGCGCAACGATCACCGCCAGATTGCGCAAGGCCCGTTCCATTGAACGCTGCAGCCCGGCATAATCGTTGTGCGCAACAAAGGCGCTGTAGAGCGGCATCAGCACCGTCACGAACGCGGTTGAGAACATGCCGAGCGGCAAGTACGCGATGCGATCCGCATACTCCATCGCAGCGGGCGCCCACGAAGCCGCATAATAGGCCAGATAGCCATCGATACAGATGTTGATCTGGTCCAAACCTGCACCCAGCGCCGTCGGCGCCAGCATGAGCAGGACCGTGCGGATCTGCGGCGACGAACGCCAGCCCTGCAGCGAAAAATCAAACCCAAAGGAGAGCCCGCACGCGCGCAGCGTCGGGATCTGAAACGCGAGCTGACAAAAACCCGCAATCAGAATCGCATACGAGATAAACTGGACGCGCCCCATCGCATGATCGGAAACCAAGGGGCAAACCACCAACGCCACGATCCAGACCAGGTTGAGGATGACCGGTGTCAAGGACGAGATGCGGAACTGCTGCTGCGTATTCAACATGGCGGAAACAATCGCGACCTGGCAGATCAGCAGCGCATACGGCAACATGATGCGCATCAGCGGAAAGATGATCAGCCACCGGCTGTCCGGTTCAAAGAGCGGTTCAACCAGCCACGTGGCCGCCATCAGCAGGACCACCAGCAGCCCGATAACCGTGCTCTGAAGCCCCATCACGCGCGCCGCAAAGCGCGAGGCCGACTCCTTGCCCTCATGAACCAGCAACTCCGTAAAGACAGGAATAAAGGCATTGCTGAGCGCGCCTTCACCGAACAGGCGCCGGAAGAGGTTGGGGATGCGGAAAGCGACAACAAAGGCGGACTGCACCGCGGATGTGCCGAAATAATAAGCCATGATCAGTTCGCGCACAAGCCCGGCAACGCGGCTGATCGCGGTCATCACGCTCACCACACCGGCGTAACGAAGAAATTTCTGTTCGTGATTGTGCATAGCACTCTGTTTTACGACCTTGCGTCCGCTTCGCGACTAAGCATCCTTGGAGACCTTTTTAAAGCAGACATGCTCCACAGCGTCATGAAAATTCTGGGCGCCGGAGAGAATTTCGATATCCACGCGCAAATAGAAGACAGGCACAGGCGTTGTCTCTAAACGCGGGAATCGTACCGCATCTTTTTCCGTGGTCATGAGCGCATCCGCCTTCAGATCAGCCGCCTTGTTGACCGCATCAATAATTTCCTGTGCATCGTACCGATGATGGTCCGCATACCGTTCACAGTAGATGACCCGCGCCCCCATCTTGCGCAAGGAATTTTCAAAACTCTGCGGCACGGCAATACCGGAAAGCGAGGTCACGGTCTTACCTTCCAGCCACGACAACGGCACATGCTCCGAGGTGTAGACGTTCTGCAAGTAACGCGGCTGATGGCAACATTCAATGATCTCCGCAGAGGGATTCAGTGCGCGAATCCGCGTGCGCAACGGCTCCGAATCGCCATCCGACTTGGTGATGAAAATGAAATCCGCCCGGCTCACGTTGCGAATCGGTTCGCGCAGAATGCCGCGCGGCAGCATCTGTTCATTGCCAAAGGGATTGGTCTTGTCAATCAGCAAGACCTCCAGCCGGTGCTGCAATTTCTGATACTGGAATCCGTCGTCGAGAATCAATGTATCGCACCCGAATTTTTTGACCGCATAGCGACCGCTCTTCACACGGTTTTTATCAACGAGCACAACGACGCCCGGCAGGTTGCTCGCCAGCATGTAGGGTTCATCGCCGCCCATTTCGCTGTCGAGCAAGAGCCGCTTACCATCGCTGACCACGCGCGGCGGTTCGATCTGCTCCTTGAAAAGCCGCTGATACCACGGCAACTCGCGTTTGCGGTAACCGCGACTCAGAATCGCGACCCGTCGACCCGACTTCAAAAGTTCGCGCGCAAAGATCTCCACGACCGGTGTCTTGCCCGTACCGCCAGCCGTGATATTGCCCACACTGATAATCTGGCACCCTAACGGATAACGATGAAAAATCCCTGTCCGGTAGGACCACAAGCGCAGCAGGACAATGGCCTTGAAAATCAAGGAAATCCCGTGTAACGCCACCAGCAGCACGCGAATAGGCCACGGATGCCCACGATCCGCCCCCGGCTGCTGAATAATCCGCACCAGATAATCTTCTACCCGCTCAATTCGTCTAATTTTTCCACGCGCCATCGAATTCACCTTTAAAGTTTCGTAGTATACCTGCTTGAGGCGCTTAAAACAAGTTGATAGCGCAGATGATTCCGCGCCGAAACAGCATCTAGGGCACGCGACGCGTTGCCTTAACCTCCGCCGCGCAGCCTACAAAACAGGGCGTCCACCGTGAAACATCGCGCACACTGCTTCACACTTGCATTAAACCGTCCAGTTTGATAAAGTTTTGCACTCTTACGAATCGAAAAGGGAAAAGGTTGAATATGGCAGTTATTCTGGGATTACCGAAGGGCAGCCTCCAAGAGGCCACCTTCAACATGCTGAAGAAAGCGGGATTCAACGTCTCGTGCGGTTCACGTTCCTACGTGCCGACCGTCGATGATCCGACGTTGCAATGCCGTCTTATTCGTCCGCAGGAAATTTCCCGTTATGTGGAACTGGGGCTTCTGGACGCCGGCATCACGGGTTTCGATTGGATTTATGAAAACGGTTCGGATGTGCATGAAGTCTCGGAAATGTGCTATTCCAAGGCGACCTCCCGTCCTGTCCGCTGGGTCTTGGCCGTTCCGAACGATTCCACCATCAAAAGCGTGAAGGATCTGGAAGGCAAGCGCATCGCAACCGAAGCCGTTGGCTTAACCAAGCGCTATCTGGCCCAGCACAATGTGACGGCGGAAGTTGAGTTCTCCTGGGGCGCAACGGAAGTCAAGGCACCTGAGCTCGTCGATGCGATCGTCGAATTGACGGAAACCGGCTCGTCGTTGCGCGCCAACAATCTGCGTATCGTCGACACCATTTTGACCTCAACAACACGCCTGATCGCAAACAAGAAAGCGTGGGAAACTCCTGAGAAGCGCGCCAAGATCGAACAGATCGCGCTGCTGCTGCAGGGTGCGCTGGCCGCAGAGTCGCGCGTTTTGCTGAAGCTGAATGTTTCAACGGAAAATCTTAAAGCCGTTACAGCCATCCTTCCCGCCTTGCACTCGCCGACCGTCAACAAGACGGACGACAACACGTGGTTTGCGGTGGAATCGGTTGTTGAAGAGAGTGTCGTTCGCGACATCGTCCCACCGCTGCGCGCAGCGGGCGCCGAGGGAATCATTGAATTACCTCTGAACAAGGTGATTTTCTAACAGAACAGAAGGAGAGAAAAAAGTGGGTTCAATCAAGAAAAAACGCCGTGCTAAAATGTCCAAGCATAAGTATCGCAAACGCCTGAAATCCAATCGCCACAAGAAGTAACGGTGTTCAACGATCCGCAATGCATGTTCATTGCGGATCATGTCTCTTTTCCCCGGCAGGAGGAAGCCTCATGGCTCAAGCGAATCGGACAGTAATTCTGCGCCGATTAAATGGCGCATTTAGGCTGGTATTAGGCAGTAGCCTACTCCTTGTGACGGGGTGTTACACCTGCGACCATTCTGAATATCCATTGAGCGAGTCGGATCTCTATTCGGCTTGCTCAATGGCATATTTTTCTCAAGGCCTGCTGATTCAAAACAATCAGCACCAGAATACGAACGCGAATTATCGCGTCGCGGAGGCCTCTTTGCGCACTGCGCTGCTCTTCGATCCGCGCAATCGCGAAGCCGTGATCGCACTCGCGGGCAATCTCTATAAGCAGAAGCGCGCGGATGACGTCTACCCGTTGCTGGCAAACTACCTGACCTACGTTCCACACGATGAGGAACTCCAGCTTGAGGCGATTCGCCTGCTCTCCCGCACCAATGGCTATGCACGCGCGAAAAGCCATGCGCAACAGCTCTACCAGCGCGCACCTGACAATTTCGACTACCAAGTCCTGACCGTCGAACTCTCCTTCCTGAGCGGCGACTTCTCGGATGGCATCCGTCTTTTGAAAAAGAGCCGTTCCCCTGAACTTGCCTATCAGTTTCTGATCGCTTACCTGCAACGCAACGCGGGGCCGGACCTTCTGCTCGCGCTGGCCGAACTGGTCTGCGACATGGCCCCGCCTGGCACTCCGGTCTATCGTACGGCACTGCTGATCGCAGCCAATCAATACCAGCAGAAAAACAACTATGCTGACGCGGTTGAACGTTACCTCACGTTGGCACACTTCGACCCGCAGGACACGCTGAGCCTGCGCAGCCTGGGCGAGGTGATCCAAGCTGCGCCGTGCTACACCGCTGAGATCGAAGAGCAGCTCCACGATATCCCCGGCGTCTTTTCCTTCGTGCGCGCCGCAAGTATGATCGCAGCAACCAATGCTGTTCCCGTACCGGATGCCGTGTTCCCCTTGCTCAAGGACTATGAGCACGCGCGCCTGCGTGCAGGCTACTTCCCGGCTGAACTCTACTATCTCTGGGCCGCAGGCCTCTATCTGGAATCCACGCGCAATGACGACGAACTCGACGCCTTTATTCAAAACGCGCTGGTTGTCCATCCCGCATCGAATCCGCTGAAAAATACGCTCGCCTATGCATGGTCGATCCGCGGCAAAAATCTGCCGCAGGCCTTGGCGTTGATCAATCAGGTCCTGGCGGAACCGAAAGAGGCGGAAAACCCGGCGTATATCGACACGAAAGGGTGGATCCTTTTCAAAATGGGACGCAATTACGAAGCGCTTCAGCTGATTCTCAAAGCAGCTGAACGCGATAACCGCGAACCGGAAATCCTGAATCATCTCGGCGATGTCCTGCTCGCGGTGGGTCGTCAGTCCGAAGCGGTTGAAGCCTGGAAGAAATCGGTGGCGATCAAGCCGGACGCAGCGATTGAAGAAAAAATTAAACGCCTTGCGCCCACGACTGTCAAATGAACCCGTTCCTCTCCAACGCCTACTACCCTGACTTCCCCGCAATGACGCCGGAGTTGGCGCGCGACGCCTTTGATCAGCTCCTTCCCGCTGCGGAAAAGGAACTGACACAGTATGAAGAACGGGTGACGTCCATCGCGGACTGGGAGACGCTATCCGAGGATCTCTACACGCTCACCCATCCCCTCTTCCATGCATGGTCGCTGCTCACACACCTGCTCTCCGTCTGCAACACCGACGCATGGCGCACGCTCCACGAAACGGTTCAACCCCGCATCATCGCCTTCTCCAATCGCTTCAGCCAGAGCAAGCCCATCTTCGACGCCATGGCCCGTATCGCCGCGCAGAAAGCGACATTGACCCCCACGCAGCAGCGCATTCTCGACCACGCCTTGCGCGATAAACGCCTCGCCGGTATCGATCTGCCTGAAGCCGAACGGACCCAGCTCAATGCGATTAACACGGAACTGGCACAGCTCAGCATGGCATTCAGCAACCATGTACTGGATGCGACGAAAGCCTATACACTGACGCTCGCCACGCCGGAGGAGATCGCAGGACTCCCCGAAGCGCTGCTCCAGGCCACACAGGAGATCGGACCGGACAACACGTCGCGCTGGAAAATTACCCTGGCTTCCGCGGTCTATGTGCCCTTCATGATGCACAGCCGCAACCGTGCTGCGCGCGAAGCGCTCTATCGCGCGTATGTGACCCGCGCCTCAGCCGGTGAGCTCGACAACACGCCGCTCATCAATCGTATTTTGGAATTGCGTCGGCAGAAAGCCGCGCTGCTCGGCTTTGCAACTTTTGCGGACTTGAGCCTCTCGGTGAAAACAGCGAAGAACGTCGCCGCCGTCGATGACCTGCTGTACCAGCTCGCCACCGCTTCGCACATCCCCGGTCAAACCGAGATGCACGATCTCCAAGTCTTCGCGGCGCAACACCCTGAATGGGCGGCAGGCGCAGATCCGCACGCTCCGCTCAAACCCTGGGATATCGCCTTCTGGAGCGAGCGTCAACGCGAAGCGCTGTATGACTATAACGAAACCGAACTCAGCCGCTACTTCCCCTTCCCCGCCGTGCTGAATGGTCTCTTCAAACTGGCGCACGATCTCTTCGACATCACCATCCAAGAAGCCACAGGCACGGTTCCCGTCTGGCATCCCGACGTGCGCTTCTTTACAGTCAGCACAACAGCAGGAACCCCGATCGCCGGATTTTATCTCGACCCCTACAGTCGCCCCGAGACCAAGAGCAGCGGTGCCTGGATGAATGAGATCCACACGCGCCGCAAATCGCGCGACGGTTCTATCCAACTGCCTCTGGCCCTGATGGTCTGCAACCAGTCGCTGCCCGTGGATACCAAGCCGTCCCTCTTGCGCTTCGGCGAGGTCACCACGCTCTTCCACGAATTCGGCCATGTGCTTCAGCACATCCTGACCACCATCGATGAAGCGGATGCCTCGGGCATCAACGGCGTTGAATGGGATGCCGTCGAGATCGCCAGCCAGTTCATGGAAAACTGGTGTTACGACCGCACCGTGCTGCAGCAGATGAGCGCGCATGTGGAAACAGGCTCACCGCTCCCCGATGAACTCTTCCAGAAAATCGTCGCGTCTAAAAATTACCGCAGCGCCTCAGCCATGCTGCGGCAGCTGATTTTCGCAACGGTCGATATGACGCTCCACGCACACTATCCGAATCCGCAAAAATGGCCGGATGTCCATGCGCTCGACCATGCTATCGCGCAGGAATACAGTCCCATAAAACCGCTCGATGAAGACCGTTTTCTCTGTGCGTTCAGCCACATCTTTGGTGGCGGCTATGCCGCCGGTTATTACAGCTATAAATGGTCCGAAGTGATGTCTGCAGATCTCTTTGCCGCCTTTGAAGAGGCAGGGCTTCACGATCAGCAGGCCATCGCCCGCGAAGGCCGCCGCCTCCGCGACACGCTCTTTTCCCTTGGCGGCGCGGAAGATCC
>CAZMLC010000060.1:9917-17456 GCA_964567125.1 uncultured Akkermansia sp.
ACCTGCGTCCTGGACTGGGTCCGGCAGGCGGATCTGCACGCCGATGCCGCGCTCCTGGCGTGCCCGAACCGCGATGCGCTCCGCACCTATCAACGCACGTTGCGCGATGCATGGATCGCCAGCTTTGGAGGTTTCCCCGCACGAACGCCGCTCAACCCCGTCCTCTCCGAACCGATCGCGCGCGAAGGCTACACCCTCACCAAAGTCCGCTTTGAAAGTCAACCCGGTCTCTTTGTCACCGCACATCTTTTTAAACCTGCACCGTCCGATGCGAAACCGCGTCCAGCGGTACTGATTCCCTGCGGTCACAGCGCAGAAGGAAAGGCCGCTGACATCTACCAGCGCGCAGCCCTGCTGTGCGCCAAGGCGGGCTTCATTACGCTCATCTATGACCCCATTGATCAAGGCGAACGATGGCAATTGCCCGGGGAAAAACCGGCCATATCCGTCACAGGCCACAACGTTGTCGGCGCCAGCGCCATGTTGCTGGGCTGGAACACGGCGCGCTTCCGCATCTGGGATGGCATCCGGGGCATTGACCTGCTCACCTCCCTGCCCGATGTTGATGCGCAGCGCATCGGCGTGATCGGCAACTCCGGTGGCGGTACGTTGACGAGTTACATCATGAATCTGGATGAACGCGTCACAACCGCCATCCCCTCCTGCTACTTCACCACCTTCCGCGACCTCTGCGCAGCGATCGGACCGCAGGATGCGGAACAGAATTTCTTCGGACAGCTCGACGCTGGCTTGAACCATGCCGCCTTGCTGACGTTGCGCGCACCGCAGTTCCCGGTCTGCATCAGCGCAACCTACAACGACTTCTTCCCCTTTGAAGGCACGCTCGCCACGCTCGCCGTCGCGCAGCAGGTTTACACGGCCAACGGCGCAGCTCATGCTGACTTTAAGACCCTGCGCGCGGACTCCGCGCTTGGGCTGATCGATATGCCCGGCCCGCACGGCTGGAAAGAGAGTTCGCTCATCGCCTCGATCCGCTGGCTGCGCGCCAAACTCTGCAATGACCCGACCGCTCTTCCGATCGATCTGGCCCCACTCCGTCCGGGTGCGACGAATTTCAATCTGAAAGCCGTTGATTGCGGACTCGACGCCGTGGCCGCCCGCGTCACGCCGACAGGCCAGGTTCGCGACCTGCCGGGCAACCGCACGGTCTACGACCTTATGCGCGATGAACTCGCCCGCTGCCCGACCTCTGCGCTGACCGATCCCGAACAGAAGCGCCTGCGTGTAGAGCATGCGCTCGGCCTTGAAAAAACACCCCTTGCCGCCGTCACGGCCCAGCTCATTGCCAGCACGGATCAGGGCACCTGGACCGCTTTTCACTACAGCCTCATTCCCGCGCAAAGCGGCCACCTGACCAACGCCATTCCCGCGCTGCTCGCCGTGCCGAAGACCGTCACGGCTCCGCCGGTCTTCCTGCTTTCAGATCTGGGTAAAGCCGACACGTTGGATCAGCTTCAGCACCATCTCGACAAAGGCAGTCCGGTGCTGACCATCGATCTCTTCGCCACCGGTGAAATCGGCGCGCTGAAACATGCCTTCTATGGTTCGAAACGCGCGGATGAAGGCATCAGCGTGATGCTCTATCTGCTCGGACGCTCCATGGTCGAAGTCCGCACGCGCGAAATCGTCGGCTGCGTCAACTGGCTCTCCGACCGCTTCCAGAAAAAACCGGTGCAGCTCATTGCACGCGGTTCCGCCGCTATCCCGGCGTATCACGCCTATGCACTCGCACCCGCGCGCATCAGCGCGATTGCGACGCAAAACCCGCCCCTCGCCTGGCGCAAGGTCGTCGAACACTCCGCGGCCTACCCGTTTGCCAACTGCGTACACAATGCGCTCCGTTCCTACGACTGGGTTGATCTCTATCCCAACGATCAAAATTAATTCCACTACGCATCCACGCTCCACCTCTTCCATCATACCGACATTCCCGTTTGCTTTCCCTGTCTCCCTCATCTGCGTGCATCTGCGACATCTGCGGATTACTGAGCCTTCGCATACGCCGAAACGATCCATAGGCAGTGTTTCGAAAATTCTCGACATACCCTGCACAATCCATTTGACCTCGGATACGCGATGCGCTATTGTTGGCCTCCTATAAGGCATCTATGCCCAACATCGTTTGTTTAACTCAAATCCCACCATCTCAACACCCATCATGATTACAACACGTTCCTTCGCCATGCTCGGCGCGCTGCTTGCGCTCGGCCTCACCATTTTCGGATTTCAAATCGGAATCGCCGTCAAGAATGGTCGCGATTTTGACCGCTATTTCACGGTGCGCGGACTTTCCGAGCGAACCGTCAAAGCGACGCTCGCGATCTGGCCGATCCGCTATGCCAGCGCCGCCGAGGATCTGCCCGCTTTGCAGCGCGAAATGGAAAAGGGCCGGCAGACGATCCTGAACTACCTGAAGCGCGCAGGCCTTACAGAATCGGAATACAGTTTCGGCTTGCCGCAGATCGTAGACCGCGCGAATGAACGCCGCGAAAAGGATCAACTCCCCATACCGCGCTACAGTGCTATTATGACGATTGTCGTGCGCAGCACACACATCGACAGCGTCAAGGCCGCGATCCAGAAATCGGATGAATTGTTGGCGCAGGATGTCGCGCTGGTCGCCGATGACTATGGACCGCGCGTTCAGTTTCTCTACGAAGAGGTCAATGCGATCAAACCTGCTCTGATCGCGGAAGCCACGGCGAATGCACGCAAGGCTGCGGAGAAATTCGCACAAGATTCGCACGCGCGCGTCGGCAAGATCCGCAAAGCCACGCAAGGGCTCGTTGAAATCACGGACCGCGATATCGCGACACCCGAAGTGAAGGTCGTCCGCGTGGTCACGACGATTGATTTCTTTATCGAGTAATGCGCCTCACCGAGGAATTGAAATCCGCAGATGACGCAGATGAACGCAGATTGAAGACCAAGCGGCGATAGGTAAGACGAGCAGACCCGAAATTGATCAACAGGGCTTTATGAATCCCAGAGGCCTTAAGATAATTCAACACTTGCGCTTCTTCTATGCTCGATAATTGTGCCAACGCCTTGAGTTCTACAATCACGGAACCGAAGCAAACAAAATCGGCCTTATAGAAGGTATTCAGGCGCTCTCCCCGATAAAAGACAGGTAATTCCTTTTCCCGTTCATAGTGGATTTTTCGTGCGCGAAATTCTTTTTCCAGTGCTTCCTGATATACAGCTTCCAAAAAACCGGCCCCCAGCTCTCCATGAACGGTCATTGCTGCCCCAATGATGGAATAGGTTTCCCTGTCTCGCTCATCTGCGTGTATCTGCGACATCTGCGGATTACTAAGCATATGCAACCTCCAGAAAATGTATACGCGATAATCTCATGTTCAGGTCGTCCGCGTCGCGGAATTGACATCCGCAGATGACGCAGATGGACGCAGAGTAAAGATCAAGCGTCGATATGCAAGACGAGCAGACCAACATTGATCAACAAGGTTTTATGATGGAATACGTTTTCCAGCCTCTCTCATCTGCGTACATCTGCGACATCTGCGGATTACTGAGCATATGCAACCTCCAGAAAATGTATACGCGATAATCTCATGTTCAGGTCGTCCGCGTCGCGGAATTGACATCCGCAGATGACGCAGATGGACGCAGAGTAAAGATCAAGCGTCGATATGCAAGACGAGCAGACCAACATTGATCAACAAGGTTTTATGATGGAATACGTTTTCCAGCCTCTCTCATCTGCGTACATCTGCGACATCTGCGGATTACTGAGCATTCGCAACCTCCAGAAAATGAATTGATTTCTTTATCGAGTAACGCACATCACGCCAGCTTCAGCAGGAAATCGCGGCAGCGTTCATACTGCGCCTGATCCTTCATGTGCTCAATCATGAGCGGCACATCCTGCGGCAAGCGTTTCAATGCCGCGACATAAGCCGGATAGTCGACGATACCCTGCCCCAGTTCGCACTCAACGAAGTGGACATTCATCTCGACCTGCCACGTCAGATCCTTGGCATGCGCGGAGACGATCCATTGCCCCAGCACATCGACCGTCTCACGGATCAGCGCCGCGTTGTTCCAATATTTTTCCGGTGAGTTGACCATGTTGCAGAGATCGACGTGCACACCAAAGCCTTTGCGGTCAACAGCCTTGACCATGCGACGATACGAATCCACGGAATCAGGATGCATCCAGCCCATCATCTCGTACGCAAAGACTGCCCGCTTCGGTTTGACCGCATCGATCAACGCACGCGCGTTTTCGACGGCGCGATCAAAATGAAGCTCCGTCATATTCTCGCGGGCAGGGCCATACCATGACGTCGGATTGAACGAACCGGCGATGTCCACGCAGCATCGTGCACCCAATTCATCGGCCAAGGCCAAACCTTCGGCGACGGTCTCGAAATTCGCTTTACGCTTAACCGGATCAGCATCCATCAGATTGACCCAGCGGCCCACCTCGGCAATCACCAGATCCTGCTCCGCAGCAGCCTCGCGGAGGGCACGGATACGCGCCGCATCCTTGAGATCCACCTTGGGCGCATACACCGCGCGATAGCCTTGATCGCGCGCGGTCTTCGCCCAGATTTTCGGTTCATCCAGCGCAGCGCCGAAGAGCGGCCCACCGATACGCAGCGACCGTGCAGGCGTGGCAGGCCCAGGGCCTGCCACACATCCCGTTGCACACGCGGCGCCCGCGATGACACTGGACTGAAGGAATCGACGACGCGTCATACGACCTCCGGCGCTTAAAATTCCCAGCCTTTGCGGATGTAGGGGCGCAACAGCGCATTGGCCATGTAATTGTCCGACTTGCACGCCATGGCATCCCACGTGATCTTACCCTCCACGCGCTGCGCCAGACAGCCGATCAGCATGCCCTCGACAAACGGCACGGAGTGATCCACACCCGAGAAGGTTTCAGCCTCGCCACGGCAAGCTTTGATGAATTCCAAGTGTTGATTTTCGTGTTCCGCGCGCGGCAAGCTGGAGGGCACCTGCAACGCCGCCTCATGCTTGTCGAGCGAGCGCATCTTCTTCTCGCCCTTCAACCCGATGTAGGAGGCTTCACCGTAATCGTTGACCGAAACCAGCGTCCCTTTGCTGCCGATCATGAGGCAACCTGTATTCGGCACTTCACCGAGCGTCGCGACCACCTGTGGCATAATCTCCGCAGACGGTTTACGATAACCGTCATACCAATAAAAATCAACCTTGGACATGTTCTTACGCGCGGCATAGGTCAGCTTGACCTTGCTGTACTTGGGATACGAACCCGCAACGCGATCAGAAATCTCCACGGCCTCGCCTGAAAGCACAGCGCCCAGTTGCAAACCGCGCACGCCGAGATTCATGGTGTGGCAGGCCATATCGCCAAAAGCGCCTGTCCCGAAATCATGGAACGCGCGCCACATGATGCGATGATACGCACCTTTCTTGAAGGGCCGCGCCGGCGCGGTCCCCAGCCACTGGTTCCAATCAAAGCCCTCGGGAATCGGATCTTCGCCCACGGGCTGAACCGGTTGTTTCCAGCCCCAGGTATTTCCCGGCGAAATCTCCGGACGGTTGGTCCAGACATGCACTTCGGTCACATCGCCTAAAATCCCGGAACGCAACACTTCCACGCCGCGGCGCAGCCCGTTCTTGGCGCTGCCGTGATTGCCCATCTGCGTCACGACGCCATACTCCTTCGCGACGCGGTCAAAATAGCGCGCCTCCCAGATGGTGCGAACGAGCGGCTTTTCAACGTAGACATGGCAACCGCTCTTCATGGCCTGGATCGCGGCTGGCGCATGCGTGTGGTCCGGCGTCGACACAATGACGGCATCCAGCTTCTCCTTTTCAAGCATCTTGCGGTAATCGCTGAAGGCATTGAATTCCGCCTTGATCTTCTTTTCTGAAAACCAGGCGCGACCTTTTTCAATCATGGCGGCATCCACATCGCAGAGCGCCGCGATGCGCACATTCGGCGTCGTCTCAACCACGCGCGTCCAGTTATGAAATCCTTGGCCGCCCGCACCGATCACACCCACATTGATCGTCTCATTCGCACTGCGGAACTTCGCGGAAGCTCCACCGAAACAGCCGCCGCAAACAAGCGTTGCACTGGCAGCACTGGCCTTTAAAAAATCACGCCGTGAAACATTCATCGCATCTCCTTTTGATCTCGCCTTCAGTAAATTCTGAAACGTTAGGCATAGTTTACACGAGAAGCACGCGCGTTGTCCAGATCTCTTCAACTCAATCCGGACTGCACATCAGGCACAACAAAGGGCGTCCACTTCAGCATGGGCAGATTAGGATCAAGCGGTGTCGCGTTACGCACGCCTGCATGCGTAAACACAACGGAATGCAAACCCTCTTCCGGCGTCGCGAAACAGAGCCCGCCCGGTGCAGCGCGCGCAGCAGCTGGATTGATGAGATAGGCCGCGAACGATTGATAGGAGCGGGCTAAAGCCTGAATGTACGCAGCATCCACACGAAAGGGCGCAGCGCACGACAGCCCCTCCTCGTGCGTGCCAGCAGCCTCGGCCGAAACACACTCCTCGCGACCATCCACACTCAACACGCGGAAGTGATGGGGCTCCGCCTGACGCCAGTGAAAACTCGCTTTATCGCCATACACCTTGAAGCTCAGGCCTTCCTGCTCGCCACAGGCCACCTGGCTGCACAGGAAACTGCCGACAGCACCATTGTTAAAGCGGATCTGCACGGCGCAATCATCATCCAGAATGCGCCCCGGCACCACGTGTTCCAATTCAGCGCAGAGCTCTTTGATCCCTAGCCCCGTCAGCCAGGCGGTCAGCAGATAGCAGTGCACGCCGAGATCCTGCAAGCAGCCGGTTGCACCGGCCCGGCGCGGGTCCGTGCGCCAGGCCGCCTGACGGTTCCCGTTGTTTTCAATGCGCTGCGTCATCCACCCGAGAAAAATAGAGGCCACAACCTTGCGGATCGTACCAAGCTGTCCCTCCACGATGCGCTGCCGCATCGCGTGCAGCGCCGGATATCCCGCATACACGCTCGCTAGCCCATAAGGCAACTGCGTCGCCATCAGCTTTTTGTAAAGCATCACGGCTTCATCCACATTGTTCGCAAAAGGCTTTTCGCAGAAGACAGGAATCTTGGCGTCGATCGCGGCGGTACAGATCGGATAATGCATGCCCGAAGGGGTCAGCACAACGACAAAATCCGCGCGCTCATTTTCCTCCAGCTTGCTCTCGCAGCGGAACAAATCGCGATACGTACCATACACGCGGGCAACCGGCAATCCCAGCGCCTTGCCCGTAACAAACGAACTGTTGCGCGTCGCCCCAAAGGCCCCACACACAATATCCCCGATGCCGCTCTGCGCGATCGCCTTCCGATGCATCTCCCCACTGAATGAATCACACCCTCCGCCAATAAATCCAATCCGGAATTTTTTCACCATCACTCACCTCCAGCACCTGCAGACAAACGATACATTTAACATTTATAGCGAAATCATAAACATTTCCACGTTCTTTTGCAAACGCAAAAACAGGAGAA
>CAZMLC010000061.1:0-17447 GCA_964567125.1 uncultured Akkermansia sp.
CCGCCTGAACCGCCGCACAGACACGTGCCTGCGCCCAATGCTGTAAACAGCCGCATCCAGCCTCTTCGTGAAACGTGACTCATCGTAATCTCCTTTCGGTATTGTCTTAGGTCTGCTGTAAAATGACGTGCGCCATTTCCAGAAACACCTTGGTCGCCGGCGTTGTCTGCGCATATTCGACAAACGCCACCCCCGCATCGCCTGATTCCGCAATCAGCGGATCCATCGGGATCGATCCGAGAAACGGCACATGCATCTCCTCAGCCATTTGCCGTCCGCCCTGGGTGCGTAAAATCGGCGTCACGGTTCCGCAGTGCGGGCAGGCGAATCCGCTCATGTTCTCCACAACACCAAGAATCGGGACCTCCAGCTGCTTGCAGAAGGTGATCGATTTGCGCACATCGGCTGCAGCTACCTTTTGCGGTGTCGTGACAATCACCGCGCCATCCAATTCAGGAATCAGTTCCACAATCGAAAGCGGTTCATCCCCCGTTCCTGGCGGGGCATCGACCACAAGCAAATCCAGCTCACCCCAATCGACATCGGCCAGAAATTGACGAATGACCCCCATCTTCATCGGTCCGCGCCAAATCACAGGATCATCCTGACTTTGCAAGAGGAAGCCAACCGACAGGACCTTCAATCCACCCAGCTGGACAGGTAGGATGCCCGTTGCGCCCTGCTCAATGCGCTTCCCCTGTAACCCGAGCATGACGGGCACGCTGGGCCCGTGTAAATCAACATCGAGCAACCCCACGCTGAGCCCAGTCCGCATCGCCGCCATGGCGAGATTGACCGCAACCGTGCTCTTTCCGACTCCGCCCTTGCCTGACATGACAATGATCACGCGTTGAATCTTTGATAAGCGCGACCGGAGCTGTTGATGTTCATCGACCTGCTGCTGATGCTGTTGCTGCGTTTCCGCGGAGCAGGATGTACTGCCACAGCTTTCACACGATGTACTGCCACATGATGACGAATTCTGTTCCATTATAAACCTTTTTTCTACCTTGTTGATACGCGAAATACGATGCGTTAATCTTAACGCGTACACCTCGACGTTGTCGAGCTCAACGCGTTTAGCGAATGCAACCCAGCCAATGGACGTGCGTTTCTGCGCAGTACCGCTCTCATGCAGGTGCATAATTGTATCTTATTTTCTAATAGAATCGCGCTTCTGCCTCCAACCGCATCATTTCCCCCTCTTTTTTTCAGATGCCGCCGCGGCAATAAAGCGATGGTCTGCGCGTTTAATCCACCAACACGAGCGTTGATCAACATCGTGAGAAAAGTGAGGGCCCCATGAACACTACCATGAAAACCAATTTTGTCACCTGCATCGCGATCCTGAGCCTGACCTGTGCAGCCCTTCCCGCTGCTGCCGGGCATGGCCATGGCGGCTATGGCGGTCACGGAGGCCACGGCGGATGGGATAACCATCGCGGCTGGACCGCACTGGGCGTCGGCGCGGCGGTCGGACTGCTCTCCGGCATCGCGATTGCCAGCACCCCTGTTTATGCAGCCCCCGCTCCCGTTGTTTACGCGCCGGCTCCGGCTGTCGTCTATACACCGGCACCGACCGTGGTCGTGACCCAGCCCGGACGCTGGGTCGATCAGGAAGAGCGTATCTGGGTCGAAGGCTGCTGGCTCCAATCCAGCGATGGCTATGGCCGCCTGATCCGCACCTGGCAGCCGGGACACTGGGAAATCCGCAGAACCCGCGTCTGGGTTCAATAACCCGGCATCACGAGAATACCATAGGCTGGCAGCGTTCCGCGTTGCCAGCTCTTTTTTTGCCGCTGAAAAAAGATGCGTACAGCCGCCCTGCTTTTTGGTAAAGTACGTTCTGGTTTGTGGAATCAAGTGAGGAGGGTGCCATGAAAATCAATATCCGAACGTGCTGTTTTTGCAGTGCCATCGCAAGCGTTGTGATGTTCATGATGGGCTGTCTGTCCAACGCCGAATGGATTGAAAAACGCATTGCCGAGCGTCAGGACTATTTTACAACGCTCCCCGCGGAGACGCAGACGCGCATCCGCAGCGGTCGCTTGCAAGTCGGCGATACCGCGGATGATGCCTGGCTCGTCTATGGCGCTCCTACGCGCGTCTACAACCGCCTCACCGCGACATCGACGAACGAGGTCTGGTCCTACGTGACCACCGATATGCAGCCTGTCGATGAGTTCCGCCCGGTCTACTATCCGATCATGAGCCGCGGCCAAACCTATTGGGCTGTCGATCATGTCTTGCAACGTTCATACATCTATGACCGCAACGAATATCTGCGCATCGAGTTGAACAATAAAAAAGTCATCGCCATTGAAAACACAGGATTACCGCAATGAATTTTCCCGCCGTGGATTGGTTGAATCGTCGCTTTGGAACCCCGGAACGCATTGTCTTTCGCCAGGATGAACAGGAGCTGATCTACGTTACGCTGGCCAATAAGTTCGGCGCGTGCGAAGTGCTGCTGCAAGGCGCGCACGTGCTTCAGTATCGTCCCGTAGGCCTGGGGCCCGCGCTCTTTGTCAGCAAGAAGTCAGACTTCCTTCCCGGAAAACCCGTGCGCGGCGGCATCCCCGTCTGTTGGCCCTGGTTCGGCAGCCACCCCGCGGATCCCGCGCAGCCGAAACATGGCATCGCCCGCATCCTGCCGTGGAGCGTCAAGGCCTCGGAATACTCCAACGATGCCACGGAAATCATCCTCGTCCTGAACGACACGGAGATCACGCGTGCCCTCTGGCCGCACGCCTTTGATCTGCGCATGCGCATCCGCCTCGAACAGGCGCTCCTGCTCGAACTGACCTGCACCAACACCGGTTCGGAGCCGTTTGAGATGACCCAGGCGTTCCATCCCTACTTTCAGGTTGGCGCCATCGACCAGGTCTCCATGCTTGGCCTTGAACAGGCGCGCTGCTTCAACCGCGTTACGCAGCAGGAGACGGTCCACACCGGCCCCTTCCGCATTACACAGGCTCTCGACTGGCTGATGACCCCGCAACAGAATGAATGCGCGCTCGTGGATGAGAAGCTCCGCCGTATCATCGCCATGACCTATTCCGGCACGCGCAATCTCAACATCTGGAATCCAGGACCGAATTCAGCCTTCCCTGATTTGGCGCCCGAAGAGTACGCGCGTTTTCTCTGCATCGAACCGGCCAACGCGCGCGACACCGCGATTGAAATGGAGCCCGGCTCGCGCCATACGCTGAGCATGACGCTCCAAGTGCGCCTCGCCTAAATAAATTCCGCAGCTTCAGAGTTGTTTGGCATAATCCTGCCCGCCATAAAAAAACCGAAGAATGTAGACGGTATTTGCGTCTTCCGCTACGCGATAAACCAGCAGGTAGTTGTCGATCACTGCTTTTCGATAACGTTTCGCCTGTAACAGCGGATCTGAACATTCGGCATAACCCAGAGGTGTCTCTCGCAGCTGCTGGTAACATTTCCCAACATTATTCAGGAAGGTACTGGCGGCCAAAGGATTTGAAAGCTTGATCGCAATATAGTGAACAATCCCGTCCAGATCTTGATCAGCAGCCTCGGTTATCAGAAGGTCATACACGGTATTTTCCCTTGATCTTTTTCAATGATGCTGCGGCATCAACAACTCGACTCTGCGCAATTTGGGTCTCTGCCTTCTCGAGTTTGGCATAGGTATCGAGTTTGGCCAAGGTTTTCTCATACTGTTTCATGCTCATGATGACCATATCACCATAACCATTCTTCGTGATAAAAATCGGCGCATCTGTCACACGGCATAGATCCGAAATCTTGGCCGTGTTCTTCAAATCTCTGATTGGAACAATTGCGGGCATAACCTGTCTCCTTTTTATGGCCTTATTATACCACACCTATTTTGTGACAACAATAAAAACGATACACAGATGTAAAGCATGTTCATGGAGGGGCCTAAAAGCGGCCTAGATAGCGCAACACGTATTTCCCGGCTCATACGCGCATTAAGCCCTGCTGTACTTCCGTGCAGTCACGCGCTATACTGTCTGTGCTGTGGACAACGGGGAAGTCCCCACAGCCGATAATCAGATAACGAGGGAAAAATATGATGCGCCTTGATCCGTTTCACATCGGTCTCCTGTCTCTTTTTTACGTGGCAGCCGCCACGGCTGCCACACCCGCGATTGCGCCTGATGAGGCGCACCGGATGCGAGCCTTCAGCGCAGAGGATGAAGTGCACTTCCAAACGCCGGAAGCGCTTTTCCGCCCGCAGACCTGGTTCCACTACATCGGCGGCAATGTCGCAACGAACGGCATCACGGCTGACCTCGAAGCCATTGCGCAGGCCGGTCTCTCCGGCGTGCAGCTGTTTCATGGACAGTTCGGCGGCCCCTGGCCCGGCGTCGAACCGCAGATCCCCTGTCTGAGCGAACGCTGGGATGAGGCAGTCCACCACACCGCGACCGAGTGCCGTCGTCTCGGCTTGCGCTTCTCCATGCAGAACTGCCCGGGCTGGGCGATGTCGGGTGGCCCCTGGATCGCCCCTTCGAACGCCATGCGCCATCTCGTCTACAGTCGGACCGATTGCACGAACGGCATCGCGTTCACGCTGGCGAAACCCCAACCTAGCGCGGAGGAATGGCGCGATTACCGCGATGTCGCGGTGCTGGCCTTTTCCCGTCCGCTGGAGGACACCCCGACGCCCCTCGAACCAACCGCCATCACCAGCACGCGACCGCAGTTAAATTGGCTCGACTGCCTGCGCGGCCGCGCGAAAAATCCGCTGCAGATCGCGCCGTGTACCGCCACGAATCCCGTGCAGCTCGATCTGACTTTTGCCCAGCCCGTCACGGTGCGCCGCATTGAATTCGCGCCGGTACAGACCTTTAATCATGACTTCTGCTACGAGCCCGGCGTGACCTTCCGCCTCGCGGCCATCACGGCGGGCAAGGAGGAGGCGATCAGCACGGTCCAGATGCCCCAGTCCAGCTGGCAGGATGACAAACCGTTCACCGTGGCCTGCTCGGAAACAACCGCCGCGCAGTTCCGCATCACGCTGATCAACGCCCATCCCCTGCGCCTCGGCTTCATGAAACTTTTCTCCGGTGCGCGCAAGCACAACTGGGAGTCGGAGGCGGCCTGGACGCTGCGCAGCATCGACCGCGCAGGCGACGCCCTTGTTCAATCTCCTGCTGCCTGGGTTCAACCGGATCAGGTACTGGATCTGACGGATAAACTTTCGGCGGAGGGGACGCTCGCGTGGCAGCCGCCCGCAGGTGGCACCTGGACCGTCTTGCGCATCGGCCACGTCAATGCGGGCATGCGCAATGGCCCTGCACCTCAGGAGGGCACCGGCTGGGAGTGCGATAAACTCAATCCGCTCGGCGCGGAAACCCACTTCGCAGGTTACATCGGACGGTTGACGGCGGCGCACGGTCCGCTGTCAGGCCATTTGCTCGACAGCATGCTACTCGACAGCTGGGAATGCAAAACCCAGACCTGGACGTGGGACATGCCCGAGGTCTTCCGCTTCCATGCCGGCTATCCGCTGCGCGCCTACATGCCCGCGCTCTTCGGTTACGTCATGGCCGATCCGGAGAAGACCGCCTGCTTTTTGCGCGACTGGCGCAACACGCTCAACGACTGTTTCGTCAATCGCTTCTACGGACGCATGAAGGAACTCGCCGCAGCGCAGAAACTCGCCATCACCTTTGAAACCGCGGCCGGCGATATTTTCCCTGCGGATATCCTCGAATACTACAAACACGCGGATGTGCCGATGTGCGAATTCTGGAGTCCTTTCACCGGAACCTTTGTCGGCTCGCTCAATTTCAAGCCCATCAAACCCTGCGCCTCCGCCGCGCGGCTCTATGGCAAAATGCGCGTGGCAGCCGAAGCCTTTACCTCATTCAAGCTGACCTTCAACGAGCACTTCGAAGACCTCAAGGAAGTGGCGCACCTCAACATGATGGAAGGCGTCACACATCTGGTCTTCCACACCTACACGCACAATCCGCGCACTGACTTCCTGCCGCCTGGGACCTCCTTCGGTTCGGGTATCGGCACGCCCTTCCTGCGCGGACAAACCTGGTGGCCGCACGCCAAGGAGTTCACCACATATCTGGCGCGCTGCACCTATCTGCTCGAACGCGGCCGCCCGGTCGCCGATGTGCTCTGGTATCTCGGCGATGAGATCGATCACAAGCCTGATCAGCTCGCCGCTTTTCCCGCTGGATATAAATATGACTACTGCAATCCCGATATCCTGCTCAATCGCCTGAGCGTAAAGGAGAACTGCCTTATCACGCCCGAGGGGCTGAGTTACCGCCTGCTCTGGGTTCCGTCCACCACGCGCATGCTGCCGCAGACGCTGGAGAAGATCGCCCAGCTCGCCCGCGCAGGTGCGACCGTGGTGCTGGGTGAGGCACCCCGCGGGCCTGCCACACTCTCCGGCGGCGCACTGATGCAGGAACGCTTCTACGCGGCGCGCGATGCGCTCTGGACCTCTGAAGCACGGACACTCAAAGGACAAAAGTTAGGAAAAGGCCGCATTTATGTAAACACCCCGCTCGAGACTGCGCTTGAATGTATGTCGTGCGATCCGGACGTTGAAGGCGACGCAGCCTGGCTGCACCGCATTGTCGATGGTGCCGAGATCTACTTTATTGCTCCGCAGTTTGGCGAAGCCTTTCAGGGGAAGCTCAGTTTCCGCGCCACAGGTTCCGCCGAACTGTGGAATCCTGTAACCGGGCAACGTGAGTGCTGTGCGGCTGAAAGAATAGGGAAGCGTACTGAGATCCGACTTGACCTACCCAAGGCGGGTGCCTGCTTCGTTGTCTTCCGCAACGCCCAAGCACCGTCTTTCGAAACGAAGGCGTGTCAGCCGCTCGCATTGACACAACCTTGGACGATTTCCTTTCCGCAGGGATGGGGTATTGCCGCACCGATCAAAACGACTGAATTAAAACCGTGGAAGGAGCTCTTCACCGAACGCGAAGCGCAGGCCTTTTCCGGCACAGCCACGTACGAAACAACCTTCATGTTCACGCCGCAGGAGAAAAATGCGCGCTACCTGTTGAAGCTCGGACGCGTGGACATGCTGGCGCAAGTCACCGTGAACAACGAGGACTGCGGTACCGCATGGTGTGCACCGTTTGAAATCGATATCACCGCCGCGCTCAAACCGGGCGAGAATACGCTGCGCATCGCGGTCACCAGCACCTGGTTCAACCGTCTCGTCTTTGATGCCAGCCTGCCCGAAGCGCAACGCAAGACCTGGACCATTAAAGGCCCCAGCAAGGATGCACCGCTCACAGAGACTGGACTGATGGGACCGGTCGAGCTGAAATGCCAGCTGACGCGTTGATCCTGTACAGCAGGACCTGCGGGCCTGCTGCATTGCGCACAAGCCCGCACCTTCGACTCATCCCAGCGGGTGCAGAAGCCCCCGCTGTACGCAAATGCCCTTAGTTTTTACCGCGCTTGCCGAGGGTCTTGTCCGCCATGAAGAGCGCACCCTTCGATCCTGCGCTCATTTCAAGCATCCAGATCACATCGGTGGCAGAGGCTTCTTCTTCGACCTGTTCGTTGATGAACCAGGTCAGCATGTTCTGCGTGGCATAGTCTTTTTCTTCAACCGCCAGCGTCATGATCTCGCCAATCCAGGCCGTGACCTTCTTCTCGTGAGCCAGCGATTCCTTGAACATCTCGAGGAGGTCTTTCCATTCGCCTTTCGGTTTTTCAATGGCGCCCAGTTCGACCTTTGCGCCCTGTTCCTGCAAATAGTGTGCAAACTTCAGGGCATGCCCCTGTTCTTCCTGGAACTGGATCGTGAACCAATTTGCAGCGCCCTTAAACCCCTTGTCCTGGGCATCGTTGGCCATCGCAAGGTAAAGATACGCGGAGAAAAACTCGCGGGTGATCTGGGCATTGATTGCTTTTGCTGTCTTTTTACTGATCATGATAGGCTCCTTTTTTGTTGTCTATATGCACTGACTAAGTATTGGACAGCGTAGCACATTCATCGCGCGCTGTCATGTGAATTAAAGCCCCTTTTGAAGGGCTTTCGAAAACCACCACCCTGCGCGGTCCACCTCGGTCAATCACCCCGTCATTCCCTGCACGGTGCTGCGCCTTTCGTCTTGCGAAGCGACCCCTAACCATGCTACATTTCTTACCTTCACATGAGCATTGAAAAACAACCGATTTTACCGCCTGGAACCTTTGAGATTTTTAAGGAGGACCGTCATTCCGGAGCACGTTTAGGCCGACTGTGGACCGCGCATGGCGCCATTGATACGCCGGTCTTCATGCCCGTCGGAACCCAAGCCACGGTCAAGGCGCTGGAACCGCGCGATCTAAACGATGCCTCGATCATCCTCGGCAACACCTATCACCTGCTGTTGCGTCCGGGCATGGAGGTGATGGCGGCCTGTGGCGGCCTCCACACCTTTATGGGCTGGAACAAGCCGATCTTAACCGATAGCGGAGGCTTCCAGGTCTTCAGTCTGAACAACCTTCGCAAGATCACGGAAGAGGGCGTCACCTTCAATTCGCATATCGATGGCGCCAAGTTTTTCCTCGGTCCCAAGGAATCCATGGAGGTTCAGCGTATTCTCGGTTCCGATATCGCCATGTGCTTTGATGAGTGCATGCCCTATCCCTGTGAATTCGATTACGCCAAAAAATCCGTGGCCAAGACGCTGAAGTGGGCCACGCAATGCCTGGAGCAACCGCGCGCATCGGGTCAACTGGTCTTCGGTATCGTTCAAGGCGGTGAATTCACGCAGCTGCGCGAACACTGTGCGAACGAGCTGATTGCCATGAACTTTGACGGCTATGCGGTCGGCGGCGTCAGCGTGGGTGAACCCGAGAACATCATGCTGAAGGGCGTGGCGGATGGCTCGCGGCTCTTGCCGCGCGAAAAGCCGCGCTACGTCATGGGTCTTGGCGATATGTACCAAATGGCGGAATCGGTCGCCTGCGGAGTCGATATGTTCGACTGCGTCATTCCCACCCGCGTCGCGCGTCACGGGACCGCCTACACGCGCACAGGATCCTATCCTGTCAAGGGCGGCGCCTACAAAACCGACATGCGCCCCGTCGAGGAAGGCTGCACCTGTTACTGCTGTCAGAATTTCTCGCGCGCCTATATCCGCCACCTGATCAATGTCGGCGAAATCCTCGGCGTGCGCCTGCTGACGATCCATAACATGCATCGTTATCTTGAATTTATGCGCGAAATGCGCGAAGCTATTGCCAACGACGCATTCTCGGAATGGCGTAAAGCGCTGGCCATGACGCTGCGAAGCACCCCAACCTTTTAACAACACGCGAAAGGCAAAATGATGAACACACTGATGATTGCACAACAAGCACAACAAGGCGGTATGGCCGGCTTCGGCGGCATGCTGCTCCCCATGGTCCTGGTTTTCGGTATTTTCTATTTCATGATGATCCGTCCGCAGCAGCGCAAGGAGAAGGAACGCCTGAAAATGATCACCGAGCTGCGCGCCGGCCAGCGCGTACTCTTCGCAGGTGGTTTTCTCGGCACCATCGTGGAGGTCAAGGAAAACACCTTCTTGGTTGAAGTCGCTTCAAAAGTAACGATCGAAATCGTCCGCGGCGCAGTCAATCGCGTCCTCAAAGACGATGAAAAACCGACGTTGGACGAACGCTAATCCCGTATCCGCCCAGTGTCTCAACAGAGGAAGAACCCTATGAACAAAGCACTCTTTGCGGGCCTTACCGCACTGACCGTGGCCAGTGGATGCGCCATGTTTGGCAGCTCCTCTTCGGAACTCAAGAACGCCTACAAGGCCTTTGATCTGAAGACGATTGCAGCCAATCCCGAAGCTGTCACGCTGTACAGCAATTGTGTCTATTTCTCCGTCAACAACTTCAAGTTGAATAAGTCGGGTAGCATCCTGCGTATTACGCCGGATGACAAGCTCGAGCGCATCGTGAACCTGCCCAACCACAAGGATGGTTCGCGCGTCAGCCCGCTCGGTCTGGCCTGGGGACCGGATGGTCACCTCTATGTCTGCGACAATCAATTCTCCGATACGTCGTGGGGCAAGTCCTGCCTCTGGCGCATCGAGTTTGAGAAGGATATCCCCAAGCAGGCGCTGATCGTGGCGAAAGGCTTCAATCACATCAACGGCATTGCGGTGAAAGGCAATGAGATCTTTGTGACCGAGACGGTTCTCAAACGCCAGGGCGATACCACCTGGGGCGCGGTCTACAAGTTCACCATGGCGGAACTCGCAGGCGTCAAGCCGCCGCTGACAATCAAGACGGATCCGTCTGATGCGCACTGTCTGCTGACCATCACGACGCAGACCAAGAAGGGCTACCCCTTCAGCGCAAACGGACTGACCTTTGATCAGCAGGGCGATCTCTACATCTGCAGCTTCGGCGATGGCGTGCTCTGGAAAGCCACGCTTGATGCCGCCGGCAAGGTGCTCGAATGCAAGCCCTTTGTCGACACCAAGAAGACCGCAGGCCTGATCACGCTCGACGGCGCCCATTTCGATGAGACTGATCAGGTGATCTGGGTCGCTGACCTGCTCGGCAATGCCATCGGCAAGGTCTGCACCAAGACCGGCAAAGCCACGCTGGTGGCCAAAGCGCCAGTCCCGAATGACGGTCCGACCAGCGCGCTCGATACGCCTGCGGATGTGATCCGTCGCGGCAACAAGCTCTACGTGGTCAACTACAACCTCGGCTTCGATCCCCATGTGGCCACCGACGATCAGTCGATCTCGGTGATCTACCTCGATCCGCCGGCGATCAAGTAAGCGTCTGTTCATCCAGTAGAAAAGGCCAACCGTCTGGTTGGCCTTTTTGCTTTTATGCGCGTACAATCGTGCCGCCGCCGACCACAACATCGCCCTCATAAAGCACCAGCGCCTGTCCCGGCGTGATGCCGAAGACTGGTTCCGCAAAGGTGACCGCCACGTCCGACCCCGCATCGCTCATGGTGCGGATCTGCGCGGCAACAGGCTTTTGCCGATAGCGCACCTGCGCGCTATACGTGGCAGCCCGGTCGGCTGCCACATGCCAGTAAAACGCCTGCGCCTCGCACTGCGTGCCATACGCTGCCTCCGGGCGGTCGCTGAGCACCACATCCCCGCTCTGCGCATCGATCGCAATGATCTTAGCCGGCTTTCCAAGCGCTACGCCCAGGCCGCGGCGCTGACCGATCGTCAGCTGATGGATCCCGCCATGGCGTCCCACCACGCGGCCGGTCTCATCTTTCAATACGCCGCTGACCACCGTACCACCATAGCGGAGACGCAGCTGTTCGGCCACATGACCTTCAGGTCCCGCAAAGCAGACATCCTGACTCTCGGCGCGCGCCGCGTTGACCAACCCGTACTGCTGCCCCAGCGCGCGCACCTCCGGCTTGCACAGTCCGCCGAGAGGAAACTGGATACGCGCCAGCATATCCGGCGTAAGGGCATGCAGAAAATAGCTCTGATCCTTGTTGGTGTCCACGCCGCGCAACAGACGCGGACGCTGCTGCGCATCCAGCGTGATGCGCGCATAATGGCCAGTCGCCACGTAGAACGCGCCGATCTGATCGGCGAAATCGAGCAGCGCGCGAAACTTCACCAGACGATTGCAGATCACGCAGGGATTGGGTGTACGGCCCTCTGAAAAGATCTGCCAGCAGGGCTTTAAAACCGCACGTTCAAAAAGCGCGCGGCATTCGACAACGTGAAGGGGAATCTGCAACTGTTCCGCAACGCGCGTCGCCATGCCCACCGCATCTTCGCCGCCGCACGATTTTTGCGCCTCGGCATTTTCCTGCGGCTGCATCAGCAGCGTAACGCCGACAACCTCATACCCTGCGTCGCGCAACAGCAGGGCCGTAACGGTTGAATCGATTCCCCCGGAGAGTCCGACCACGATTTTTTTAATGTTCTGCGCCATGTCTGCATAGTACTGCAAAAGGCAAATGCGAGGAAAGCAGAAATTCGCGCAAGGGGCACAGACTCGACAAACGGTCTAAACTCCTTTACAATGCGAGCCACTTTGATTGCTTTGAGGAACGAGTCGCACACTATCGTTCGTGAAACATCCCCCTACAACCGAAACCGCGCGTCACCGCAGCTGGAACATGAGCCGCGTACGCGCCAAGGATACGCAGCCCGAACGCATCGTGCGGCTCTGGCTGTGGCATCAAGGATTTCGTTACCGCAAGAACGACAAACGGCTGCCAGGGCATCCCGACATCGTCCTCTCGCGCTATCGGACCGTCATCGAGGTGCGCGGCTGTTTCTGGCACCGCCATGCCGATTGCCCGATCGCCACCCAGCCGCAAAGCAACAGCGCCTTCTGGTGGAAGAAATTCAGCCGCAACATCAACCGCGATCAGGAGACCGAACGGGCGCTGCGCGACTGCGGATGGAACGTGTTGATCGTCTGGGAGTGTGAACTGGTGGCAGCCCGCCGGGCTGCCACGCTGGAACGTCTGCAGACGCAGATCTTGGCTATGCCACAGAAAGCCACAACGCGCGAACGCCAGCTCTATGCGCTGGAGACAACGCCGCCCGCAGAGGTTGCGGAAAGCGCAATCGGATACGGAGAGGAGACGCATGACGACTAACAGGTATGGATGGCTTTTTCTCTCTTGCTGGATCGCTGCGCGCAGCTTCGCCAGCGCATTGGTAATCCCGGATCCCACGGTGCAAGCCGCCCACATTGTGCAGGAACGCACGCAGGGTCTGGTACGTGCAGGCAAGGGCGTAACGGAAGTTCCCTGGCAGCTGGGACAGTGCCTGCGACTTCCACTCGGACTGGCCGAGGTGCTCTTCTCGCCTTTGCCGGGCGTTGAATTCAAAACCGGGCTTGAAGATCTGGGTGTCGGGGTGTTAGCGCCCTTTAAATTCGGCGTCGCTTTGTTCGAGATGCCGCGCGAAGTCTACTGCGGGTTTGCCGATACACTGAAGGAGTGAGCCACCTACCACTCAAAACCGGGCAGGCACTGATCGACATCCTGGACCGGACGGAAGGTGTGCCGATGTTCCGGGCACGAGCCATGGCGGAAAAGTGCGGCGAGATGTTCGCTGACGCCATAGCCTTTATGCGCATTAAAGCCGTAACAGGGATAGAGTTCGTGCAACATGCACATGTGACGGTCGCGCGTGACTTTTGCAATGACGCTGGCAGCGGCAATCAGAAAACTTTTACCATCCCCCTGTACAATGGCCGTTGAGGCGCACGGCAGCCCTTTCACAGGCAGACCATCGACCAGGGCATGATCAACGTGAATATCGATCGCTTCAATGGCGCGGCGCATCGCGAGATGCGTTGCCACGAGAATATTCTTTTCATCGATCTCCTCCGCGCTGCACATCCCGACGGCCCAATGCACGCCTTCGCACCGCGTGAGAATCTCGAAAAAAAAGTCCCGCTGCCCCGGCGTCAGCTTTTTGGAATCATTCAAGTTAGCCAGTTGACCTGTATAGAGCGTATAGATCCATTCCGGCGCGATCGACACCGCACCGGCCACAACAGGTCCGGCCAAACAGCCACGGCCCGCCTCGTCGACGCCGACTAAACATCCTGATGATTGGCTCCAATAGGCTGTTTCGTAAGCGAGCATTTATTTTTTGACCGTCACCACCATTTGCGGGAAAGGAATTTCCAGATGATTTTTATCCAGCGCCTCTTTGACCTTCTGCATCATGGAAAAATAGACAGTCCAATAATCGCCTGTCGCGCACCAGGCACGGGCAATCATGTTCACGGACGATTCCGCAAAGGAAATCACCTCCACGAGCGGCGCGGGATCCTGAAAAATTTTCGGATTGGCGCGCAACACCTCTAAAACGACTTCGCGCGCTTTACAAATATCAGCGCCATAATCAATACCGAAGGCCAATTCAAAGCGGCGGCGGTCCATGGCCGTCACATTGGTAATCGAGCTGCCCCAGATCACCTTGTTCGGAATGGTGATCCGCTTGTTGTCGCCCGTGCAGAGCGAGGTCGCCATCATGTTCAACTCTTTGACGCTGCCCTCTGTGCCGCCGGCGATAATATAGTCGCCGACTTTAAACGGCTGATTGAGCGCGATCATCATGCCGGCTGCAAGATTGCCCAGCGATTCCTGAAACGCAAAGCCGAGAATAAAGCCGGTTACGCCTAACCCCGCGACCAACGGCGCGATATTGATGCCCAACCGCTGCAGGACAATCATCGACAGCAGAATCCAGCCGCCCTTATGCACCACGCTGCAGAGAAACGACTCCAGCAACTGATTGACACGACCGGTCTTTTGCAACGCCTTGCGCGTCGAATAGGTGGCGAAACGAATGAGATAGCCACCGACCAATAGCAACAGCAGCGCGACAACGCAGCTGACAATAAAACTCGCGCCGTTTTCGACGAGCCAGCGCAACACCATCTCGACCACCTCACGGCCGTGATCGGCTTGCGCATTGACCGCGTTCGACAATTGCGCGAGCGACTGTTCTGTAACCTGAACAACACCGGTTTGTTGTGCAATGATCACCATATGATTATCCTCCATTAACTGCATATCCACCCGATGGATTCAAGTTTACCCGACATCCGCTAACCTTGTCCATCCGTTTCGCAAAATAAAATAAACGTCCTCCTGAATGGCAGAACGTGGGTTCTTCAAAAATAAAAAAGCCGATCCCGGAGGGGTCGGCCTTTTTCTTTGAATTGCTCGATCAGCAGCGACTACCAACGGGTTTCGCGGCGTTCACGACGCTCGCCACCACCACGCGGGCCACCACGGAATCCACCGCCAGCGCCGCCGCCACCATTACCACGGCGCTCTTCGCGCGGTTTCGGCTGCGACTCATTCACGCGGAGTGCGCGACCATCCAGCTCTTTGCCGTTCATCGCATCGATTGCAGCTTGAGCTTGAGCGCGATCAGGCATCTCAACAAACCCAAATCCCTTTGAACGTCCCGTCATCCGGTCGGTCACGACACGCGCAGAAGTCACCTCGCCGTAAGCTGAAAATGCAACCTTCAGGGAGTCGTCGTTCGTTGAATAGGCAAGATTGCCCACATAGATGTCCATGTTCTATCCTTCTTACTTCAGTCACGCCATGTATGTTTGTACCAGGCAGAACCAGACCCCATGGCGAAATCCAGTTACGTAGGCAACCCGCCTATGTAGCAACCCTCACACGACGTGATGCAAGCTACCCCTAAATAGTTTTTTGTTTGAACGCGCAAGCCGTTAAGTATTCTTCACACTCCCGTCTTAAACTTCCAAACCCGAAAAACATCCATCTCACATGCTCAAGGATTGTTTCAACAACGAAACCAAACGCCTCTTTGCAATGTACGGCGAGATAGTACCCCATCGGGATAACCCTGTCAATGGGTAATTTTTCTTTTTTGCATCTTTTTTTGAGGACGTTTTTTTGTCCGCTGACTGGTTTACAGAAAACGGGCGCGAGCGCCCGTTTCATGTCGTACGCCTACGGAGCCTTAACTCAGCGCCGAAAACTGATCTTTGCCAACGCCGCATTCCGGACAGGTCCAATCGTCAGGAAGCGCCTCAAATGCTACACCCGTCACTGCAGGATCATAGATGTACCCGCAAACATCACAAACATACTTCTTCATTCGATACCCTTTCGCTTGGTCTTCGGCAACGTGCGCGCCCTCAGCACGTCCCGAAGCATGTTCTTGTACCGGGCGCACGATTCTTAAATAAAACGTTTCTTGGTCAGCTTCTCATACGCCTCGATGTATTTCTCGCGCGTCTTCGCAACGACATCATCGGGCAAAACCGGTGCCGGGGGCTGATGGTTGAAGTTCACGCTGTCGAGCCAATCGCGGACGAACTGCTTGTCCAGGCTCGGCGGATTCGCGCCGACCGCGTAGCTCTCCTGCGGCCAGAAGCGACTGGAATCCGGTGTCAGGACTTCGTCGGCAAGGATAAACTGCCCCTGCGCATCCACGCCAAATTCAAACTTGGTGTCCGCGATAATGATGCCATGCTTGGCCGCGTATTCGGCGGCATCCGTATAGCACCGCAGGGAAATATCAGCCAAGGTGCGCGTGGGCACCTGCCCCAGCGTGCTTGCCATTTCAGCCAGCGACACCGGCATATCGTGTTCACCCAGTTCAGCCTTGGTGCTAGGCGTAAAGAGCGCCGCATCGAGCTTCGATCCATTTTGATAGCCAGGCCGGAGCTGCTGCGCATTCACGGTTCCGTGCTTCTGGTATTCCTTCCAGCCGGAGCCGGTCAGATACCCGCGCACAATGCATTCGAACGGCACAATCTTGACCTTCTTGACCAGCATCGAACGGCCGCGCAGATCCTCTTTGACGCTCTGCAATTCCTGCGGGTAGGCATCGACATCCGCCGAGATGAGGTGATTCGGCATCCATGAAAGCAATTCGAACCAGAAGACGCTGAGCGTGTTGAGCACGCGGCCCTTATCCGGAATGCCGTTGGGCATGACCACATCGAACGCGCTGATACGGTCCGTGGCGACCAGCAGGATTTTATCCCCGAGATCATAAATGTCGCGAACCTTGCCGCGATGCGGCGCCGGAAGACCGGGAATCGAACTCTCTACCAACGCGTGGTTCTTATCGTATTTCATCTGCAACTCCATACAAGGCTGTTAAACAATGGCCGCATAGTTTATCGGATTCACCGTAGGGCAACAAGCGCAATTCAAAACGCACCGCTGCGGATCGTGTTCGCGTCACGCGCTAGCACACGCAGTCCGACTTACCCGCCAGACGAAAACTCTCGTTGCGGTGGTTGCGCTCATCAAGGCTAATCGCCCGGAAGACGTCCGCCCAGTTCTGCGCCTGCGGGTAGAGCTTGCGCGTCAGCGGCGCATTGCCAAGCCCCTGCAATTCCCATTCCGGATTATCCACCACCGCCTGCGCATAAACATGCTCCGCGTGATCCTCGAATTGCGCATTGAAAATCCACGCCGCTTTCAGGCTGATCCGCGCTAAAAGGAAGGAGAGTATCCGATATTTCAACAGCATCAGGCCGCGCACGGGCCAGATTAAATACCAGGCATCGCGCACGTGGTCAATCGTCATCTTCTCGTGCAGCACCAGTAGATGGCCATACTCGTTGTCCTGCGCCCAGCGCCCCCAGTCGATGATCGCCTGCCCTTTGCTCACCGCGGTTGCACGATTGTATTTCTTGGACAGCTCGACGTAGTGAACCCCCTCCCACGCGCGATAGGGAACGCTCGCTAAGCTTTCAATCAGCTTGGCCTTGGAAAGCGTGGTCTGCTTGCCCGTCACACAGTCCATTGCAAAAAAGAAGAAGCGCGCAGCCAGACAATAGTTGAGTCGCGGACGCGTAAGCGTCACCTGCTGTTCGTGCTTCAGATCAACGGCTTTGCTCATGGTCATCTCCTCCTCATCGTTGTTTTATCGATCAATCCCGACAGCATCTATCGGCGTACAACGATCAATGCATCATACTGCATTGCCAGATGCAATGCAACGCCAAGATAT
>CAZMLC010000062.1:0-16903 GCA_964567125.1 uncultured Akkermansia sp.
GCCGCCTCAGACGGCGAAAAAACACACCCGCCGGCTAAGAGTGCGCAAAACAGCGCGTTTTTCATATTAAATCTCCATTTTTTAGCGTTTAATTTAACAGGAACAGCCTTCATTCGCAACTCCAAAATCCCTACTTTTGACTTGCTTTTACATCACAAAAGAATCATAATTTTGACTCTTTAATAACGTGAATAAGGCAGAGTATGACGCAAGAGATTAAAAAAGAAGGACAGGGTGCATCTAACCACGTTTCAGCGATTCCTGTTAACCTACCTTTGGAGCTTGTTCCCCTTTATGATTGGTGGAAGGCCAAAGGAAGTCGCTTTGTTATCACTGCGATTGTCATCGGCGTCATTGCCGGTTCAGGGTTCGGTGTGCGTTTTTACTGGAAGAATCTGAACGTAAATGCCAACAGGGATTTTATGCAGGCGCAGAATGCGGAAGACTTTGAGCTGCTGATCCGCAAGTATAGCATGACGCCTGTGGCGCAGGCGGCACGGTTGCGCCTCGCGAAGACCTATTTTGATACGGCCAAATATGAGGACGCACTGACAACATATGACACTGTTCTCAAAAAAGGCGCACCCAAAGGATTTGAAGAAGTCGCGCAATTGGGCCGCGCCTACACTCTTGAGGCGCTCAACAACACGGATGCGGCGATGAAGGCCTACTCCGATTTTATCGCCCAGTATGGATCCCATTTCCTCGCGCCTCAGGCCAAAATCGGGGTTGCGCGCGTGCTGGCACTCCAAGGTAAAAAAGATGACGCGAAAAAAGCGCTTGAAAACCTGAAGGCTGAAAAAACAGGCGATGCCGCATGGGAGATGACGATTGCCCAAGTGGAAAGCCTTGTTACACGTTACCAGCCAAGGGCGACCCGGTCGCTGTTTGAGCTTGCAACCGATACAAAGGCGCCCCTTGCTCCTGCCGCAATCAAAACACCAACAAACACAACGCCTACCAAGTAATCATTTCGCGACATCTACGCACTGAACACTTCAAAACAAAGGAATTGGGTTATGGCTATCATCAACAATCTGATCAAAGAGTTTGCATGTATCTCATTCGTGACGTGCTCCCTGGGCGTCTTTGCAGAAACGGCGCATGAAAACACAGCCGCGGCAGCCGCCAATCCGGAGGCTAAACCCGCAGCTGGCGATGTTTCCGCAGCAGCCGCTGCACCTGATGCAGCGGCTGCAGAAGAGGCCGCTGCGATTGACCCTAAAGCGCCGCAAGCAAAGCAGTTTGAGTCGCTGATCCGCGTGATCAACATCCGTGGCGTCTGCGAAGTCAACAATGAGGACCTAAAAGGGTTTGTAGCCGCAAAAGACAATAAGGCCTATCCCCTCTCCACGGTATTCCGTACGGGTCCGAAATCTTCAGCCATGCTCCTGCTCTCCGCGTCGGACACGATCTTCCTCTTTGAGAATGCAGAAGTGATGATCAACTGCACCAAGGAGAATCCTCTGGCTCGCACGGTGCTGCTCTCAAATGGGAAAGTCAGAACCAATATCCGCGACAACGTTGCTGAGGGATTTTTCGCGGTCTATACGCCGGACTTCACCTGCAAGAACATTGCAGGGCGTGCTGAATTCACCTTGACGCGCGACACCAATGCCGAGACCGTTCGGATTGGCGTGACAACCGGACTTGTTGTGATCGACGGCGCCCATTACCAGATCACGGGGCTGCGCGCAGCCAACATCATCGAGATCTCGACCGGCGCCAACCGCATGCTGACGCGCATCGACGATGTCTTCGGTGACTACCCCATTATCCTCGCCAACGGCATGGAAAACCCCGTTACATTCCCCATGCAGGCAAAATCATCCGTCAAAATCTGGCGTGAAAAGGCACCCGTCGGGGGCCGCGATATCGTGACAACGCTAGCCATGAGCCCCAGCGGAACAGCGATTCATCGTTTTGCCTTTGCTCAGGGCCGGAGCGATCTTGCGACGGGTGAACTCGTCACCGCTTCGCAAGAAACAACCAAGGCCGCTGACACAGACAAAAACGTCCCCGTCCTGCTCAAGCAGGAAGAGAAGAAAGAGGGCGAGCCCAAAGCAGAAACCAAAGCAAACAACTAATCGTAAAGCTGGACTTTTCGGGAATTGAAATCGAAAGCGCAGCGTTTCAATTTCCGAGCAAACATCTGCGCGCTTATTTCAGATTGGATCAAACACCGTGTTTATCTATCACTTCAACCGATTGATTCGTAGCCGTATCCTGTGGGGCTTTTTTGCCATCATTATTTCACTCGCGTTTGTTGCAACGGGGTCGTGCTTCAGCATACCCAAGGAGGCACAGAGCGCAGGGAAGCTCAATGGCCAGTACATCACATCCGACGACTTCAACGCGGCAGTGACTGCTGTGCGCGGTTTTGGACGCAATCGTGACAACGACCTCTCCGCTAACATGGCTGACCGTAAAGCCTGGGAAAGCATCGCGGCACGTCTGCTCGCGGAAAAGAACGGCATCGGCGCCACCACAGAGGAAATTCGCGATTCGATTCGCGATGTCCAAGCCTTCCAAGGTGCCAATGGCTTTGATTTAGACCGTTATCGCATGACGCTCGCGGAAAACGGGCTGACGCCTGCGCTCTATGAAACGATCCAGAAAAACCAGATCGCCATGATGAAGATCGCCTCTCTGATCGAGACTGCGGCGTTGATCTCTCACATGGAGATGGAAGATGAACTGGCCTCCATGACGGATCGCTTCACGGTGCAAATTGCAACGGTTGAAAATAAATTCGCCAACGCCGAGATGCGTCTCGCGGAGGAAAAGTACAAAGCCTATTATGAGGAAAACAAAGCCACCTTCGCGCTGCCGGATCAAGTGTCCGTGCGTTACTTTGTTGTTCCAATCACGAACTATTTTGCACGCGTGACCGTTCCGGAAGCTGATGTGCAGGAGTTCTATGATAGCCATATCGATTCCTATCAGAAAACCGTCACCAACAAGGTTGCAGGCGCTGAGCCGACCGTGACCAAAGAGCCGATTCCTCTTGCTGAGGTCAGAGGTTCCATCTACAACGAGTTGCTGACCGAAGAAGCACGGTATTGCGCAGAAACCAACGTTTCCTTCACCGTCTACGCGGCGCGCGAAAAAAGTGCGGATGATTTCGCCGCGCTGGCGAAGCTGTTTGCGGCCACAATTTCCACAACGCCGCTCTTCAGCAGCGACGCTCCGCCTTCGACGTTTGAAAATCCGACTGAATTCGCAAATGTCGCTTTTGAACTGGATCCCAACCGCGAAGATTCCCGTTACGGTATCGCGAAAGGGACAACCTGCATGTATGTGATCCAACAGGCTAAATTCGTTGCCGCACATACGCCGACCTACGATCAGGTACTACCTGAAGTCAAAGTGCGTGCCCTTGAAAAGGAACGCCGCGACGCATTTACAAGCTACGTGACGGACCTGCGCAAGAATCTGCTGGATACGGTTAAAGCCGGCAAGTCTTTTGCGGATGCGGCCAAAGCAAAAACACTGAATGTTTCAACCTCTGTCACCTATACGGTCAGCGATATCCAGAGCGCCAAATTCGCCAACAGCTATGCCGTAGCCTACGGCGCTGCAACATTGCAGAAGGGTGAACTTTCGGAAGGCATTCCGGCCAGCGCGACGCACGCGCTGCTCGTGTATGTCCATGATCGCCAGCCGGGTGATGCGCTGGCATCGGAAATGATGCGTGCGCAAATCCGAACGAATCTGGCACGCCGCCGCGCAAGCAACCTCTTCTCCCAATGGCTGGCATGGAATCTCTCCAGTCAGGAATTCAAACCGAACCGTCCGCTTGAGAACGATTCGGATGACGGAGAAAAAGAGCTTACTGCGGCACCGCAACAGCAAAAGGCAACACCACCGCCCGCGCCCGCAAAAGCAAAATAAGCACGCCACGGTGCAGAATACAAAAAAGGACATAGGATTTTCCTATGTCCTTTTTTATTTCACGCTTTTAGGCACATAAAACCGTATCAGCGCAGCTTGCCGCGCACCGCCATTGCCAAAGCATGTGCAAGCTCGTTTGCGCTCCACGGTAAACTATGATAGAAAATCCCGAAGTTACGATAGAATTCGACATCGGAACGCGCCAGGCGCGTCATGCCGACAACGATCACGGGCAACCGCTGCATGGCGGAGTTTTCGCGCAACTGCATCACCAAATCGCGCACATCCATATCCTCGATGCGCGCATCAAGGATCAGCACGCTGGCCTTGGTCTCCTCCGTACGCTGAATCGCATCGTGGGCGCTGCTGGCCACAAGCAAGGTATAGCCGCGCAAAGGGATCTCGCTCTGCAAAAAATCCAAGAAAGCCTTTTCCTGTGACCATGCCAGGACCCGGGGCGCCTCAACAAGCGGCAACGTGATATAGACCGCGGTGCCGCAGGTTGTCCCGGGAACAGGACTGGCGAACGACATCCGCCCACCGTGGATCTCAACGATCTCGCGTGAAATCGCCAACCCCAGACCCGTACCGGACACATGATCCCCGACTCGAAAATAGCGGCGCGTCAGCTTCGGCAACACATCGTCCGGAATCCCCATACCTGTATCGCAGACCGAGATTACAGCGGATTGTTGCGACGGCTCGTTTTCCGACACATCTGCCCGTGCGACGGAAACGTGGATCAGACCACCTGCCGGCGTAAACTTGACTGCGTTACCGACGATGTTCAGCACAACGCGTTCGATCTTTTGCTCATCGCACTGGCAAAAAAGCTCTTTTTCCGGGAAATCAAACGTGATCGTAATCCGCTTGGCATCGGCTTGAATCAGCAAGGCCTCGGCACCATCGCGAACAACGGCAGAAAGCGGAACTACGCGCTTGGTCAGAACCAGCGTCTTGTTCTCGATTTGCCGCATATCCAGAATATCGTTTACGGTGGCGATCAAACGCTGACAGTCCGACTGCAGCCGTTCCAGATAAAGCACCACTTTATCGGGGATCGGGCCAACGACACCGCGCAGCATATTACCGATTCCATAGATCATCGATGTCAACGGGGTACGCAGTTCATGCGAAACATTGGAAACAAACTCCATGCGCGCACGATCATGCGCCTGCAAACGCTCGTTGGCATCTTTTAAATCGCTCAACGCCTGCTGTCGCACCGTCACATCGCGCACAAAGAAGCAGAGTTGCCCCTTGGTATCCAGCTCGATTTTATTGACCGCGATTTCCGCCGCAAACGACGTATTGTCAGCACGTTTACAACGCGCTTCAATCAGCATATACGTGCGATCCTGTAAATTTTCCTGGATCGTCTCCATGAGCTGTGGCGTAGCACCCGAAATCAGGTTCACCACATTCTGGCCGTTCAGATTCGCGCGCGGTTGCTGAAAAAATTCACTTGCGCGCGCGTTACACTCTAAAATCTTACCATCAAGCCGCGTAATAAAGACAGCGTCATACACGCTTTCGAGAAGTTTAAAAAAAGGCGTGCTGCGCTCAGAAGAGCGCACACGCCAACGACCTGAAATCTGTCGCGGGGGCTGGTCCATTTTGACTTCACCCCCGAGATCGATATCCGCGGGATTGATATCAATCCTCATCGTACGATCTGGACGACCTTGATCGGTCATAACGACTTACTCGTGTGACTTGTTTTTCGCCTCGTTCACGCGCAACTTACGTCCGAGAATATCCCGGTCATGCAGCGCCTTGACTGCGGCTTCCGCCTCAGGGCGATTCGGCATTTCGATGAATCCGTATCCCTTTGACTTGCTGTTGAACCGGTTCGTAATGATACGCGCCGACTTCACAACACCAAACCGCTCGAACTCCTTGCGCATATGCGCTTCCGTCATGTCGTAGCTCAAATTGCCGACATAGATTTCAACACAACTTCCATCTCCCATCGGAGCTGAAGAGGCCTTCCTGCTTGCGCGACCTGACTTGACCGGGCTGCTCAAACGCTTGGCCACAGCAAACCCGATTGCCAGTCCTAAAACACCAGCCAAAACCAAAATGACGATCAACGCGGGGTTTTGCCCGATGGCGTCGATGGCACTCTGGAAATTACATTGTACTGAACTTTGCTCCATAATAAAGTAATTCCTAACCTACTTTAGCGCGTCTCTAAGAATCCCTCCAGCTTGCGCATGCGGGTGGGATGACGCAACTTGCGCAACGCCTTTGCTTCGATCTGGCGAATACGCTCACGCGTCACATTGAACTGCTTGCCTACTTCCTCCAATGTGCGGGAAAAACCATCCGTCAGGCCAAACCGGTAATCAAGAACCTGTCTCTCCCGGTCAGCCAATGTGGTTAGAACTTCCTGCAACCGCTCCTTCAGCATACTGTAGGCTGTCATTTCTGAAGGACTCTCCGCTGACTTATCTTCGATAAAGTCGCCGAAATGCGCATCATCCCCATCGCCCACCGGGCTCTGCAACGAAATCGGTTGCTGCGCCATGCGGTAAACCGCACGTACGCGGTCAACGGGGATGTCCATCTCCTCTGCTGCTTCTTCCGGCGTCGGTTCACGACCAAGCTCCTGAACAAGCTTCTTCTGCACACGCAGCAGCTTGTTAATCGTTTCGATCATGTGAACTGGAATTCGGATCGTACGAGCCTGATCTGCAATCGCACGCGTCGCGGCCTGCCGGATCCACCACGTTGCATACGTGCTGAATTTGTATCCGCGGCGATACTCGAATTTTTCAACGGCCTTCATGAGTCCCGTGTTTCCTTCCTGGATCAGGTCGAGGAAAGAAAGACCACGGTTCATGTATTTTTTCACGATACTGATCACCAGACGCAAATTGGCTTCAACCATCTCGGTACGAGCCTTTTGCCCGGATCTCAGGATATCGCGCAATTGTTCAAACGTTGACAGGAACTCATCAGCGTCCATGCCAAACTCATCTTCCAGCGCCTTCAGACGAATCTCGATTTCGCGCAACGTCTGGTTGCGTTTTTTCGTCTCACGCTGTTTTAAAAGCTTCTTCTGCTCGCTGAGCATGCTCTTGTACGGACGATAGATCTTCTCATCGGCCTCCGTACAGAGGCTTTCCAAAATCTTCTGTTTGAAGTTTAAGCTGAAAAAGACATCGACTAAGTCATGCCGCGCCTTTTCAAGCGACTTCACGGCACGCGAACGTTTCGCGGGCACCTTGCTGGCAGCGCAGACGGCCTCGAATGCCGTGAGAATCTTCTTCTTCGCCGTCATCAGACTCTTCTTGATTTTGTCCACGCCCTCCATATAGGCATCGCGGCTGTCAGCGAATTTATCAGTCACCACACGGTCAAAGCGTTCCGTGCCCGTCTCCAGCTTATCGATCAATTCCAAGTAGAGCCGCGGCGTAAACGCGAAGCGATTGAAGAGATCGCGCTCCATGCTTTCGGCGTATTCAATGCGCTTACAGATTTCAACCTCCTGCTCGCGCGTCAACAGCGGGACCTGCCCCATCTGGTGCAGATACATGCGGATCGGATCATCAAAGAAGTCCATGCGGTTGCGCGAACCACGCTCGCCCCCTGCCTCCTGCTCGCTGCGGAAACGCTCCACTTCGGAGGCGTCGATAATCTCAATCTCCATACCGCGCAGAATCGCCAGGTACGACTCAATATCCGTTCCGTGAATGATCGAACTGGGTAACGCCTCGTTGATATCGTCATAGGTCAAATAGCCGCCCTGATTCTCCGCCCGCTTGATGAGCATCTTGATCCGCTCACTGCGTTCCTCACGCTTGGCTTTCGCATCGTTGGCATCCGCATCCAGGACGAGTTCCGCAGGCTCGTATCCAACGGTGAACTCGGCGCCGTTGACCTCAAAGCGCATCTCATCGTTTTCCGCTTCTATGCCGCCATCCATGGCAAAGGCATCGACGCTGTCAATATCGTCAAGCGTCAGGAAATCGAACCCGTCAAGCCCAACCCCTTCAGCTTGTTTGGCAAGCTCCTCAGGATCGAAATTCATATCCTCCGGCGAAGGTTCTTCAACCTCCCCCGTTGTCTTTCCGACTACCTTTGCGGTTCCTTTTCCGGCCACCTTTCCAGTTGCCTTTTCGGCGACCTTTTCGGTTGCTTTCCCGGCTACCTTTCCGGTGGCCTTTTCAGCTGCCTTTTCGGCCACCTTTACGACTGCGCCGCCTTTTTTCGCCGGCACAACCACCTGCGGCTTTACAACCTTGCCCTTTTTCGCGTGCTCCTTCTTATCCTCGACCGCACTGTCGGCCTCTTTCGACGCATGCGGAGCGCTCTTTTTCGTGCTGCTCGCAGCGCCTTTTACGGTGGATGACTTTACTGCTGAAGCCTTTTTCGCAGCAGGCTTCGCACCATCTTTTTTCTTCGATTTTGATACGGACATAAGGTTCCTTTTCTCGGTTCACCCCTATCTTATAGAAAGAAATGAGCGATTAAAATACCGTTTTTAACCTCGCAAGTCAATGTAAGACGTATGCCGGCACGTTTTTCTTCATCCTTTTTCCCGAAATTATACGTCCTCCGGCCCATAAGCATCCATCAGGTAAGATTCTTCGGACAGGCGGGATAGCAGCGTCCACACGCCACGCACCGGATCCGATCCGCTTCGTGCTGCGTCAACCTCCGCAACCGCGTGAGCTGCAACATGCGCAACGCCACGACAAACCCTAAGAAACCTCCGGCCCATGCCGTTCCCAGCCGGAAGCGCGCCACCGTGGCAGCCGCACGGCCTGCCACCACCTCGGCATTTGCACCGTTACGCCGCGCAGCCTCGATATCGACCAGCCCCTCCTCGCTCCCATTCCGAGCCGCCTGCTCGAACGCCGCCTGCTGAATCACGTCAGGATGCGCAGAGGCCACCACACGTCCGGCCAACCACCCCAGTACGCAGCCCCCGGCAACAACAACCGGTGCCAGCACCATCAATCGCACAAAACGCCTGAACTGGAAGGTTCGCGCACGCTCGGGCAACGGCTCACGCGGCATGACGATCGCCTGCACAGGGCAAACTCCGGTGCAGAGCCGGCAGTTGATGCAGGTTTCCTGCGTGATTTCAAACCGTTTCCAGCCTACGCGCGCGCACCATTCTAAAAGAACACCATACGGACAAAAATAGCGGCAATAGGGCCGCGCGATCACCATACCGACCAGCAGCACCGCCACGCCCACCAGAATCATGGACAGCGGCGCGCTGCGCCGGAAGAGTCCAACAAAGGGATCGCTGCGGCAGATCAGATACCCTGCACCATTCACAGCCGCAACAATGCCAATGCCGAGCACCGTGATGGGAATGAGCCGCAACACCGCGTCCACACGACGTGGAACCTGCACGGGATGGATGACGAAAAACTCCTGAAGCATGCCCAACGGACAGACCGCACCACAGAAAACCCGTCCAAAAAAGAGTGCAAACAACAAGGGTAATACAAAAATCGCCGCCGCATAAACAGGCAACCCGCCCCCCTGCCACGCGGCCGCCACAACGTTCTGTGTCGCACCCACGGGACAGAGACACCCCTGACGCACAAAACCAAAAAACAACAATGAAAAACCTGAGAAAACCAGGATCCAACGCCGCGACCGCACCCGGTAAATCAACACGGTCGCCACCGTCAACGCCAACGCCAACATGGCCACATCCGCCCAGGGCGCCAGTAATTCCTGCACAGGCGGATTCGGCACCGTCGGTGCAGTGTACGCCGACTCAAACTGCGGTTTAGGAAACCGTGATTCCGCGCAAACCTGATTGCTGCAGAGCCCCCCCAACACACTTACGATCCCCCACGCTACGCGTCCGATCCGCTGCCTCATAGCTTCTCCTTCAGCAGGTAAGGGGCCTCGACGGGAACGCGCGTAAACGCCTGCGCAGGGCAGCGCTCCGCAATGCGGCAGGTGTTGCAATGGACACAGCGGTCATGGCGCACCTGAAGGTAAAGCGAGCCATTACCAAAATTGGTGCAGCTCTTGACGCAAAGTCCGCATCCCGTGCAGAGTGACTCGTTAATGGTATATTCGAAATACGGCGCCTCAATGAATTTGCGTAAAATCGCACCGGTCGGACAGATCTGATTTTCGGCGGACTCATCTAAACGCGGCGCATTCGGCTTAAAATACCCGAAACACAGCTTGCAATATCCGCACATCTCAATGCCGTGTACGCACTTGACCGCAGAAGGTTGCAGCACGCACTCGGTTTCGCACCGCCCACATTGAATGCACTTGCGCGGATCAAGTTGCCAGACTGATCCCCCCCGCAAAACGCGCCGCCCTGTTGCGCGGAAAAGCAAGGCAGCGATCACACCGCCTGTTCCCGCACGAAGCGCCCAGGCTAAGAGATTGCGCCGCGAAAAAGTCTGCTCATTTTGCATGACGCCTATCGTACCCTTTCTTCGCACAAGGGTCAAGAGACGGTACACAATCCAATATGCTTTTTTGACGGATTTTGCAGTGCGAATCGGCCCGGATAATGCCCCAAACCATTTTCAAAAGAAAATGAAAATGCTGTTGACGCTCCCCCCTCTTTTCACTATAGTACTTTCCCCATACGGAAAAACATGCACGCGTTGCGTGTGCGTAACCTAGTGTCGCCCAGGAGCCAAAAACATGTCGAAAACGTTGCACCCGCTAGCGGTTGCCTTGAATACTGAACTTTCCGCCAAGAAAAGCACTCTCCTTGACTTTTTCTCAAAACGTGGAAAGCGCGCGTATTTCCCCTCAAAGGGTATCCTCGGACAGAGCGCAGAGGCTAAAGATGCAACGATCAACGCGACAATCGGCACCGCCTTTGAGGAGGATGGTTCGCCCCTCTGCCTGGAAAGTGCGGAAGCCATCATCAACCTGCCTTCAACCGCGTTTCTGTATACCCCCAGCTTCGGTCTGCCGCAAATTCGCACCCACTGGCAGAAGATGATGTTGGAAAAGAACCCGAGCCTCACCGGGAAACACTTCAGCCTGCCCGTGGTGACGCACGCGCTCACACACGGACTCAGCGTTGCGGGCTTCCTTTTTCTCGATCCAAACGATCCGGTCATCCTTCCTGACCTTTACTGGGATAACTATGAGCTGCTCTTCGAGGACGCCTTTGGCGCCACGCTGAAACGCTTCCCGATGTTCGACAAGAAGGGCGCCTTTAACGTCACGGCCATGCAGGAACTCCTGCTCGGTCCCGGCGAAAAGAAAGTCGTCATCCTGAACTTCCCTAATAATCCGACCGGCTATACCGCGACGCATGCGGATGCCATTGCGATCCGCAAGGCGCTGCTGAAAGCAGCCAAAGCCGGCAAGAAAGTCGTCGTGCTGCTGGACGATGCCTATTTCGGCTTAGTCTACGAGCCAGGCATCTGCACCGAATCGCTCTTCGGTTCACTCTGCGATTTGCACCGCAATATCCTGGCCGTCAAACTTGACGGACCGACCAAGGAAGATTATGTCTGGGGTATCCGCGTAGGATTTATCACCTTCGGCTCCAAAAGCGCCACCCCTGCACAGTACAAGGCGTTGGAATCAAAAGCGGCAGGCGTGGTTCGCGGTTCGATCTCGAATTGTTCCAGCTTGGGTCAGCACCTGCTGCTGAAAACCTACACGCATCCCGAATATAAGAAACAGAAACACATCAAGTTCGATATTTTGAAATGCCGCTACGAACGGATTAAAGAGATCCTCGCCGCGCATCCGGAATATACCCGTTCGTTCACGGCAATGCCGTGTAACTCGGGCTATTTCATGTGTATTAAACCAACGATTGATCCTGAAACCTTGCGCAAGCACCTGCTTGAAACGAAAAAGACGGGCGTTATTGTTCTCTCCGGCCTCGTGCGTATCGCCTTCTCCGCTGTTCCCACCGTAAAGCTCGACGCACTCTTCGCCAATATCCATGACGCCGTCCAAGAACTCACCAACAAAAGGAAATGACGCCTATGGCCCCAAAAAAACACCCTGCCCAAACGCCGAGCCCCGAAGTCGCAACGCTGACGTTCCGCGGCAAGACGATTGAGCTCCCAGTGGTGACCGGATCAGAGAATGAACCCGCCATCGACATCAGCCGCCTCCGCAAGGAAACAGGAGCCGTTACGCTTGATTACGGTTATCTCAATACCGGTTCGTGCGCCAGCGCCATTACGTATTTGGATGGAGAAAAAGGTATTTTGCGTTATCGCGGCTATCCAGTTGAAGAGCTGGCAGCCAAGTCGCGCTTCGTCGAAGTCGCCTACCTGTTGATCAATGGCCATATGCCGAACCCGAAGGAACGCGTCCAGTGGTCATCCCTGCTGAACCACCACTCTATGATCCACGAGGACATGAGCCGCTTTTTCCGCCAGTTTCCGGAAACCGCTCATCCCATGGCCGTGCTTTCCGCCATGGTGGTTTCGCTCTCGACCTTCTACCCGGAACTCTCGCAGCATCGCCCCGATGAACCGGAAGAGGCGATCAATATCGCCGCGACACGCCTGATGAGCAAAGTGCGCACCTTGGCGGCCTTCTCCTACAAGAAAGCGATCGGCGAGCCCTTTGTCTATCCCCGCTACGACCTGAAGTATTGCGCAAACTTTCTGAACATGATGTTCAGTTCGCCGGTGAACAAGTATGAGATCCATCCGGAGGTGGTCAAGGCACTGAACGTGCTGCTGATCCTTCACGCGGATCACGAACAGAACTGTTCAACCTCTGCGGTGCGCCTGGTCGGCAGCGCGCGCGTGAACCTCTACGCGTCGGTCGCGGCAGGTATCTGCGCCCTGTGGGGACCGCTCCACGGCGGCGCGAACCAGATGGTGCTCGAGATGCTGGATGGGATCATCAAGAGCGGCCAATCCGTCAAGCAGTTCGTCGAGACCGTCAAAGCCTCCAAGGGCAAGGAACTGCTCTACGGCTTCGGCCATCGCGTCTACAAGACCTATGATCCGCGCGCAAAGATCATCAAGCAGACCTGTGACCGCGTGCTCAAGACCTTGAAATGCGATGATCAGTTGCTCGACATCGCCCATGAACTGGAGCAGATCGCCATAACCGATGAGTACTTCATCAAGCGCAATCTCTATCCGAACGTCGATTTCTACAGCGGCATCATTTACCGCTCCATCGGAATTCCGCGCGAAATGTTCACCGTGATGTTCGCGCTTGGACGCCTCCCCGGCTGGATCGCCCAGTGGAAGGAAGCGCGCGAAGATCCGCGCTTTAAGCTGCAACGTCCGCGCCAGATCTACAGCGGGCCCACCCGCCGCCATCTGCAAGCGGAATTCATCAGCAAGGAGACGGGCAAAGCACCGAAAGTGGAACGCCCGCCTACCCGCGATACGCTGGAGTTCTAAGATGCGCACCTCGGTCGCCATCCTTACTCTGCTTCTGGCGTTTTCCGTGGCAGCCGCAACGCCTGCCACGAAAAATCTTTTCGCTGAAGCAGCACGCCCAGGATGGCAGCCGATCGCATTCGACACGTCGAGCACCTTCACCGTTCTCCCCAGCAATACGTTCACGTGCGCACGGGGAAAACCGCTGGCGGGCATCGTGTACACCAACGCGGTTCCGACCATGAACTACGAGGTCACGCTCGACGCCATGCGCGTCGAGGGGTCGGATTTCTTTATCGGCCTCACGCTGCCGATTGAAACGAATTTTTTCACCGTCATCATCGGCGGCTGGGGCGGCAGCCTCTGCGGCATTTCGTCGTTCGATTACAACGATGCTTCGCAGAATCCCTGGTCCGAGAGCGTCGCGCTGGAAAATAACCGCTGGTATACGCTGCGCGTCCGTATCACGCCCGGCGTGCTGCAAATTTTTCTGAACGATACGCTTTACCGCGCGCGCATCGAATTTGACGATGCCACGCACTTCAGTTTGCGGCCGGGCGAAATCGAGCAGTCCAAGCCCTTCGGACTTACGACATACGAGACCGTGGCACATTGGCGCAATCTGCGCATCGTTCCGATTACGCAGATGCTTCCCGCCGACCAACCGCAAAAAGAGCCGTGAGTCTGCGCAGCAGAAGCCGCGCACGTCACTCATATTAAATGTGGCGACGCCGGATGCCGATGCAACGGCCAGTGCTCACGCCACCAGCGAAGAAGCGGCATGAAGCTTTTTTAGAATTGCTGGGCGCTTGACACCTAGACATCACAGGCCGGATTGTATACTATTTCAGCATGAAACACTTGATTTTCAGACCTGCTCTCACCCTCTTCTCCGTTCTGATTTCGGCCCGCGCCTTTGCGTGGGGGCCGCACCCCGACATCACGGCCGCCGCCGTTGCGGTGCTCGGTCCCGACGCGCCGCTGGTGCGGGCGCTCGGGCCAAAAGAGACTGCGAGCCTGCGCACGACTTGCTGGATACCGGACATCTGGATGCAGATGTCTGACTTCTACATTGACGACTATCTCTTCACCCCGCTCCGGCCGACGCACCTGCAGACGTCGCACGCCTTCGTGGGCGCGGACGGCAAAGTCAGCGCCCACACGCTGGGGATGTTCGACCTCTATTTTCGCCGCGCGCTGCAGGCGCTGCGCACCGAGACGCCAGCGAACGCCGCCCGCTGGATCGGCGCGCTGCTGCACTTCACCGAGGACACCGGCGCGCCACCGCACGCCCTCGTCGTGTCGGGGGCGCTACACTCGCCCATGGAGAACTGGGTGGACGGCAAGAAGGTCTGCATCGCCGGCTACGCCCCGAAGGTGCTGGGGACCGACGATGACTCAGCTCTCGCCGCCTTCTGGCAGAACCAGGAGCATCTGCATGCCTTTGTCCTCGAGCGTGCGCCGCGGATCAAGGCGCTGGCCGCCGAGAACAACCGCGCCGAGGCTGAGCCGCTGATTCTCGCGTGCGCCAACGCGTCGGCCCGCAACGCCGCTGACCTTATGGTCACGCTCGGTGCGCTGGCCGCGAAAGGTCCAAAGGGCGGCGAGCTGCGCGGGCGCGTCTCCGGAGTGACCCTGGACGGCCGGCTGGGACAAGTGCCGGCCAAGGTCATGCTGGCGGGGACCGGTTACTCCACCTTAGCTGGCGCCGACGGCGTTTACGCGTTCCGCAACTTGCCCGCCGGCGCGTACCGTCTGCTGGTCGCCCGTCCCGGGAACGAAGTTTTCTCGGGCTCGGTGACAATTAGCGAAGCCGTGGCGACAGCCGATGTTGGCCTGACACCCGCACGGGTCAAGGGCAATCTCTTGCGCAATCCGGCGCTGACGTTGCGCTGGGCTTCCACAGACCACATCGACATGTGGTACAAGCGCAAGATCGGGTGGCGCTCCGAGGCCGTGCCCGTCACGCCTGGCGTTTCGTACAGGCTTGAAGTCGAGCGAAAGGTTTCGGGGGCCAAGGTGACCGTGTTCTGGTCCACACACGAGCGCGACGGAACGCGGACCGCAGGGCCCGTGCTGTCGCAGGCCGAAACCCGGCTCGCGGCCGTCGCTCCGGCGGGTGTGAAATACGCCTACGTCGTCGTCGAGTGTTCGGGGCTTCCGGACAACGTGCTGTCGTATGTCGCCCTGGCCCCTCAGGCCGACTAGCAGCCCGTTGAGAAAGTTGATCTGCGTCACGACAGACGGCTCGCGTGTTATCCGCTGCGAAAATGTTGCGGCATCGTCCCGGCGTCAGACGCCGAGGGCGAGGCCGGAGAACATGCCGTCGATGTAGTCAAACGAAACCTTGAAGAACAGACGGCCGACCTTTCGCAGCTCCGACGGCAATTCAGCTGCCGCCATGCCGTATGCGCGCTCGAACTTCAAGGGGGCATACGCGAAGCCGTCCGCCGATACGAGAAATTCCGCGTCCTTGAAGGCTTCACCGTTCCTTTTCTTCTTCGGGGCGAACATCAAGTTACAATTGACGAAAAGTTTGGCATACGACTTGTCTGCCGGCGTCTCGATGAAGCCTTCCACGCCCTTAGGATAGCTGAAGTAATATCCGCATTTTGACAACGTATTTGGTTTCTTCGTGAATGCGGAGAAATAGCGCGTAATTGTCATTCCGGGCTTGTCACACTCATACGTTCTGATCAATCCCGGCACATTTTCGAACGGCAGCGACCACGTGTGGCCGGGAAATGCAGAACGGTTGTGAACGGTAAAAGCGCCTTCGCTCTCACGCTTCACGAGCGCGGCGATCCGGCCACCCGCGATACCCACAAGCCAGTACGTGGGTTTGGATCCGTTACGGAAAGCCTGCACCGTTATCTGTGTGGCGCTTTTGCCGCAGGGCGCCATGAGCTGCACCGTGTTGTGGCCGTGATTGTGCCCTGCGAGGATCACGGTCTCGCCGTCGTACGCCTCCATGAAGGAACGCATGGCCGCGCTCGAGCGCCATTCGGCGACGGTGTTGCCGGGCGGCTGGTGTATCGCGAGGATGACTTCGCCCTTCGGCGGAAGCGTGACGAGCTGTGCGCAAAGCCATTTTTCCTGCTCGGATGACAGCTCGCCGTTATGCCCGCCGTTCAACATTATGATCGGAAGGCCGAACGCATCAGCGCGGTGCCAGGGCCTGTCCATGCCGAACGCGCGACAGAAGTCGGGATACGCCCTGTCCTCCGGTCCCATCGCATCGTGGTTGCCAGGAATGATCTCCCACTTGACGGACGGATCCATCCCGGCCATCACACCCTTGAAAGACTCGAAGTCCTCGATCATCGGGCGGGAGTCCGAAATGCTGTTGCCAAAGCACGGATTGCCCCGCGTCACGAGATCGCCCAGTACGAGCATCTTGACGGGCTTGATCCGCATCAGGTTGATCTCCTTCACAGTCTCCTTGAAAACGACGAGATTCGCCATGCCGACCTTCTCCACCGGCGACACATGCGGGTCGGCGATAACGGTGAAGAAGCCATGTCCGGTGGCAGCCGGGTCAAATCCGACAGCGGCGAACGCCTCGTCGGCCGAAGCGAAGGATGTCCGCCCGGCGGAGAATGCGCGCGGAGCCAAAGCAGCTCCAGCCGCCGCGAGCATGAAGCCGCGACGCGTAAAATCAATCTTATTCATATTTTTCATTT
>CAZMLC010000063.1:0-3259 GCA_964567125.1 uncultured Akkermansia sp.
AGGTAACGCTTGGCCGATAAATCGACAGTCTCCATAAATCCTTTCTTGCTGATGTAGGCGTCACGTCAAAGTTGAAACGGACATACCGTTCAAACCGTATACGAGCAATCGTTACGCGTTTCAGCGCACACGAGATTTCGATACATCCAGATTTGTGTTATAATCGCAAAAAACGGTGTGGGTGTCTACTCTATTCCGAGTGGAAGACGGAATCCGTCTGTCAGCCGGAAAAACGTAAAAAAATAATGAGAATTCTGCTGCTTTTTGGTACGGTATGTAAATAAATAATCATAAGGAGTGTTCTATGCTTACGAAAACAGTGTCGAGCATGCGCGGAATACTGTGCATGTGGTTGCTGAGTTTCTTCGGGGTTGCCTCGCTTACGCACGGCGCGGATGGTGTTTGGCTGGCAACCAATACGGTTCTCACGTCTTGGCAGAATTCATCCAACTGGGTGGAGGGGACTGTTGCGGGCGATTACGGTAAAGCGGTTATTCCTGTGACGGTTTATACGGACCGCACGATTACGAATACCGAGGTTGTGACGCTGAGCGGGCTTATGCTGCAGTCTAATCTTCCCACGACCAACTTCTATCGTGCGTATATCAATGGCGGCGAGTTCGCGTTCAGCGACGGTGCTGTCATTGATGTTGCTCCGCTCGGCGATTTCTTTCTGAATGGCACGCGTCTCAGCGGTTCTGGCGATCTTGTTTTTTCCGGTGGCGGCCGCACATTTATCGGGGAAGGAACGAACACCTATGCGGGCCGTACCATTGTCTCTAACGGCTGGCTGCGAGCCAAACGCGATTCCGCCCTGGGCGTATTGCCCGCCACGCCGCGCGCGGATGCGATTGTGCTGGATGGGGGCACGCTGATGAATGATGACGGCGTCATCCCGTTGCAGATTGCGACCAATCGCGGCATCACGTTGACCCAGCGCGGCGGATATATCACGGCCGGCTATGCGGGCGAGACGGCCTGCACCATGGTGTATTCAGCGATCACCGGACCGGGGTCGCTTGGATTGGTCTATGAAAACTCCCCTGTGATTCTTATGAACCCGGGTAACGATTATGCCGGTGATACCGCGATCGGAACAACAGGCCCTGGTTCTGTCAACGGCATGCGTTCGCGTCTGCGCCTTGGCGCGGATGAGGTTTTGCCGCACGGCGAGGGCAAGGGGCGTCTGATTTTCGGCGCCGTACCGAGTAGGTCGACCTACGAATTGGATCTGAACGGGTTCACGGAGACGGTTAACGCGCTGATCGGCGATACGAAGAATGCGGTGATTACGACCTCAGTTAAAAACGCAGGCCATTTGCATGTCCTCTCCGAAGTAAATTATGCTGGTCAACTCGCAAACGGCGCAACGTTGACGAGTTCGGGAACGTTGACGCTCGTGGGCACGCGCAACAACAGCGGAATCGTGCAGGCCGACAACGCGGTTGTTATTGGGGCCGCTTCGCTCTTTCCGTGGGGTACACTGCGTTTCACCGGCGGTACGCTCACGCTGACAAACCAACTCGGCTGGATTGAATATCAGGGCGTGAATGATGGCAACAGCAGCACCATCAACATGAATGCGGCACTTTCCTATCTGGGCGTGAAATCCACTGCGGATTGGATGACGACGGTATCGGGAACTTATCCGGTAAATACTCAATTCAGCTATCAGGGCCGATGGTATGCGCCGATCACGGGTACATACAGTTTCCTCGGATCGTTCGATGATGGCTCGGCGCTGATGATTGATGGCCAGTTGCTTTTCAATACGAATACCTGCGTCAAAGTTGTTAAGCAAAATGTTGCGTTGACTGAAGGCTGGCACGAGGTGGACATGCGCGTGTCCAATCGTGGATCAATGGGTGGACCGATGAACAGCGCTCCCTCCGGTATTCTCTTCAGCACGAACAATAGCGCGTTTGCGACGCCTGGCGAGATCAGTGCAGGATTGCGCTTCGATGGTGCGTCGGTCGCCATAGTTCCGACGAATCGCCCGAACTATATTTTTGGCCGCATGCTGATGGAAACGGATGGCACCCTGTATGTGAAAGCCGCAGAATTGGGCGAGCCGGTCTTTGCCGGTATTCTCGAGTCGCCCGCTGCGCAAACGCTCACGCTGGGCGATTGGAGTTCCCCCTTGATGTTCGGTTCGCCGTTGCGCGGCTATCCGGCCGTGTACAACGGTACGTTTGCCAATGTGCCTAGCCTGATTCTGACCAATTCCGTCTGGTTGAAGAACGTGCCGGAATCCTATGTAATCCGTCCGCAGGCGCGGATCGCTCTGGACGGTGTCAAACTTGCGGACAGCCAGGTGGTTGATGGTTTTACGCTCGTCTACCTCGCCTCCACGCCCGCGATGTCCGCATTGACGGTGCAGAATGGCGGCGTGCTCGACCTTTCGACACTCTGCTACGCGGATCTGGCGTACAGCAATGCGCCGTTGACGTTTACGCAACCGGTCACATTGGACAATGGTACGATTACAGTGGCAGCCGGAACCGATGTCACGCTGAACGCGGCCATCAGTGGCACGGGAACCATTGAACATTCCGGTTCCGGTAAACTGATTTTGCAGAACAACGCGATCAGCACGGGGGTCAAGCTCAATACAGCGACCGATTCGAGCATTGTCTATACGCTGGCTGATCTGACGTATGACGCTCCGATCGGCATCGGTAGCGGCGGGTTTAATGTGGCCAGCAATACGACGTTGACCGCATCGGGATGCGTATCGCGCTATCTGAACCGTAACGGCTCCAAGTGGGGTGAGGGAACACTTATTCTGAGTGGAACTGAGCTGAATAACGGGCTCAGTCTGCATGGCCGCGGCGGCGTGATCGAACTGAATAAGAGCGGTGCACCGACGAATTATGCCGTTGCCAGTATCATCGGCATTGAATCCAATGTGCTCGTCCGCTTGACAGGTTCAAACGGCAATCAGATTGATGATACGGGACGCGTTCAATTTTTCGGCGGTTATCTCGATCTCAATGGCTTGAGCGAATCCGTCGGCTTTATGACCAATACGTTGCCGGGCGGCGGCGTGATCAACAATGGCGCCAGTGCCGCGACGATTGCGGTGATTGCCAATGCGGATACCGAACTGACCCAGTCGCAGCTGAAAGATGGTTCCGCGGTCTTGAATTTCACCAAGGAGGGGACAGGGCTTGCGCTGTTTGGCGCGGACACGATGCGCTATACGGGCACCACGACCGTCAACGGCGGTAAGCTGAAGATTTTGACTTCATCGAACGTG
>CAZMLC010000063.1:3359-16782 GCA_964567125.1 uncultured Akkermansia sp.
ACCAACGATAGCCGTGACAATCCGCTGACGATCACCTATCCGGGTTTACGGACGTTTAACGGGTATCGCTGGGCGACTGGAGGCGATGCGCCTGGCCGCGATCCGGTCAGTTGGACGCTTGAAGTCGGATATGTCACTGGCACGACGACGAACTGGTACCTGCTGGATCAGAAGACGCGCTATGCGACCACGACCTCGCGCAGGACCTATACGCCCAGCTTCCCTGTGACACCGGTACAGATCAATGCGATTCCGGATGATCAGCCGATTGTGCTCGGCAGCAACGGATGCTTGCTGCTGGAAAATCTGGTTGCACCCGAGACGCTTGCCAACCTGAGCGGATCAGGCACGCTGGAAGTGAATAACGGCACGGTTGTTTTAACCCATCCCGAACGCTTTACCGGGTCGGTCACGGGTACAGGGACGGTCATTCTGAAAACAGCGTCCGAACAGTACCTGGATATTCGTCCCGGCGGCGCTGTGATTTCGAATGCAGGTGAACGCGTCTATCTCCGCAATGCGCTGAGCGGAACGAACATCTGGAGCACAACCCAGATGAAAGACGGGATGGCCCCGATCGGTCTGCAACAGACGTCTGGCACGACCATCTACAGCGGTAATTCGACCTATTCCGGCAACACCCTCATCGAGGGCGGCGGACAGGCTGTTGTCGCACGCGGTATCCAGGCGCGCTACATCCGCTTTACACCGCTGCTGATGAATCCGGCTGGCAGTAACTATGCCTCGAATAATTATCAGATTGCGGAATTCCGGTTGATGCTGTCCGGGACAGATCTGACCTGGCCGGCGGCTACGACCGCATATGGTGAGATCGGCAACGGCAGTAACTCGGCTGAGCTCGCTCCCAATGCGGTTGATAATAAGACAAACAACAAATTCTACAGCGCCTACGGTTCGGTCAATCCGTTGGTGATTGTTTTGCCTGCAGTCACTATTTTTGATGGGTATACCTATTACACAGGCAACGATTCGACGGGCCGCGATCCGGTGAAGTGGACCCTGGAGACCAGCCTGGATAGGATCACGTGGACCGTGGTCGATGTCCGTTCGAATCAAGTGATTAATTCGACGCGTAACGCGCGTGCGGGAAATTGGCTGTTGTCCAATTTAACGGCAACAAACAATGCCTTCTCTGATACATCCTGCATGGCGCTGAACGGACAGTTTTCGCTCTTGTCGCAGCAGGAAGTTGTCGGGCCCTTAAGTGGCACGGGACAGGTTGCGCTGGTCTTCGGGACATTAGGCGTGAATGCCTTTTCAGATGCCGCGTTTTCCGGCATGCTGGTCGGAACAGGCGTTGTCAGCAAGACCGGGAGTGCGATGCAGACCTTCTCCGGCACGCTGGCCTATGCGGGAACGCTGATCGTTGAATCAGGCACCCTCAATCTCGATTCTGCTACGCTGAACGGCGTGACGAATATCGTGTTGCGCGGTGGCGTCTTGACGGGTACCGCAACCGTGTTGGGACCGCTTACCATCACCAATGAAGGCGGCGTCTACGACGCTCAGCTGGCCGTGTCCGGCGCGTTGACGATCGTGGGCGATCTGAAGGTGCGTGCGGAAGGCGTCTCATTGCCCTATACTAAGGAGCTCTTCAGCTATGCGAGCCTCGATGCGGCCAGTGCCGATCGCGTACGTCAGGCGTTGATGACGACCGCTCTGCCTGAAGGTGTGGTGGTGCATGTCTCCGTAACGGCCTCGCAAGCTAAACTGATCGTGGTCAAGGCTGGTTCCGTGATCCTTGTCCGATAAGCGCCGATCTGGTCATGAAAAAAGCCGATGCCCGTGAGGGGTATCGGCTTTTTTTTGTGCGTGAGGTAAGGCTGCGTTTAATCGCCCAGGATCATGAGTGGCCAGCGTTCCGGATGGTTGTCGCAGTGAAGCCCGGGTTCTGTCGCCGTGCTGATCCCTTTGTAGCGTGTACGATCCGTGGCGGAATCGAAATCATGAATAAAGAGGCCGATGCCTGCTAAGAATCCCGGCTTCAACATCAGCGGTTCGATGTACCGCTGCGGGAAGGTGATGACAACGCTGGCTCCGTGTGCAGTCTGCACCCAGTCGTTGCCGATCTTTTCCGCGGCCTCCTGCTTGGAAGCCATGTTCACGCCATCGGCCAGCTGGTGGTAGACTTCGCGGAAACGGTAGACCGTACCGCGACCGTTCTGTCCCGCTTTGGGTTTGCAGAAATCGTAGCGATAGTCATCGTTGTCGAAGCGCGCTTCAGCTGCCGTGCGTCCATTGGCGCCGGTATCGAAATAAACCTCAATCGCCTGGTCATGGTTCCAGAGGCACTGCAAGGCTTTGGGTTTGAGCCACTCCTCGGGGAATTCAACGCAGTGGTCATCGCGCAGATCGATACGGATGTAGAAGTTTGTTGTGTCCCATGCGCAGCGGGCCGTCGCACTCAGGTCCGCGGGCGTAACCGCACGGACAGGCTGTTTGCCGAAGAAATAATTGGTGAGTGTAATCGGGGCGATCGCCTCCCAGTTGATCGGCTGCGTCGTTACGCGGGGAACACTGAAATAATCCATCTTCCATGTGCCCGTGCGCGGTTCCCCGTGCTCAGGAACGAGGCGATAGGTGTAATTCCAGCTGTACAGGCTGTCCTTCTGCGCGGGTGCCACAGGCACGGGCAACAGCACTTCTGCTTTGGGGGCGAGCGCATACGGTAGCGTCGTGCCATGGATTTGGAGCGTACCGGACTGTTTGCGACCGGTCAGGTTCGTGAGGTGCGCCCGGATGCTGCGATCACGTTGCGGAACAAAGGCGATCGCGATCGCGGAATCACCGCCGGTTGCCTCTGCGTTCTGCAATGAGGAGATGAGTGCTTTCGGATCTGCAGCTGAGATGAAGAGCGGCGCCGGCGTGACCGGAATCAGGGTGTAGCCCTCCTTGTCCGTCTGCGCGCTACGGGGATTGCCCATGGCATCCATGAATTGCACAGGCTGATCAAAGCGCACCGCAAGGACCGGCGCAGGCTGATGTCCTGATTCGACCGTATGGCGCGTGCACCAGAGCGCGGCGATGCCGCTGCCATCGGCTTTTTTGAAACCGTAACCGCGCACGCCGGGGCTGGGACGGATGTCGTCGACGAAGATGGGGTTGCTCAGCGCATGCCCGAGCGTATTCACCGTCTTGCAGAGCAGGATCGGCGTGAGGTGCAAATCGATATAGGGCGCTGAGACCCAGATGTTCGCGCATTTGATGCGCGGCCAGTATTTCATGCAGATGATGTAGAGCCGCATGGCTGACATGGCCTGCAGAAATTCGCGGTGGCCGAAATCATACGTCGCCTTGCCGGCCGCATAGGCATCGTAACTGTCGCCCGCATTCCACGCCGGGATGTACGTCTCAGGGATATTGAACAGTTCCGTGAAGAGAATCGGCGTGGTATCCGTGTAACCATAACGCTTGCCTTGCTCAATCAGCCGCGCAGCTTCCTCGTCAAGGTCCGACGTGGAGAGTAATCCCTTGTCGATGCTGCCATACGGGTGAACCGAGAGCGCATCGTATGCGAAATGATGTTCGCGCGCGGTCTTTAAATAACCTTCATACGGTTCGTAACCGCGCAGGAGGTTGTATCCCGATGTGCCGCTGGTCGGCGTGCACTTCACTCCGGCTTTGCGGGCACCTCGCGCCGCTGCGGATTGCAGTTTGAAATAAGAGGCGAAGTCGCCGCGTCCGACATACAGGGAACTCTCTTCCTCATTGCCGTATGAGACATAGGGGAAGATCCGGGCCGGCAGACGGCGCAGAACCGCTTCGGTTTGCGCTTCGACATACTGCTCAAGGGCAGGGGTGATTTCCGGTTGATCGTAGAGAGTCTGATGATGCGTGCTGAGCTGTTTAAAGGGCGATTGGCCCGGCTGCTCGCGGTCGAGCCGCATCAGGTAGTCGCCCATGGCGGTCTGCCAGTTCTGTATACCGTAGGCAGTCAGTGTCTGCTCGACGAGCGGATTCTTCAGACAATCCGTCATCGAGATCCAGGTTGTTCCGCCCCAGCCCCAGTCGCGGAATTTGCGCGCCAACGCTTCGCCGCGTGAAACGCGCCATGCATTGTTGACGAGCGTCGCCATGAGCGAGGCTGTCGCATGCTGGTTGTAGAGCGGCGTCATGATGGAGAAACGGTAGAACTCGGTATAGGCCGGATATCCCTCCACGTGCGTGGTGGTCTTCACGACAAAGACGCCCTGTCCCAGCTGCTGGGGCAGGGCGATGGGCTGCCACAGGCTTCCCTGATCATCCAGCGTGACGCAGATGTTCGTTGTCAGGTTGACTTCGCGATACCCGTTCTGGATTGTAACCGCGATTGTGCCTTGCTGGTGGGGTGCGCCGACCAAGGCCAATCCAGCCTGAGCCGCTTGGCCGAGAACAAGATCGTTGTCGGGATTTGCCGTGACGAAATTCGCTTCGATCGGAGCGCTCACGTACGCGCTTGGCTGGTTCGCCTGTTCCAGTTGCAGGCTGTCGAGCAAGACATCCCAGCCTTCGAGAAAGACGCGAAATCCCGCATGATCCGCAGTGAAGGTCCGCGCGTAGCGTTTCCAGTCGTGCGTAATTTCGAAGTGCGACTCCTTCTTATCGTTGTCGCCCCAGATGCGATCCGAGAGCGTACCGCCGCGCGCCGCATTGCCGATCGCGACGCGCAGGGAGCCGCGCGGCTCCTTCACCGTCCGTGCGTAGAAGCTGAGCGTGTAGGTCTTGCCGCTTTCCAAGGCGATGGGCATGGAGCAGATGCTCGGACCATTATTCAGCGCGCCGATCTTCAAGGCCTTTTTGCCGCTGTGGGCATCGGCGACGATCGACCATTTCGGAACATTGGTTTTCACATACGTTGCGCCGCCGCCGACCCAGGTCCAGTAGCGCAGGTCTTGTTCGAAGCTGGGATTCGGCATGATGTTGCGCGTCGGACGCTGCGGAACATGCGTCTGATCCTCTTTCCAGAAGTCGATATTGCCCACGGGTGGCGGGACGTTTTCATCGGCGAGCTCCACGTGGCCAAGGTCGATGATCAGGCGACCTTTGGAGCCGCTCTGCGCATGGTCGAGACGATAAATCGATGAAAAACGATCCGGACTCTTTGGAAAGCACTCGATACTTTCCTGATAGTGTCCCTTGACCTCCCCGAGCTTCAGCGTGAAGCCTTTCAGCGGTGTGTCGATGTCGTAATGGTAGTCGCCGATACACATCTGCGGTTTGGCGAGTTTGTTGAACAAGGTGTCGCGGTCATGCTGCACGAGTTCCGTATTGCCGATGGCGTGACGCGCGGTGCGATAGCGGTCGGTTGCGGGAATGATCCAGAGGTTCACCGTGGCCTCCGAACCTGTGTCCCAGCTGAGCTCGACGCAGCTGGGACTGAGCGGTTTCAACGTGTAGGTGAAAATCGCTTCCGTTTGATTGGTCAGACGATAGGGCTTGCTGAAGGTTGTGATACCCCGTTTTTTATCGAATGCGTAGGTCGCGGGTTTATCCGGGATGGGGCCGAAGGGATAACCGAATCCCTGATTCGGCAGCGATCCCCACCAGGTGATGGCCATGCATTCCGTGTTGTCGACATAGATTTTAACGTTGGTCTGATCTTCCGCGGTGCGGCCATTGGCGATGCGCGTAGTGACGACTTTGTTGCCAGCTGTATAGACCGGACGTTGGGCAAAACGACCTTGAGCGGCAATGAACTCTGTGACAGTAAGTGTGGGTGTAACGCATCCTGTCCGTTGTCCCTGATTGATCGGCGGCGGATTGGGCAAGGGTGGAAAAGAGGCCGCTGATGGCGCGGCCGGATTCGCTGCGGGCTTGCAGGCTACTGTGCATACGCTTAAAGCGGCAAGCAGGAGGAGAACCGTGTGATTCTGCATAGCATTCCTCAAATAAAGTATTCGGTGTCAGGATGTGCAACAACAGTACTTAGTCGCGTTCGATCAAGATGCCATACAGTTTTTCACTGTATACGTCCTTGTCCGTGGGGCTTCCGGAAGTCGACGAATTATAGCAGCGGCTGATATCGAGTGTGACGCGTGTCTTGCCGACGTGGTAGTAATAGGTTGAACCATGGTCATCTTGCTGAAGTGATTTTCCCGCACGGGTTTTAATCTCAGACAGTTCCATTTCCGCGCAGATCCCGTTATCGAGCTTCCACGGCTGCGCATCGAGGAGCAGATGCGGGACGCTCTGCTTGGCCACTTTCCAGTCCAGCAGTGTTGGCGAGATGCGTAGTCCGCTCAGCATCCGGTTGGTGAAGAGAAAGAAGTGTTGCTTTCCGTAGAGCATGGCGCTTTTGTTGTTGCGCAGTTGGACATATCCGTTCGGTTTGCCGAAATGCGCGATCACCTTCTCCTCCGGCGCGCCGAATGGTATTCCGTAGATGCTGACATCCGGAACAATAGCGGTGTCTGTGGCAGGATCCGCGGCTGCCACGCGTGTGCGCACATCATCGCCGGATACAGCGGTTTTTTGCGCTGTTTCGCTATGCGCAACAAGGGAAGTGAAAAACAGCATACATGTAAACACAGTCACGGTATAGTTGATCATAATGAATTTCTCCTAAGTGTTAATCTGTACGATAGATAAGGTCTGCCCTGTTGTCAATGTTATGTGTATCCGAAAAGGCATTCGTTTATTCCTCCACGACAATGCGGAAAAACTCGCAGGCCTTGGCGCGGATCACGGTGTAGAGGTTGGTTGGCGGGGTCGCCTCGATTCCCGTGATGTAGGGTGTGAAGGCGGTGAGATTGGTGGAAACGTCGATGCGATAACGGAGTCCGGCAGCACTGTTCCACGCTAGTTGCAGTGTCTCGTGCGGTGTGGACTCGGGGGTATGGAACGCCGTGCGCAGATCGTAGAAGTCGCGGGCATCAGTCGGATTGGTGCCGGTCTTGTATTCGATCCAGTTGCTGCGGCCATCGCCATCGGTATCCTCGCGCGAAGAGGTTCCGGTCTCCTGCATGAAGTAGAAGCGCTCCCAGGTGTTGGGCAAACTGTTTCCATCGTAGTCGCTCATGTCGAGCGAGGTGCAGGTGAATTGGACGGCATCGGCCACGACATAGGTTGTTGTCGCATCGTTGCCGACAACAACACGGAAGCCCTGTGGTGTCTGCGGGTAGGTTCCTAGGTCGTGAAGCACGCCGGAGTTCTTGCTTTGATCGATGCGCGCGGTAGGCGGGCGATTCATGTCGTCATACGTCAGCTCCAGCTCGGCGCGCGCAAATCCGTACAGTTTCTGGCCCGTATAACTCTGTTCGAGTCCGGGGGTTCGGACGCAGAGGGCCAGCAGCGGCGTTACGCTGTTGGTTTGCGCGGTGATCACGGCGGTATGCAACGCGCGAGTTGCGGGAAATTCAAACCGCTGGTCGGGAACCACCTCGCAGGCGACTACTGGATTGTCAATGGAGGTCAGGATATTGGTGTCAATGGTGCCGCCAGGCATGGACCACGGATCAGTCGCTGTCCGCATCTGCCACGTAACCTCGCTCGGCGTGTACGGCTCGGTCAGCACATGGACGGTCACGCCGCCTGTGCCCATCGGACCTGCCATGGAGTTGGGGTCCCGTTTGGCAATGACCAGAGTCAGCTTTGCGGAGACGATGATGCAGTTGGAGGGCAGTGTCGAAAGATCAAATTGGATCAACCCGCGATGGTAGTTCGTGGTGGGGACTCGCCCCACTATAATCGGCGCAATGGGGGCACTCAGCGCTGAACTGACCTGGATGGTCCGAGGATTCGATGCTGCGCATGGTGTAAGGTTCGGCTGCGTGAAGACCCACACCGGTGCGTTGGTGGCCTTGCTGCCGCTGGCGGGGTTTCGAATCGCGATCTGATAGGCCCCGGTTATCGCCGGCGAATAGGTGAACACCACCCTTTTTTTGCCCTTGTCCTTATTGCCGTCGTGGAAATAGTTCGAACCGTAATAGCCGCTGTCCGAGGCGCTGCTGGTCCATGCGCCTACGGTGTAGACGCGGCTGGCGTTCGCATTGTCAATCGTGACGCAACGTGCGGCTTCCCAGGCGTTGGTTGGCCACGAGGCGGTTTTGAGCCAGTTGCCGGTGAGGCGCGCTTGCAGTTCCTGCATCATACTCGGATTGCGGTAGACATCGCGCGGCAAGCAGGCGTTCGCCGTGCAGATCGCGGCCGCATAACCCACCACAACGCCCATCTGTCCGACGGTGTTCATGACGCGCGGACTGCCGAGTCCAACATGCGTACAGCTGAAGTTGCGGCCGGCCATGAACAGATTGCGGATGTTGCGCGAGTAGAGCGTGCGGTAGGGGAGGTAGCAGGGCGACACAATCTCGGTCTTGTTATAGCTCGATTTATAGCTCGTGGGGGTTTCAAAGTGAAGGTCAATACCCCAGTCGGTCGTCACGACCGCATCTTCGAAGTAGTGACCATTGACCATATCGTTCTGCGTGAGGACATGATCGCCCAACAGGCGGCGCGATTCGCGTTTGCCGGCAACGTAAGGCACCCAGTCAAAGGAGCGGTTCGTATTGGCTGCGAGTTTTTTTGCGTTGGCAAAGTTGCCGTAGATCGCGCGCAGCAGATGGTCGCGGATCTCTTCGGCATCGTCGATCGTATTTTTCGACATGCCATATTCCCAGTCCCAACCGCCGGATGTCACGGCTGCCGAACCTGCGATGTTGGTGGCCCATGGCAAGAGCGTCGGGAATGCGATGGCGCTGGTGTTCGTCTTCGTCGACCACATCAGCGTGTTGCCCATGGTCATCGCGTCTGCCTGCAGCGGGGCCAGCGATTCGTTATACTCGCTCTGGGCCTCGCGGCCCACTCGGTAATCCGCGCCGGCCCAGTACCCGATCCAGGCATCGCCCGTGCAGTCGGCAAACAGCGCGGCATGGAGCCGCTTCTGTACAGGGGCATCGGTCTTTCGGATGTCGATCGACTGGATGGCGTTCTGGTTCGTGCAGACCTGATAAGCGCGCCAGCCGCTGTAGAGCGTCAATGTCGCTTCCGCCTGCAGCACACTGAGGCGCTGCGCATCGTCGGCCATGGTTTGCGCCGAGCCGTTTGCTTGCGTATTGCGCAACTCGTTGACAATGCTGTAGCGCAGATCACCTTCGGTCTTCACGCGGATTTCCTGGCTGGCATTTCCGCCGAAGACCGGACGGTCCTGGACCAAGGCCACGCGCAGTCCGGACCGTGCAGCGGCCAAGGCGGCCGCGCATCCGCCCATGCCGCCGCCAACAACCACGAAGTCGTACGTCGCTTCATCGGCGGGAGTCAGCGAAGTGCCTGAGACCGAGCGCCGCCATGCAGCCAAAGCCTCTTTGTCCGCAGGCGGCGGTTCCGCGCTGGCAGTGAAGGCTACGGCGTCACAACGACCGTCAAAGCCTGTTAAATCGTGCAGGGCCAGGTGGTTCTCACCGGCAACGAGCGTACAGGTGCCGCCGTACTGCCAATGCCACTCTGCACGTGTCGCGCCGAATTCAACCGCATTCGTTGCGCTGTTGACACTGATTTGGAAACGCCCCGGAGCCAGTTCATTGGTGTAACCTGCGACCCAGTTGCGCGTGCGGACCCAGAGATGATACGTCGAAGTTTGTGCGACCGAGAAGGTGGTTGTCGCATCGTCAACGGGCGTGCCTAGCCCATGGGCGATCATGTAAACAGAACCCATCTGCTCAACAAACTGGGTGTCGATCTTCCATCCGCCGTACGCAGAAAAATGCTCGGCTTCAAGCACGATCGTCTGAGCAAAAAGGCTTTTGCTTACGAGAATCACCCCGGCAACAACACAACAGAACCGCATCACATTCACCATCCTTGTCAGACTTCACTTTTAACTGTCGCTAGTGTAAACTTTTTTCAGCGTACAAAACAAGCAGGATCAGCATACGCCGGAGCGGAACGCCTCAATCAGCGTCCAGGTCAAGCTGAGCGTTGAACCGTCGGTGGGAATCTGCGCACGTTCAAACCAGCGCGCCTCAGAGAGTTCAGTCTGGTCGAGGGTGACGCTGTCGCTGCCCTCCAGTTCGGCGAAGAATCCCATCAGCAGCGAATCCGTGATGCCCCAGGGTTGACTCGCAACGTAGCGCAGGTTCTTGATCCGGAGGCCGACCTCTTCGGCGACTTCACGGTGAACCGCGTCTTCCAGCGTCTCGCCGATCTCCACGAAGCCTGCGACGAGCGCATAGCGCGTATACGGACTCTGCGCATAGCGGGTCAGCAGGATGCGCGAGCCGTCATGGATCGCGACGATCACAGCAGGGGCGATTTTGGGATATTCTTCGGTTTTACAGGCCGGACAGACGAGCGCGCGCTCCTTTTCCTTGTGCTGGAGCGGGATTGCACATTTGCCGCAGAAGCGGCGCGTATCGTACCAGTGGGCCACGTGGCAGGCCGTGACGCAGGCAAAGGCCAGCCAGTGCGGCGCCTGTTCGCGAAAAAGTCGCGGCGCCCGGTAGTGGAACTGTTCCGTTTCTTCAAGCGTTCCCGGGTAAAAGAAAAAGCCGATGTCATCGATGCACATCAGATACTGCAGCGGCGCGTGATCAGGGGACAGGGCGAGCGCCGCATACCGCGGCAAATCCAAACCGTCTTGGTTGTTCGCCGTGAGCACCTTCGTCCCGCGAAGAATGACCACCGCATCGTTCGCGGTTGGCGCACGCGGTATAAAGGCACCTTGATAAGAGTGGGGTTCGATATCCTGTAACATGAAGCATCCTTGTTAAAATAGACATCGAGCAGTATAGCACAGTCACTGGGGCGTGGCAAAATGACTGTGCGGCGTTATCGGAAGGCGATGTTCTTTCAGGGGAAATGAATAATAGGTAACACAGCGCCCTTTATGCGTTCCCGTAAGGGCTGCTGTGATAATTTTGATCGTCCTCGTGTTCGTTGCGGCGGTGTTAGATCATCTGTACTTTGCGCTGCTTGCCGATTGCGGTGAAGAGAACAACAATCGCGACAAGCAATCCCGCCGCCACCGCGATCCAGATGCCATCGTGGCCCAAGGTGATCTGGTAATAGAGCGTTGCGACGCTCCAGCCCAGTACGGTCAGGTATCCCACCAGAAGCAGGCCGTACCCTTTACCCAGTTCGCGCAGCGCCACGCTCATGGCCGCAATGCACGGCACATAGGTCAGAATAAACAGCAGGAAAGCAAAGGCCTGATTCGCGCCCTTCGAGAAGTACTGCCGCATCGATTGAAAACAGGAGACATCGATCGCATTGGCCGAGGCGACCTCGCTTGCGGAGGCTGTCGCTTCTTTTAATCCCAAGGGATCGAGCACGTGTTCAAGCAGAGCAGAGAGATTGTCCGGGATCGTCTGGAAGGCCTCTTGAATGCCACCGAGGACATCAAATTCCGTCTTGTCCTCCGTCGCCCTATTTTCTTCGGTTGCGTCCATCTGGGCGTAGAGCGAGGTCATGGTGCCGATCACCGCCTCTTTGGCGAAAAGTCCCGTAAAAATCGCCACGGCTGCAGGCCAATTCTCTTCTTCCACACCCATGGGTGCGAAGGCGGGCTGGATCGATGATCCCACAACGCTCAGCAGGGAGTTCTTCGAATCCTCATTGCCGATCGAGCCATCTTTGCCGATGGAATTCAAGAACCCGAGAATCAGAATTAACGGCAGAACTGCCTGTCCGGCGCGCGTCAGGAAGAACCCGAGCCGTTCACCAACCGTGATCATCACCTGGCGGAAACGCGGCATGTGGTAGAGCGGTAACTCCATGATGAAGTGCGAGGGTTCACCTTTGAAGAGCGTTGCTTTGAGCAGTAATCCTGTAGCAATGGCCAACACGATCCCGCTGAGATAGACGAAGAAGATCATCAGCCCTGAGCGTGTTCCAAAAAAGGCTGCACCGAAGACCGAATAGACCGGCAGTTTTGCACCGCATGACATGAAGGGCACCATGAAGATGGTCATCAGCCGGTCGCGCTTGTTCTCTAGCGTTCGCGTACCCATGATCGCAGGCACGGAGCAACCGAATCCCACTAGCAGGGGGACAAAGGCCTTGCCCGGCAGGCCGATCGTGTGCAGAAAGGCATCCATCACAAAGGCGGCGCGCGCCATGTAGCCGGAATCCTCCAGAATCGTCAGGCAGACGAACATGAAGAAAATCGGCGGAATAAAGGTCGCCAGCGTCTGAATGCCAGCGCCAAGGCCGCTCGAGAGGAGCGCGATGATCCAGACCGGTGCGTTCAGTTTTGCGAGTAGGGCTGCTGCGCCATCGACAAAGAGCGTGCCGGTGAAAATATCGAAGAAATCGATGAAGGCTCCGCCAACGAGTTGCGTCAAGGTAAAAACCCCGTACATGATCACGAGGAAAATCGGAATGCCGAGCCAGCGGTTGAGTACCAGCGCGTCGAGCCTCTGCGTCAGCGTGCGCTTAATCACAAAGCGTGTGATGCATGCCTCGGTGAGGGTATGGATAAAGGCGTAGCGCGCATCCGCCAGCAAAATATCCGCGGCTTCGTGCAACGCGCTGTCAATCGTCGCGCGGGCTTGCTCGATCTCACCGGCTGTACACTCGTTTTTCCGTCGCGCGGTTTCAAGTACGAGCGGATCGTTCTCCAGCAGGCTCATGGCGGTATGACGCGTTGAGAGGTTTAATGCGTCCGCGGTCTGTGTACACAGGGGCGCGAGTTCGCGGATGGCCTGTTCAACCGCCTCGGGATAGGGAATCGCCGGTGTCGCTGGAACCGCGTTCACAATCGCTTCACCCAACTGTTCAGCCAATTTTCGGACAGACTGCTTGTCCGTGGCGTTGACACCAAACACAGGACATCCGAGTTTCTGCGCCAGCGCGGGTAACTCAACGTAGAGGCCGTTGGCATGTGCCAGGTCCGTCATGGTAAAAACAATAATAATAGGTACGCCTAACTCAAGGAGCAGGGTTGTCAGGTAGAGATTGCGCTCCGGATTGGTGGCATCAATGATGTTGATGATTGCGCGCGCCCGTCCGCTGAGAAGGTAGTCGCGGGAAATGCGCTCGTCCTCTGAATTGGCCATCAGACTGTAGATGCCCGGCAGATCAACCAATTCGAAAGAACCGTGACGCGTAGTCAGCATTCCGGATTTCTTTTCCACGGTGACGCCCGGCCAGTTTCCAACACGACGGTTCGACCCCGTCAGGGTGTTGAAAAGCGTGGTCTTACCGCAGTTAGGATTGCCGAGGATGCCGATTTCAATGGGGGTTGGTGCCATATTGTAACCTCCTTTACGCGAGTACGAGACAGTCTGCCTCGCTTTTTCGCAGTGACAGATTAAACCCGCGCAAACGGATTTCGACGGGATCGCCCAAAGGTGCTTGATTGACAACCTCGACCTCAATGCCGCGCGTCAACCCGAACGCCAGCAGCCGTGCCCGGTATGTCGACGCCCCTTGATGATAGCCTGCAACCCTTGCCTTCTGTCCGATTCGCATGTCTTGTAAACGCATAATG
>CAZMLC010000064.1:0-15782 GCA_964567125.1 uncultured Akkermansia sp.
TCGGACCGGTCGGGACGGTTGTCGGAGCAACGGTCGGCCACTGGATGGTTGACCGCAAGCAGACCGTACTGACACGCAAAGAGGCTCAGCGTACCATGGTGCTGACCGCTGCCGTGCTCTACGGTATTGCCCGCGCGGACACCGGGCGTACGCGCGACGAGGAGGATTCAGTGATCCAGGAGATCCTCACCGCACTCAACAGCCAGCTGAATGCCGCATTTGATGCACGGACGCGCCTGCTGCTCCGTCAAGATACGCGTCAGATTGACAATCCGATCGAACGCCTGCGCGCGCATACACCGCTCCCTCACGAACAGTGCCAGACCATGCTGCACTGGCTCTGGCGCGTGGCTGTCAGCGACGGCGAAGAAACCCGCGAGGAGGCCGCATATATCCGCGCTTTTATCGAACACATGCGCATTCCCTATGATCAGGCCCAAACCGTTGCCCGGCATTATTCGCGCATGACCGATGCGGATGCTGGACCTGCTGCAGCGCGCGCCACGGCCTGCACGACGCTCGGCATTGATGTGTATGCCAACGAAGAGACCATCAAGCGCGCGTTCCGCACGCTCTCCATGCGGTACCATCCAGATCGCCTGACCCATGCCACACCGGAACAAAAGGCAGCGGCAACACAACGGTTTGCGGACGTTAAAGAGGCGTATGATCTCCTTTCCTCGACACCCGAAGAAATCGAAACGCTTTTCGTATTGAATGCAGGCGATGACAGCATCGGTGCGGTTCAGCCCCGCCAAGTCATCCGCTGTTTCGCCTGTAAGCAAAACATTCGCCTGCCAAGCAGTCACGCGCAGATCTACACATCGCGCTGTCCCACCTGCCAAACCCTGCTCGCCTTTAACGAAACTGCGTTACGCCACGGCATCGCCGATGTCTACGTGCGCACGTAACGCACTGCATCGCTCTAGTGTTTTGCAGCGGCGTCATTGGGAACAAAGATCACGGTGTTGTTGCGGATCTCAATGCGTGCACCAATGACCTCGCACACGTTGGACACGGCCTCATGTAGCGTACAGAATTTTGCCGACATGGCAATGATCGGCACATCATTCGTGTTATTTTTCTGTCGATACTTCAAAAGCCCCTGAACATTTTTTACCGCAAAATTGATACCTTTTTTGTCTTCGTCGTAATCAAACGATGCCGAATAAAAGAACTCCACCGCATCCAGAATCGTAGCTGGAGCGCGGAACGAGACCTCCGGAAGAACCTGCTTCTTCATTTTTTCAACGAGCGTTGCGGCGCGTTGTTCGTTTTGCCCCAGCGTATGGCGAACGCCCTTCAAATCGTTGGTGGATATCAGCAGTGTATTTTTCTGGAACACATAGGAGGACTCGGTCAAATAACAGATAAGATCCACCAGCTCAAGCGCCGTAATATTCCGCGCATGGATGGCGAAGCACGGCTGATTGCTATAAACAGAGTCAATGACAAACGTGGCTGAGTTTGAAAACGGAGATGGCGAAGCGCTTTTAACCCAGCGCACGCACCCATCCTGCGGCACAAGATGCACGACCGGAAGGACGATCGCATGCAACGCGAGCGCCAAAGCATGCGGTGTCGCCGGCGAAAGGTCCGCGGTCTTTTCCGCGCACCAACCATGCTCTGAAAGCGCACACAGTATCAGCACACACACCAGATAGACACGCATTATCTTGACCTTTCCGTAAGCGTCCATACATCCCCGCCTGTTAATGACATCATCATAAACGGCGGCGACACGCCTGTCCAGAATATCTGCAATTGACAATTGTCAGTTTTTGACGGCTATGGTATCGCATCTTTTTCCTCTTGCGCCACAACCCCGAGACCGCAACACGCGATAAAGAAAAACCATGCAACGGCACAACTGTATCGTTTTTGTTTCAATAAATCAGCGTAAATCCGTCTGATCTGCTTCATCAGCGTCCTTTCTCCGCTTCGGCTTTTTGCTCTTGCGCCTGCTCCAGCATCTTATCCAGCACCTTCTTCAGCGCATCCACGTCTGTGGGCAAGGTGTCCGCCGTTGTAACGGTATAACTTGTTTCCCTATTTTTATCGGTTACGTAACACCCCGCGGGTAGTGTTTCACGAAAGCGAGATGGCTCCACCTTGTCAAGCAAACGAAGTGTTTTTGGGTCAACGGAAACTTCCGTTTTAAATACAACAGTTCCATCTGGTTGCACCCCAGTTAAAAAAACCCGAAGAGGCAGCCAAACCCCGGAGCGTTCCACATGGTTCGAAAACGCATACATCGAATGCGAAAGCCTTCCCCTTCTCTTTTTATTATCATCCAAAAAATAAAAATCCAGTCTTTCGAGGGCGCCGGTTTTCTTTGAGAACTCAAACCGGTTCTTGTCGGTTTCAATAATCACCTTATCTTCGGAAAGGCCTCCGAGCCGAGGATTTTGCTCAGGAACAATTTCTGAAAAAGGCCTGCGAGATTCATCATAATAAGGTAATGCAAAACCGGGCACTCCATGAAAAGATTTAATCACGGCAGTTCCCGGATTTTCGTACAGACCCGCCCCAAGGGCGCGGTAGCCTTGCTTTGTGGACACCCGCCTTTCCCATGAAACAGACTCCTCCCCGTCCCACATATCCACGAAGAGGTCATAGGAATTTGCATCGTTAGGATTATTATAACATTTCGCTTCTTCGCGATACTTTCCTGTCCCGGCATCGAACACAAGACGTATATCACCCGTGCGATCGCCTTTCGTCCAAGCGTCATAAGATGTGCATTTATATGAATAACTCACCTCCAATACTTTTCTCCCAAGTGAGTTCCTTTCAAACAGTGGCAGGAACGCCTGAATATCCAGCGTTTCTTCCCCTGCCATGGCAGGGGAGATAAAAGGCGCAACACTCACGATAGCCAGACATGCCCCCATGACGGAAATCCTGCTTCTGATCGGTTTATTCATATTAACTCCTTGGATACAGTTAACCACCACGAGTCATTTTTATTCCCCTGGGGGAGGCGGTGGATTGCATACACTCTGGGTGGCTTTCGTTGTAGCTTTTGGATAATACTTGCCACAGTTAATTTTTTCATATCGTAGGGCATTTCACACCAAAATGCAACATCTTTTATTAATATCTGCAATTGACAATTGTCAGTTTTTCCCGGCTGTGGTATGTTAATAAACATGAATTGACTCGCGTATAACGCGATGTTAGATAAAACGGGATGGCTTTAAAGTCATATCCACACAAAGGGGAATTACATCATGATGAAGCTCACACATCTTGTCGCGGCCAGCGCAGCGGTTGTTTTCGCTGGACAGCTCTTTGCTGCACAGCCCGCATCCGAATTTCAAGTCAATGAAAAGCAGCGTCCGAAACTGTTCAAGCAATTTGGCGCTATCGCGAATGTGCCCGACGGTTTTGCCCAGGATAAGTGGGGCAACCTCTACGTTGCCGCACCAAACCTGAACAATCCGGCCTACGCAGGTGTGATCATGCGCTATTGCAAGAAGGCGGAAAAATGGTCGGTCTTCTTTGCAGGCTTGCGCCATCCCGAAACCGGGAAAGGCATCCCCATGGGCATGGAATTCGCGGAGAACGGCGATCTCTATTATGCCGACAACCAATATTTTACGGACAAGAATTACAAGTCGCGTATCATCCGCGTTGTGACGGATAAGAAGACGGGCGAAGCGCTTTACGCCGAACCGGTTGTGACCAACATCAAGCTGGCGAACGCGGTGCGTTGCCGCGGCAATGCCGTGTATTTCACCGATACGTTCTTTGATCTCAAGGATAAAAATCTCGGTGGTGTTTATCGCGTTCCCTTCAGTGCATTCGACAAGAGCGCCGTGAAGCTGGAAAACAAGGAAAATGCTGAAAAGGATCCGTACTGCATCGGCATCACCTCCTGTACGCCCAATCATCGCGGCGACAATGCGGCTGCGGATGGCATGTGCTTCGATAAGGCAGGCAACATCTACACCGGCAATTTCGGCGATGGCCACTTCTACACCCTTAAGATCAAGGATGACGGTAATTACGAAAAACCCGAAACGTTGCTCTACGACACCAAGCAACTGCCGTGCGTCGATGGCATCAATTACTGGCCCAAAAAGAACTGGATCTTTATTGCTGATTCGGAACGCAACGCCGTCTGCTACTGGGACATTGATGCCAAGAAGCTTGGCGTACTCTGGATCAATGACGATACCGATGGCGCGGATGGATTGCTTGACCAGCCCTGCGAATGTATTGTCTGGGATGGCAAGCTGATCGTGTCCAACTTCGACGTTTCGTTCCCGGGTCTGAAGAACAAGGAAAACGACAAGATCCACTCGCTGAGCGTGATCAAACTGCCGTAAGGCCAACACGGATTCACACATTAAAAAAAGAACGCATCCGTCAGCAGGATGCGTTCTTTTTTTTTTAGCGGATGCGCTTGACCGGCTTAGACGCCTGTTGAGCCGAAACCACCTGTTCCGCGCGCGGTTTCGGAAAGTTCATCAACCTCTTCAATCGCGACGCGCAACACTGGGGCGATCACCATTTGCGCGATGCGCATGCCGGGCCGGATCTCAAAGGGTTCTGCACCGTGATTGATCAGGATGACGCCGATCTCGCCGCGGTAACCTTCATCAATCGTCCCAGGCGCATTGAGCACTGTGATACCGTTCTTCACGGCAAGCCCGCTGCGCGGACGCATCTGCGCCTCGGTATTGGGCGGTAACGCCATCACGAGTCCTGTCGGAACTAAACGCCGCTCGCCGGGCTGTACGACCAACGTTGCGCAGGAACAGATGTCCATGCCGGCATCGCCGGGGTGCGCATAGGCCGGCAACACGGCCGCGGGATGGATGCGTTTAAAGTAGACACTCATGGGAAGACCACCGGATCAATGTGCCAGATGTCGTTCGCATACTCCCGGATCGTCCGATCCGAGGAGAATTTGCCCGAACGCGCAACGTTCATCAGCGCCTTGGCATCCCACTCGATTGGATTCCGATAGAGGGCATCGATCTTCTCCTGGGTTTCAATGTAGCTGCGCAAATCAGCCAACAACATATACTGATCATTGAAGTCCAGCAATGCGCGTACAATCGGGTCGAATGTTCCAGGCTCAAGCAACGAGAAGACATTGCGCCGAATCATATCGATCGCACGATGAATTTCAGGATCCGTCTGATAGAGCGAACGCGCGTTGTAGGTCGGACGCAAGGCGCTGACTTCATCGGCGCGCAGACCAAAGATAAAGATATTCTCGGCACCGACCTCTTCGTAAATTTCGACGTTTGCGCCGTCCATGGTGCCCACGGTTAACGCACCATTGAGCATGAGCTTCATGTTGCCCGTACCCGAAGCCTCCGTGCCAGCCAGCGAAATCTGCTCGCTGAGATTGGCCGCAGGAATGATCTTTTCCGCCAACGAAACACGATAATCGGGCATGAAGACCACGCGCAGACGGTCGCGAACGCGCGAATTGTTGTTCACAACATCTGCAACGCCGTGGATCAAGCGGATGATCAATTTTGCCATCCAGTAGCCGGGAGCGGCCTTGGCGGCAAAAATAAAGGTACGCGGAAAATAGGCGAGATTGGGATTGTCAATGATCCGGTTGTACATCACGATGATGTAGAGCACGAGCAACAGCTGGCGCTTGTACTCGTGCAACCGCTTGACCTGAACATCGAAGATCGACTTCGGATCCACGCTGATCCCGAGTTCCGCTTCGATGTACGTCGCTAAATTCGCCTTGTTCGACTCCTTGATCGCGTGGAACATATTCAAGAAGTTTTTGTCCTTCGCAAATTTTTCAAGGCCGTGCAATTGATTGAGATCCGTAATCCAGCCAGGCCCCAGCGCCTCTGTGCAGAGCGCGGCGAGACGCGGATTCGCTTTCAACAGCCAACGACGCTGCGTGATGCCGTTCGTCTTATTGCTGAAATGCGAGGGATACATCTCATAGAAATCCTTGAAAAGCGTCTTCTTGAGAATCTCGGTATGCAGGGCAGCAACACCATTGACGGCGCTGGACCCGACAATCGCCAAGTTCGCCATACGCACCGAGCGCTCCCCCTTCTCGTTGATCAAGCTCATCCGCGCAAGCCGCTCGATATCGCCCGGCCAACGAGCAGCAACCTGTTTCAGGAAACGCCCGTTGATCTCGTAGATGATCTGCATATGACGCGGCAGCAAACGCTCCATGAGCGATACGCTCCACGTCTCTAAAGCCTCAGGCAGGACCGTATGATTCGTATACCCCGTGCAGGCGCGCGTGATGTTCCATGCGGTATCCCAATCGACATGCTCGTGATCAACCAGCAGGCGCATCAACTCCGGAATAATCAGCGACGGATGCGTCTCGTTCAACTGGATAAAGGCTTTATCCGGCAGGTCGCGCCAATCCGGATTCTTCAAGCTAAAACGCCGCAAGATATCCTGCAAGGAACAGGAGACAAAGAAGTATTGTTGACGCAAGCGCAGCTCTTTACCCGCAAGCACATTGTCGTTGGGATAGAGCACCTTCGTCAGGTTTTCAGCCAATACTTTGTTCTGCACGGCATCGACATACGAACCTTTGTTAAATTCAGCAAGATGGAATTCATCGTCCGCTTTGGCGGACCAGAGGCGCAGCGTATTCACCGCCTGACTATAGCCGACGACAGGCAGGTCATACGGAACACCAAGCACCTGTTCGGTATCGGCCCAGTGCCAGTTCACGCGTCCATGGCCATCGGAACTCGACTCCACGTGTCCCCCAAAATGCACAATCTGCGTATACTCGGGACGGGCGACCTCCCACGGGTAGCCGTTTTTCAGCCAGTGATCAGGCTCCTCGACCTGCTGGCCTTCAATGATCTTCTGCTTAAAGATGCCATAGTCATACCGCAAGCCGTAACCCGTGGCAGCCAGATTCAGCGTTGAGAGCGAATCCATAAAGCAGGCCGCAAGGCGTCCCAAGCCGCCATTACCCAACCCGGCATCCACTTCGTAATCGCGCAAGAGATTCCAGTCGATGCCGTAATCCTCAAGCGCCTCCTTGCAGATGGGATCCATCTTCAGATTGATCACATTGTTGCCGAGCAGGCGCCCCATCAGGAACTCCAAGGAGAGGTAATAGACGCGTTTAACATTCTCGTTGCGATACTTCGCCTGCGTCTCAATCCAGCGTTCGATCAGACGGTCGCGAACACAATAGGCAAAAGCCGTGTATTCATCGCGATCCGTCGCGTTGTCCTCGGCCTTGGCAAGTGTATAGCGCAGATGCCATTCATAATCCTGCTTCAAACCGTCGATACTCATCTCCACCCGACGATCATTCATCCTACGTGTCCGCTTTGTAGTCATTGAAACAATCCTTGTGAGGTTTGAATGGCATCCAATTATATGGAATTGACGATGCCTCGTCACGCTTGAAAACCAGCGGGCGCATCAAAATTTACCGCTTAACGTGCACGTTACAGATCGTATCGCCGACGAAGCGCAACGCGAATATGCGCACACGCCGTTACCCCTGATAGGCTGGCACCGGAATGGGGGCCCCCAGGGCCTCCACATCGCGGCGCATCCGCGCAAGGATCTCGGCACTCAATCTGATCTGCGCAGCGCCTGCGTTCTCAATAACATTTTTCTCTTTGCGCGCGCCGCAGAGGGCAAAGGTGATACCGGGCTGTGCAATCGTCCAAGCAATCACGAGCTGTCCGACCGAACAGTTTAAGTCCTTGCAGAGGTCTTGCCAACCGGCCAGCATATCCAGCACCTTGCGCCGGTTGTCGGGATAGATCCACGCGATGTAGTTGCGATATTCCCCTTCCGCAAACCGGGTCTCCATGGTGATCTTACCCGTAAGCAACCCCTGTTCGAGCGGCGAATAGGCCAAGACGGAAATGCGATGCTGGATACAATACGGCAGCATCTCCGCTTCGATCGCGCGATCCAGCATGCTGTAGCGGGGCTGATTCGTATCGAGTACGCCCGCCGCGCGGTATTCATCCATCTGCGCCGGCGTGACATTCGAAACACCGATGGCGCGGATCTTGCCCTCTTTCTTCAGGGCCTGAAGACACGCCATGGTCTCAGCGATCGGCGTTACCTTGCCCAAGTCGGGCAGATGCGTCTGCAACAGATCGATATGGTCGGTTTGCAAATTGCGCAAACTGTTTTCGACTTCAATGCGAATCGTCTCGGGAGCGAGGGTGCTGTACATCATACGCCCGCCCTGGGGAACAAAGGGCGTGCCGCGCTGATCGGCAAACCAGAGGCCGCACTTTGTGGCAATGATCGCCTGATCGCGGCGTCCCTTCAACGCTGCGCCCACCACGCGTTCACTGTGCCCGAACCCGTAAGATGGCGCCGTATCGATCAGCGTGATACCGTGGTCGAGCGCACAGTGAATCGCCTTGATCGACTCCGCATCATCCGTAGCACCCCACCACTCGCCGCCGCCGATCGCCCACGTTCCCAAGGCAATCGGTGAACATGTGATGCCTGACTGTCCAATCGCTCGTTTTTCCATTTTTCCGCTCCTTACTTGTGCGCGAAAGACGCGACTACTTCAACACGGTCACACCGGAAATCGAACCGTAACGTGCAGGATCGTGCAGATACCAGACCACCTGCCCCGTCGTGTCGAACTCAATGACCTGCCATCCCTTTGCACTGTCGTTCGCACCATGCCCCGTCCAGTTCGCCACCACGAGGTGCCCGTTGGGCAACTCGACAGGCTCCGCATAAAAATGGTTTTTAAGTTGCGCAGGCTGCTGCGCTTCAAAGGTCTGCGCAATCTGTCCCGCGGCGGTATAGCGCACCAATTGCCCGGCATACCCGGTTCCGCTCCAGATGCCCCCCGCACGCGCAGGAATCGCCTTGTACGCATTGCGTGAACGCGGCTGCTTGTAGGTCTGCAGGACCTTGCCCTGCTCGCTGCCCTCCGCGGCCAGCGTCACGCGCAGGATACCGTCGTTGTATGCGAGGAGGACTTCACCGTTATCCAGACGCGTCATCATGCGCAAGCAGCCGACACCGGCAAAAACGGTACGGCCTTGCAACGCACGCTGCGCGTTAAACCGGTAGACGACAATCGCCTCCTTGGCCTCGATCTTCTGCGTCGTGCCCGCGATAAAACCCCCATCCGGCAGATCGCACACCGAGGACAATCCGCCCAAGGCATCGTGCGCAAAACGATCGACAATCGCGCGCTGTTTGAAATCAACAACCGTAAACCCCTTGCCGGCAATGGAGCGGTAGCGGTTTTCGCCGCACGCGCGCAGATCCCAGACCGGACGCGGCACCGCGACTGAAAAACTGTTATTCGTATGCAATTGATCAACGTAATGGATGAAGCCGCGCGACTCATCGCCCAAAACCAGAACGTGCTGAATCGGTTCAGCCGTGGCCACACCGGCCAGGCAAGCCGCTACAAAAACCAGTGAAACGAATCCCTGTTTCATCGTCTATTCTCCCTATTTAATCCGACAGGACAGCGCCTGCCCAAATCCCCATGCTGAGCACGCACTGTCCAAAAACTAAAGCAGCATGCCCCTTACGAGACATGCCGCTGTTTGATCAATCCGCCGCTGAAGGAACGATCACGTCCTTGCCGCGAATCTTGATATGCAATTCGCGAAGCTGCTTTTCCGTAACATCCGAAGGCGCATTCATCATAAGATCCTGCGCCTTCTGGTTCATCGGGAAGGCAATCACTTCGCGGATGTTGTCTTCGCCCGCCAGCAACATCACCATGCGGTCCACGCCCGGAGCAATGCCGCCATGCGGCGGTGCGCCGAACTTGAACGCGTTCAACAGGCAGCCGAACTTCTGTTCAACAACATCAGGGCCATAGCCTGCGATCTCAAAGGCCTTGTACATGATCTCCGGCAGATGGTTACGAATCGCACCGCTGGAAAGTTCAATGCCGTTGCAGACCACATCGTACTGATAGGCCAGAATATCGAGCGGATGCTTTGTCTGCAGCGCCTCCATGCCTCCTTGCGGCATAGAGAAGGGATTGTGCGAAAAGATAATCGCGCCGGTCTCAGGATCCTTCTCAAACATCGGAAAGTCAACAATCCAGCAGAATTTGAAGACTGACTTGTCGATCAGCTCCAAGTCACGTCCAAGTTTCAGGCGGATATCGCCCGCGATTCGTGCAGCCTTGTCGGCCTCTTCGCAGACAAAGAAAATCACATCGCCGTTCTCGACCTTACCCATGGTCGCCAGCGTCGACAACTCATCCGGTGTCAGGAACTTCTGGATCGGCCCCTTGATCGTATCGCCATCCCAGACGAGATAGGCAAGACCCTTAGAACCGAGCGACTTGGCATGTTCCACCAGCTTGTCGAAGAAGCTGCGCGGTTTGTCCTTGAGCGCCTTGACCGGAATCGCGCGCACCACGGCACCGCCCTTTACGGCAGCAGCAAAGGCGTTGAACCCGGACTTTTCAAAGACGGCGGAACAGTCGAAGATCTCAATCGGGATGCGCAGATCCGGCTTGTCGCTACCGTATTTCAGCATGGCTTCACGGAAGGGAATGCGAATCCACGGCGCCTGATCAACAGTCTTCTTGGAAAATTTGGCAAAGGTCTTACCGACCACATCCTCGACAACAGCGAAGATATCCTCCTGCGTCACGTAGGACATCTCAATATCGAGCTGATAAAATTCGCCGGGTGAACGATCCGCGCGGGCGTCTTCATCGCGGAAGCAAGGCGCGATCTGGAAGTACCGGTCGAATCCCGCCACCATAAGCAGCTGCTTGAAGAGCTGCGGCGCTTGCGGCAACGCATAGAATTTGCCGTGATGCACGCGGCTCGGCACGAGATAGTCGCGCGCACCTTCCGGTGAACTGCACGTCAGAATCGGGGTCTGATATTCGTTGAAACCATGCGCCTCCATGGCCTTGCGCAAAAAGGAGATAATCTGGGAGCGCAGCAGGATATTGTTGTGAATGCGCGCGCGGCGCAGATCCAGAAAACGGTATTTGAGACGGACTTCCTCGGCGCCATCCTCCTCACCCGGAAGATAGATCGGCGTCTGTTCGGAGGAGGCCTCAATGATGCATTCGTTGGCAACCAGTTCAACCTCACCGGTTGCGATATCGGGATTGACCTGAGCCGGCTCGCGCACCGTCACTTCGCCGACGACGGTCATCACGGACTCCAGCTTCAACTTGCTGACTTCATCGAAAAACGTGCGGCTAGGATGGACCACGACCTGCGTTAAGCCATAGTGATCGCGCAAATCAATAAAGAGAATTCCGCCATGGTCGCGCATGCGAAACACCCATCCAGAAAGCTTGACGGTTGATCCCGCATCCGACTTCCGGATTTGATTACACGTGTGCGTACGATAAAGATGCATAGTTGTTCCTTTAGCGAGCAAAAGCCCCTGTTGTTGAGAATGAAAAAAGAAGTGTATCAAATTGAGCTGCGCGATTCAAGAACCCAAGCGCGCAGGTCAACCGCCCTCATTTCGCATTTTGTTTTGGCGCGAAGAAGAGAGGAACGCCCCATTTGCCGATCAGCACGGTTTCACCGGACTTGATCGTCTTCTGGAAGACCGTTACAAAATTATGCGCATTCATGGGATCGAACAACCGGATTTCGGGATGGAGCATCCGTCGGAAACCCTGCTTTTCCAACGCGGCCGCCTGCGAATCACCATTGCGCGCCTTCAGCGGCGTCACGACCCACACGACACCGGACGCGCCGCACGTCACGGCCTTTTCGCCCATCAGCGGGAGACGCAGGAATGAGGCCCCCTGAAACGCTGGAGGAACCTCTGCCAGGGTATATCCCCGATCCGTAAAGAGCGTTTCGCCCAGATTGAAAGGCCGCGCCATATATCCCGTCCACGTCCCCCGCGCACCTGCATCCATCGGGAATCCATCCGAATGCGGGTTGACCGCAGGAAAGGGCAGCAGCTTCATCTTCTGCGGGGAGATCGAGCCTTCGCTGACAAGCATGCCCAGCTGTGCATCCGAAGAAACCACCTTGCCGGCCAGGATATCCGCTTCGCGAAACGTGCACATCAGAATATGCCGCTTCCCGGTGCGCGAAAAATCATAGGTCAGCCGGATCAAACCGTTCGACTCCTGCTGCCCGTCAGGATAAGAGACGCCCTCGCGTTCATCCAGCAGCAGATCCCCTTTCCAGCTGCGGCCATCATCCTCCGACAGAAAGGCGCGCAGATGCGAGCGCCCGGTCTTCTCCGCAATGCGGCCATGCTTGACCAGCAGAAGGTTACCCGACTGTAAACGCGCAATAAAAAAGCGTGAACACGTGTGTGGAATCGCTGTGGGCGTCACGTCGCTCCAGGTCTGACCGCGATCGCTGGAAACACTTTCGCCAATACCGTACGTCGTGCGCACGAGCATCCACAGCTGCTGATTTTTGCGCTCCACGATCATGTGTTCATCGAAGACGCGATCGTTCCGCGGCACGTTAGCGCCGCCGCGCACGCACCAGGTCTTGCCTTGATCAGCCGACACCACCATCTTCGCGGAATAATCGGTTTCGCGCCAGGTCGATGCCGGCAAGACCCACTCGCCGGTTGACAAGACGATAGGCTTGCACATCATCACGCCGTTACAGACGCGCGTCGGCGCCGAAATCGCAGGGCGCTCCTCATCCGGATTGTCGATCGTCACATACCAGACGCCTCCGACCGTGCACTGGTGTCCGATGCTCTGCGACCAGAAGAAATAGAGCTTGCCGTTCGGTGCCATCCAAAGTTCAGGATCAAACGCCCGCACCGGACCGGCTCCGTCCGGATCAACCACCAGAACTTCCTTCCACGTCTTACCGCCGTCACCGCTGGTCGTCAGCACCACATAGTTATTGCGGTCTTCACTCGGCGTAATGCCGGCATACCAGTTGACCCAGATCCGACCTTTGGGACTGACGGCCAGGCTGGAAATCCCCTGAAACGCACGCAGATCGGTCGCATGCGCCTCCTTTGGAGCCCCGATATACTCCGCAGGCTTGACGATCAGCGCCTCCTGCGACCATGCGGCACCCCCGATCAGTCCGAGCAGAACAACTATTTTTTTATGCATATTTATCCTACAAACAGGCGCATTCACCATCCGAAAACACCTGTATTTTTTTTGTTGATTAGCGCACCAGCAGAATCGTCCCCGTAAACCGAAACTCCGCGCGATAGCCAACGCGCGATGCATCCAGCGGCGTCTTAACAACAGTAGCCACATAATGCGAAAATGCGTGAGAGACCACAACGGCGGAGACATCGACCTCGGCACTGACGGGTAAGGTAAAGAGCGCTACGCTGAAATTGTTTTCGGGTTGAGCACCTTCGACGCGCACAAAGATTGGCGACTGTACGCGCTGGATTGAAACTCCGTTCGTCATTGCAGATGGCGCGCGACAGAGCAACTGCCCATCCGAGGAGGTCCGCAAGGGACTGGTTCCCAGCGCATCGCTCTGTGTCAGCTCAAGCGTTCCCGCAGCGATGACTGTCTCACCGGTATAACTGTTTGAACCCCCGAGGACGAGCCGTCCTGCACCGCGTTTGATCAGACCACCCTGCCCAGTGATGGCATTGTTCAGCGTAAAGGTGGCGGTCGGATCAACAACGATTGAAATGCCTCCCGAATAATTCGTATCGGATCCCGTATACGCCGTCGGCACCGCGCCACCATCGTTATTGCGGGCCAACAATCCGCCATAGTTAAACAACGTAATACCCCGATTATTATCGGCAAACACGAGCGAATTCGTGACGTGGATTCCTGCACCATTAAACGACAACTGGTCCGCCACAAAAACACGCGGATTGGCTCCAAGAGATCGCTCACTGACAACGCTCAACCAGGCGTTACTGCTCCCCTGTACACGGATCTTCCCATAAAAGTCCGGCGACTCCTGCTCCAAATGGAAATGTGTCTGCTGATATCCCGGTTGCACAAACCCTACACCGGTAAAGGAGAGAGAGCCATAACCTTGCAACACGGCGTCCACCGCAACATCGCGCGTCATCGCAGCGGATGAAAAACCCAACGTAGTTTGTGTTCCGTTGTAGTGAACCGTGAGCGATGAAGCCACAAACGCATTCGTCGAGATCGCATTGGCACCTGCACCGCCTTCGGATGCCGAAACCGTCAGGGATTGATGCGCATAGACATTGGGGATCCGCGAGCGCATATTCAGGCCCTTCATCGCAACCTCACCCCGGCGGAAGAACAGGCGGCGTCCAAGAAAATTGGTGGCCTGATTAAACGGTGTCCGGATCGTATTGTTGTTGATCCAATACGTATATCCCGGTTGCGGAGCTAAATTATCCGGCCAATAATACCCATTGATATAGGCGGAGGTGTTGATCACGTTGTTCGATGTCATCAGACGCAAATTGTCAGGCACATGAGGTGTAAAGTAGAGCGTTGATTTTCCGTCGACCACATCCATGGTCAATTCGCCCATCAAGGGATCGTTCAACTGAAAGTCGTAGGCTTTCAAACTTGCGCTGTTCGAAACAACCAGCAGCGGGTAAGCAACCTCTGAAATGCCCGCATTCGTTTGCAGCGTCACATTGACTGGCTGCGTGTAAGGCTTGATCACGTCGCCACTCAGCGCAATGTAGGGTTCAGCCGGCACAGCGGCACCGAGCGTAATATCGATCACGCCGTTGGTGATCGCCAAACTGCGCGCTTTAAAGCCCGGCTGTTCAAGCGCCAGCGTTCCACTGTTCGCAACGATCACTGCGGCTGTCGAAACGGTACCCCCCACTTGCGCGACCGCACCATTCTGTACCTCGATCTGTGCCGTCGCAAGCGTTGCACGGCTCGCGACGAGACGTCCAGTGCTCACCACGGTATTCCCGTTATAGGTCATATTCGTCAGCAGCGACAAAACACCAGCACCGGTTTTCGTCAGCCCCCCGGGACCATTCAGCACACAGGCGACAGAGCCCGTAAAACCCAGCGCGACGTCAAACCAACCGCCCGACCGACGTTCGGGATAAAAGGTTGACTGAACGTTGCCGAAATAGATACCCCGCGTTGCATCCTGAAGTGACAGATTGTTCGTGATCCAGAGCACACCGCCACCCTCAAACTCCAGCTGATTGGCGGTAAAGCTCGCAGGAGCAGCTCCCAGCGCATTTTCGTTGGTGAGGCAGAGACGCCCCGTCTTCAAAAGCCGCGTCCGGCCCGTAAACGTTGCACGATTATCCGCATAAAGTCCCGCCATCTTGATTGAGGTCACATTCGTCGGAGCAAAATCAAAAACAAGCGGATTGGCACTGTGAATCTGCGAATAAATGCTGATGTAGCGACTATCATTTTCAGAGGCGGCACCAACCCCCACGGGATTTCCACCAATGGAATAGAGATTGCCATAAAGCGCAAGGTGGGCCGGAGCCTGCCAATGCTGGATCAACACACCCAAATAAAGCTTATCGATCGTGATCTTCCCTGATGTTTTTACCGCGAAAGTGGCGTTGTTTGAAACCACAAGCTGATCGCCGGCAAATACATACTCACCGACTCCTTCCGGCGTACGCAATGTGCGACCAGCAGGCACATAATAGGTGTTGCCGGCAGAAGGGATTTGCAGATTGCTCCAGTTGATGGAGTTGGTCAACGAAGAACTCGGCGGCACATCGTTCGTGGTCATATAAACATCCGCAGCCTGCACGACGACTGCAAAACACCACACCCCGACAATTCCAACAACAGACTTCATAACCACTCCTTTCGTTTACACCCATAATCCTATTTCTTTAGTATACCGATCTTTTCCAATCGACTCAATGTTCTTTTTTCTAAAAACGCTCTAGCATCGTCCACGAAATTTGCT
>CAZMLC010000065.1:0-7126 GCA_964567125.1 uncultured Akkermansia sp.
TCTTTGTCGCCGGTGAAGCCGTAGGCGGCGATGAGGCTCAGACGGTCGTTGACCAGCCAGCCCACATGCGCGTTCAGGTAGTCGGCATTCTTGAAATCAACGCCAGAGGGATTCTCGCCGATGTCGACGCCCTGCTTGATTTCCACGCCGACCGCGACGTTGCTGAGCGGAAGCACGGAGACGCTACCGAAGCCGGATGCGCCGTACTTGTTGTGGCCCAGAACGCCGTAGACGAGGTCATCGCTGGCCTGCACACCTGCGGAGAGCAGGACCGGCAGGGGTGTCTGCGTGATCAGCTTGGTGGCCACGGCATAGAAGTCCGCACCTTGACTGTGGAGGCCGAGGAGCTTGGCGAGGTCTGTGTCCGTGTATTTCCAACGTGCACCGACGGAGATGGCTGGAACCCATGTGGTTTCCCAGCTGTTCTCCGGGATGATGTTGAACTTGGCGCCCAGGGTGTGCGTGTTGATGGTGTCGTCCCCGCCCACGCCGCGGATCAGTCCGTAGGCATAGGAGAGTTCGAGGCGGCGCGCAATCGAGATCGACGAACTGATCGAAACCCAGTCGATCTTGCTCTCAAAGAAGTCAACATACCAGATGCCGGCTTGCGGCAGGCTGATGACATCGTTGATGCCGTTGGTCCCGGTGGTGTCGTAGCGGCCCGCCGTGTAGGCAATCGGGTTGTACCCAATACCGCCAGAACCCTGGAGGTCGTTGAAGGGTACGCCCGCATGCAGCGCGAGCGCGGTGAATCCAAGAATAAGTGTGTGTGTCCAATACTGTGTCTTCATGTCTGTTTTCCTTTTCGTTTTGTTTGGTCTGTGTTGTGTTGTTGGTGCTGCGTTTGTTTGAGCGGTGCGCACGCGCGGACCGCTTTTATCGGAATGGTGCTATGTTGTTTACACATCATGTCAACCTCCTTGCCCGTTGCCTTTGCAGTCGTGGGCAGTTTGACGCGTTACGACGCTTTTCGTTTGCGGAATTCACTCAGTTCATGGATCACATCAAAGCGGGAGACAACGCCAATCGGGCGTTCGTTCCGCGTGATGACAATCGCGGGATTGCCGGCGTACAAAATGCGGTAAGCCTCGGTTAAATCCGTGCTCTCCTCAATCGCGGGGAGGGGAAGCCCCATGACTTCGCGGACACTCACGGTCTGAGGATCGTATCCGCGATGCAGCGCCTGCATGACGGTCGACTCGTTCAGACTGCCGATAAGGTGGTTGTTTTCAATCACGGGCAGCTGTGAGATCTGATGGCGCGCTAGCAAACCGATGGCCTGATGCAGCGTGGTCTCCGGTGTGACCGAGATGAGCGGCGGCAGGTGATGGCTCTTGTGCGTGAGCAACACGCCGGTTGGAACCGTTTTCGGCCGCTCCTCCTCCCAGAAGCCATTCTGCTGCATCCACGTATCGGAATACATCTTGCTCAGGTAGTTGCGCCCTGTATCCGGGAGCAGGACCACGATGCGCTTGGGTTCCTGCGTCCGCCGAGCATAGGTCAAGGCCGCGGCCAGTGCAGTTCCGGATGAGCCGCCGGCGAGGATGCCTTCTTCGCGTGCTAGGCGACGCGCCGTGTTGAACGACTCCGTGTCGCTGACGCGCACCATCTCATCCACGACCTGCCGGTTGAAGGTCTTGGGAATGAAGTCTTCGCCAATGCCTTCGACCTTGTAGCTGCGCGGCGTATCGCCGGAGAGGATGGAGCCTTCCGGATCCGCGCCGACGACGGTGATCGAGGGCTTCTTCTCCTTCAAAAATTTTCCAATGCCGGAGATGGTCCCGCCTGTCCCCATGCCTGCGACAAAGACATCGATCTCGCCCTGGGTATCCTCCCACAGTTCGGGACCTGTCAGCAGATAGTGCGCCAGGGGGTTGTCTGGATTTTCAAACTGCGCTGGACGGAAGGCACCGGGGATTTCGCGGGCAAGCCGCGCCGCAACGCCGTTGTAACTTTCCGGAGAATCCGGTGCAACGTTGGTCGGCGTGACGATCACCTCAGCGCCATAGGCGCGCAGCAGGGCGATCTTCTCGCTGCTCATTTTATCGGGCAGGACAACGATCAGCTTGTATCCTTTCACGGCCGCAGCCAACGCGAGGCCTGCGCCGGTATTACCCGCTGTGGCCTCGACAATCGTTCCGCCTGGACGGAGCAGGCCAAGGCGTTCCGCAGCTTCGATCATGAAGCGTGCAGGACGGTCCTTGACGCTGCCGCCGGGATTGACGCCTTCGACTTTCACGTCAATCGTCGAGGTGAGTCCGGCGCTCAGTTTATGGAGCCGCACGAGCGGAGTCTGTCCGATCGCATCAAGAATGGTGGTATAGCGTGGCATGGTGATGATCCTTCTTGTGGTTCAGGTTTTATTACAAGGAGTTAAGCAGGTCGTCAGTCAGATCGCGGAGGTGCTCGATCCCGACCGAAAGACGGAGCAGGTTGTCGCGGATTCCGCGCTGGGCGCGCACATCGGCGCCTAACGCGGCGTGGGTCATTTGGGTTGGATAGCAGACGAGCGATTCAACGCCGCCGAGGCTTTCGCCTAGCACGAAGAGTTTTGTCCGCGAAACGAACTGATTGATTGCAGTGACGCCGCCTTTCAATTCGAGGCTGATCATACCGCCGAACCCGCTCATCTGGCGCACGGCGAGGCTGTGCTGCGGATGGCTGTCGAGTCCAGGATAGTAGACGCGTTCGACTGCGGGATGCTCTTCGAGCAGTTTGGCCAGGGCCAGCGCATTGTGCGCATGTTCGCGCATGCGGATGGCGAGGGTCTTGATACCGCGCAGAACGAGCCAGGCGTCCCAGGGCCCGGGCACGGCGCCTGCGGCATTCTGGTAGAATTTAATTTTTTGCCAGAGCGCCGTATCGCTTGTGATGACCGCGCCGCCGATGACGTCGCTATGTCCGCCGAGGTACTTGGTCGTGCTGTGGACGACGACGTCGGCGCCTAGCTTGAGCGGCTGCTGGAAATAGGGGCTGACAAAGGTGTTGTCGACCACCAGTGTCGCGCCTCCCTGATGGGCGATCTGGGCCACCGCGACGATGTCGACCAGCTTCAGCAGCGGGTTGGTGGGCGTTTCGATCCAGATCAATTTTGTCTCGGGACGCAGCGCGCGGCGGAAGGCCTCGGGCTGCGTACTGTCAACGTAATCGATGATCAGGCCCCAGGGACGGTAGACATTTTCGAAGAGGCGGTAGGTTCCTCCGTAAAGGTCGTCGCCGGCAATCACGTGATCGCCCGGGTTGAGCGTGCTGAGCACCGCAGTCGAGGCCGCGACACCGGAGGCGAAGGCTAAGCCATGCGCACCGTTTTCGAGGGCGGCAAGCGCTGTTTCCAGCGCTTGCCGCGTGGGATTTCCCGTCCGCGAATATTCGAAGCCTAAGCGCGGTTCACCAATGGCGTCCTGCTGGTAGGTCGATGTTTGGTAGACCGGTATCGTGACTGCGCCTGTTTGTGGATCAGGCGCTTGTCCGTCATGAATGGCGCGCGTTTCGAAGTACATGGGAGTTGTCCTTATTTGACGCCCGTTGCGGCACGCAGGGCTTGATCGATATCGGCCTTGATGTCCTCGAGGTTCTCCAGTCCCACCGAGATGCGGATGAAGTCCGGCGTAACGCCCGTGGCTTTCTGCTCCTCCAGGGTCAACTGCTGATGCGTGGTCGATGCCGGGTGGATCACCAGCGTCTTCGCATCGCCGATGTTGGCCAGGTGCGAGAGCAGCTTCACGTTGTCGATGAAGCGCTTCCCGGCCGCGAGTCCGCCGTGGATACCGAAGCCCACGATACCGCCAAAACCATCTTTCAGGTACTTGGAGGCCACCGCGTGGTTCGGGCTCGACGGCAGTCCGGGGTAGCTGACCCAATCCACGGCCGGATGCGCCTTGAGCCATTCCGCCAGGGCGAGCGCATTGGCGGAGTGGACCACCTGACGCAGCGGCAGCGTTTCGAGTCCGAGCAGGAACTCCCGCGCATTGAAGGGGCTCAGGACGGCACCCGTGTCGCGCAACAGCGTCACGCGCACCTTCAGGATGAAGGCCACATTGCCGAGCCCCGGGACATTGCTCAGCGCATCCCAGTAGGCGATGCCGTGATAGCTCGGGTCCGGTTCCGTGAATTCCGGGAACTTGCCATTGTTCCAGGCGAATTTGCCTGAATCTACGATCACGCCGCCGATGGAGGTGCCATGGCCGCCGATGTACTTGGTCGCGGAGCTGACAATGATGTCGGCACCGAAATCAAAGGGGCGGACAATACCCACGCCGACGGTGTTGTCAACTACGAGTGGAATGCCGGCTTCGTGCGCGATTTTTGAGATCTTCTCGAAATCCGGCACATCGAGTTTCGGATTGCCGATGGTCTCCACGTAGAGGGCGCGCGTCTTGGGCGTGATGGCCTTGCGGAAGGCTTCCGGGTCGCGCGAGTCGACGAAGGTCGCTGTGCGTCCGAACTTCGGGAACGTGTGGTGGAAGAGCTGATAGGTTCCGCCATAGAGGTTGTTGCCGGCGACGATTTCATCGCCTAGACGGGTGATCGCGAGCAGGGCATAGGTGATCGCGGCCTGGCCCGATGCCGTGGCCAGTGCGCCGGTTCCGCCCTCGATCGCGGCAATGCGCTTTTCGAAGACGTCCGTGGTGGGGTTCATTAACCGGGTGTAGATGTTGCCGAATTCCTTCAGGGCGAAGAGATTGGCGGCGTGTTCCGAGCTCTTAAAGACATACGAGGCGGTCTGGTAGAGCGGAACCGCGCGTGCTCCTGTTGCGGGGTCAGGGACTTGTCCTGCATGCAGGGAGAGCGTGCTGAGACCGGGCGCGGTCTGCGCCTCCGTTGCCGGTTGTTGGTCTGTCGTGCGGTTGCGGTGCAGAAGGATATCCAGAATGCGTTTCAGTTCGTTGTTGGCTGTTTTTTCCGTGTTGCTCATGATTGATTCTCCAAGGGGTGTTTGTTTTTGATGGTGTGTTGTGGGTAAAAAAAATCCCGCATCCTTTCTGAGGTGCGGGATTTTCGTCGTGGTGTTTCCGGGTCGTTATCCGGTTACACGGGGATCTCCCGATCCTCAAAGGGCATAGCGGTACAGCAGCACATACACATGTGCTGGGGCAGGGTGGTTGACATGTTCAAGATGGTGGCTATCTGGTTCATGGTTGGCTCCTTCGTGTTGGTTGTGTGGTGAGATACAAAAACAAAAAACCCGCGATCAGTACTGATTGCGGGTTTTGTTCATCTTCGAGATCTTGACTCGATCAAAGGAACGGCGAACGCCCGACAATCAGCGGTGCACAGCACATCATACACATGGCGCAGGCCATGCGATTTGTCGGGCGAGTTGTCTGTGCTGTTTGAATCATTGTTTCGTTCCTTGCAAATGTCCACTTGTTTGGTAGACGTTCGAAAGTATTGCAGATTGGCGGGTGTTTGTAAAGGGGGGATTTATAAAAAAGTAAAATTATTTTTTGAGCGCGTTGCGGATGGAATCCGCGCATGTTTTGCCCAGTGTCTGTTAGGCCGGCAGTCATGCAGGGAATCCGCGCATGTTTTGCCCAGTGTCTGTTAGGCCGGCAGTCATGCAGGGAATCATGTTCATGGCAAGATCCCTTGAATGAAAACCGAGCGGTTCGGAAAAAGAAAAAACGCGTGCGATGTGCACGCGTTTTTCAGGTCAAAAGTGCAAGGCAATTAGCCGTTGCGCTTCTCGAAGTCCTTCATGAAGTCGACGAGCGTGTCGACCCCTGCAACCGGGAAGGCATTGTAGATCGAGGCGCGGATACCGCCTACGGAACGATGACCCTTGAGTTGCTTCATCCCTGCTTCAGAGGCCTGCTTGATGAAGAGCGCTTCGAGCTCCTCGGCCGGCAGACGGAAGGTGATGTTCATGTCGGAACGGAACTCCTTCTTCGCGGTGCCGCGATAGAAGCTCGAGGCGTCGATGACGTCGTAGATCTTCTGCGCTTTATCGCGGTTCTGCTTGAAGAGATTTGCAACGCCCATCTTCTTTACCCAGCGCGTGGTCAGGCAGAGCATATAGATGCTGTAGCAGGGCGGCGTGTTGTAGAGGGAGTTCTCTTCAATGTGCGTGGTGTAGCGCAGCATGGTCGGCAGCGCGATGTTGCCCTTTTCAGCGAAGTCCTTGCGGATCGCGACGCAGGCCACGCCGGAGGGACCGAGGTTCTTCTGCGCGCCGGCGTAGATCATGGCGAACTTGGTATAGTCGCGCGGGCAGGAGAGGATGTCGGAGGACATATCGCCGATCAAGGGGGAACCCGTGACCGGGATCTCCTTCAGCTGCGTACCTGCGATCGTCTCGTTCGTGGTGATGTGGCTGTAGGCCGCATTGGCCGACCACTTCATCTCGCTGGCCTCAGGCATGCGCGTCGGAATATCCTTCTGGCAATCCGCGACGATGTTGACGTTGCCGATGATGCGCGCCTGCTTCACGGCTGCGGCACCCCAGGAACCGGCATTCACGTAATCCGCGGTCTGACCTTGTCCTAGGAAATTCATGGGGATCATGGCGAACTGCATGCTGGCGCCGCCCTGCAGGAAGAGCACCGCGTAATCATCGTTCAAACCCAATAACTCTTTCATGTTGGCCGCTGCTTCGTTGTGAAGCGCATCATATTCTTTCCCGCGATGCGACATCTCCATAACCGACATGCCGGATCCCTTATAATTCACGAGATCGGCTTGAGCCTCTTGAAGAACCTCCAACGGTAATACAGCTGGACCTGCACTAAAATTGTAGACACGTGACATAATTCAATCCTTGTTTGTAGCAGCGACGAGACATTCCCCCCACCACTGTTTGCGTTGAGCCAGTATAATGCCTAGACTCAATCGATAAGTCAAGTGCCAATAAAAAAACCGGGATCGGCTTGCACCGATCCCGGTTGGGTGTGTATGACAGGAGTGGTCTATATACTATTATTGGGTTGTGTGTTAACTGCTCACGCGCTATTGCGAATGAATCAGCCAACGCCGCTTTATAAGCATTCCGCGTGCCAAGTCTTGGTTGGCTTAACTTTTTTGTTTCACGTCGCCGCTCTTTTGTTGTTTTCGCCATAACACCGTGAATTTTAACCGAAAAATAGTGCGGCGTGTGCCATGCGGATCGCGCCTGCGTGCGCAAATGCAC
>CAZMLC010000065.1:7226-15275 GCA_964567125.1 uncultured Akkermansia sp.
CATGCGGATCGCGCCTGCGTGCGCAAATGCACAGTTTTAATTTAAAAAACTGAACAAATGCGTACAGTTGTATACATTTTTTGCAGCCCAGCTGTGTTCTGCATGAAGCACCTGATTGCTAAAAAACGTCACGCGCTGTGCCATTTTGCGCGGGGATGGGTGTGCGGATCATCGTGCGGGGTCTGGACGCCAGGTTGTACGCGCGAAGGGAGACGATCGGCAAGACTGTTTTCCGGTGCGTCCGCGGGCCTGCCGTGTGCGCGTAGGCGCATCGCGGCCATCGCGGCCGGCCCTGCGTCCACGATGCTTTCCTGTTGTCGCGGTCTGGAGATTATGATATATTTTTCAATCTATCCTTTTTAAGGATTGTACGCATGTAGCGCTTTTACCGGGTGGTTTATGGCGTGGTGCATGTGTGAGTATGAACACCTAACAACATCGTGCAGGCCGGCTGATCAGCGCGTTCGCTGAAAGTATGGATGCAGGGTGGGAACAGAAAAATTATGGCGAAGATCAAGCCCGTGGCGGCTAAACCGAAAACCGGCGCAGCGTATGACCTGATGTCAGCAGCGCTCGAACAGCACAGCAAGCAGTTTACGACCGGCACGATTATCAAGGGTAAGATCAGTGGCATCAAGGGGAACGAAGTCCTCGTTGACATTGGTTACAAGTCTGAGGGAACCGTTCCTTCGAATGATTTTGCAGATATCACAGTGGTCAAGGAAGGCGACGAGATCGATGTGTTGCTGGAGCAGCTCGAAGGCGACAACGGCATGGTGGTCCTGAGCAAGAGCCGTGCGGATGAGAAGCTGCGTTGGGACGCGATTCTGAACAAGTACACCGAAGGCGGTGTGGTGAACGGTACGATCCGCAGCAAGGTCCGTGGCGGCCTGATCGTGGATGTGGACGGCGTGGATGCATTCCTGCCGGGTTCACAAGTCGATGTGACGCCTCCGCATGAGCTGGATGTTTATCTTGGCCAGTCGGGTGACTTCAAGGTCATCAAAATCAGCAATGAGCGCCGCAATATCATTGTTTCGCGTCGCGAGCTGATCGAGGATCGCATGGCTGACAAGAAACGCGAGCTGCTCGGCACGATCGAGAAGGGCCAAGTTCGTCCTGGCCGCGTGAAAAACATCACCGATTTCGGCGCATTCGTCGATCTGGACGGTCTGGATGGCCTGTTGCACATCACGGACATGAGCTGGGGCCGCATCAAGCACCCGAGCGAAATGTTGCGCGTCGGTCAGGAAATCGATGTCGTTATTCTGGATGTCGATATGGATCGCGAGCGCGTCTCGCTGGGCCTCAAGCAGGCGACCCCGAATCCCTGGGAAAATATCGATCAGACCTTCCCGATCGGCAGCCGTCTGCGTGGCAAGGTTGTCAATTTGGTTCCGTATGGCGCATTCGTCGAGATTCAGCCCGGCATCGAAGGCCTGGTTCACGTCTCGGAATTCTCCTGGACCAAGCGCGTGGCACGCGCCTCGGATGTGCTCAACGTCGGCGATGAAGTCGATGTGGTCGTCCTCTCAATCGACTCCGCAAACCAGAAGATCGCGCTCGGCATCCGTCAGACCGAAGCCAATCCCTGGGACACGGTGCAGGATCGTTACCCGGTCGGCAGCCGCGTGAGCGGCAAGGTGCGCAACTTTACGACCTACGGAGCCTTCATCGAACTCGAAGAGGGTATCGATGGCATGATCCACGTCTCGGATATGTCCTGGACGCGCAAGATCAACCACCCGAGCGAAATGCTCCAGAAGGGTCAGCTGGTCGAAGCGGTTGTCCTCGAGGTCAATCCTGCGGATCAGCGCATCAGCTTGGGCCTCAAGCAGGCCAGCGACGATCCGTGGAACACGATTGCCAGCCGCTATGCGATTGGTCAGATCGTCAAGGGCAAGGTTTCCAAGATCGCCTCCTTCGGCGCGTTTGTTGAACTCGAGGATGGCGTGGACGGTTTGGTCCACATCTCCCAGATCAGCGATCAGCACGTTGAGAAGGTCAAGGATGCGCTCAAGGTCGGACAGGAAGTGGAAGCGCGCATCGTGAAGATTGATCGCGATGAACGCCGCATCGGTCTGAGCATCAAGGCTGTCTCGATGAACGATGCACAGCTCGCTGAGCTCACGAAGGACCTGAGCACCACCGACCTGAAGCCGGGCGAAAACCTGGTGGGTCTGGCTGCTGCGTTCGACGACGCCTTCGCACAGAGCGAAGAGTGGCGTCCGGGCGTCGAGTAATTCGACTCAACGGGGCGCCCTGTGGCGCCCCGTTTGTTTTTATCCGTACGAATCGAACGCATCGATGGGGGCGATTCGGCGGATTTTTTCATGATCCCCATTTTCTCTCTCCATGAATATTCTCGATACCTTTCAGTCGCGCTACCTGTTTGAGGATATGACCAGTCCTGAATTGGCCAAGGCCTTTGATCAGCCGCAGGTCGTGTATGCCGGGTTTGATCCCACCAACGACAGCTTGCAGGCCGGCAATTTTGTGACCATCATGGCGTTGGCCCACTTGCAGCGTGCCGGTCACAAGGTGATCGCGCTGGTCGGTGGCGCTACCGGGTTGATCGGCGATCCGTCCGGTCGCTCGAAGGAGCGCAACCTCCTGACCGCGGAACAGGTCGAACGCAACCTTGAAGGCATCAAGGAGAACTTGAGCCGCTTTTTGGATTTCAATCCGGGGTCAGCCAATCCCGCGATTCTGGTGAACAACTACGATTGGTTTAAGACCATCACGTTTCTCGATTTGCTGCGCGATGTCGGCCCCTATTTCCGCATGGGCGTGATGCTCAGCAAGGACAGCGTGAAGAAACGCCTGGAAGCGGAAGACGGCATGAGCTTCACGGAGTTCTGCTATCAGATTTTGCAGGGCTACGATTTTCTCCATCTCCACAAGACCTATGGCTGCACCGTGCAGATCGGCGGTTCCGACCAGTGGGGCAACATCACGGCGGGCACGGAGCTGGTGCGCCGCGTGCTGGGCAAGGAGGTCTTTGGCATGACCTTCCCGCTGGTCTGCGATAGCACCGGCAAGAAGTTCGGCAAGAGCGAAGGCAATGCGATCTTCCTCGCGGCGAAAAAGACCTCGGTCTACGATTTCTATCAATTCTTCCTGCGCACCATGGATGCGGATGTGATCCGCTATCTGAAGATTTTCACCTTCCTGCCGATGGAACGCATTGCGGAGCTTGAACAGTGCGTCGCGACTGCGCCGGAGAAGCGCGCGGCGCAGACTGTGCTGGCTGAGGAGCTGACGCGCTGCGTCCACGGCGAAGCAGGGCTGGCCATCGCGCGCAAAGCCACCGAGGTGCTGTTCGGCGGATCCATTGAAGGTTTGTCCGCAGACCAGCTTGAGCAGATTTTCGCGAGCGTAGCCTCCGCGACGCTGCCGCGTGTAGAGGTTGTCGGACAGCCGCTGATCGATGTGCTGACGGCCGCCAAGATGTTCGCCAGCAAGGGCGAGGCGCGGCGTTTGGTCCAGCAGGGCGGCTTGAGCCTGAATAGTGTCAAGGTCAGCGCAGCGGATGCGGTCGTGCAGACGACGGATTTAATCGAGGGCCGCCTCGCGGTTGTGCGCAGCGGCAAGAAGAATTACTTTGTGTTAAAGGTGCAGTAACCGCGATTTTTAAGCAACGCATGTAAACAAAAGGAGACTGAGCAATGGAAGAGAAAATCAAGGCAAAGTTGGAAGAGCTGCGCAAGATGCTTCAGGCAGATGGTGGCGATTGCGAACTCGTAGAGATTGCAGACAAGACGGTCAAGCTGCGTCTGCGCGGTGCCTGCGGATGCTGTCCGCATGCGACGATGACGCTGAAGAACGGCATTGAGCGCGCGCTGCGCGACGCCGTCGATCCTGAAATCATCGTTGAACGCGCCAATTAAGTTCATTTCGCGTGAACGACAATGCAGGACGCTGTGCAGATGCACGGCGTCCTTTTTTTATTGGGAAACGCACGGCGTGCGCGCGACAAAACGCGACGAAGAAAATAATCTTTCGGATTGAGAAAGACGAGGCGATGAGTTAACCTCTTCTTATGCGTGCGGTGGAAGTCACAATCAAGCAGCTTTTCTCAGGTTCAGTTGAATTTATTGCGCCTTCATTTCAGCGTCCCTATTCCTGGATACGGGCCTCTGCCCAACGCGTGCTGGACGGGGTTTGGTCTGCGGATCCGGCTGCGCATTTTGTTGGTGCTGTCGTCTCCATGGATATCGGGACCTTCGCGGATGGTCATGCCAAGTCCCTGCTGGTCGACGGCAATCATCGGCTGATCACGGTGCTACTCATGATCCTCGCGGTGCGCGATCGCGTGGCAGCCTGCGATGCGCACTGGATCCAGACGGTCAATGAGACTTGTTTTATCAAAACCGACAGCCGCGGACAGATCTACTTCAAGAACATCCTTCCGCGCAAGGATCAGAAGGTCTTCAAGGCGCTCGTGTTCGGCGCGCCGACACCTTCGCCCGGCAGCGCGTTGCTACGCACCTATCGCTTTATGTTCGATGCTTTGCAGGGGCGCTCTTGCAACGAACTGACCGCTGCGATGGAGACGCTGTTCGAGCGCTTCACCTTTGTCTTGCTCTCGCTGGAACGCAATGAGAATCCCTATCCGATCTTCAAGTTGCTCAACGTCCCGGGCGAAGCCTTCACGTTGAAGGGTTTGAAGGAATACGACCGCTTTTCACGCGATCCGGAGTTGATGGCGTTGATCGCAGGCGGCGAATCGCTGGAGGTCGAATTTAAAGAGTCCGCAGTTCAGCACGATAAGCGCGACAGCGTCGGCTCACTCTCCGTTGTGCGCGCGGTGGCGGGTTTCCTGAACAGTTTTCACGGCGGAACGCTGCTGATCGGCGTGCGCGACGACGGCACGATCCGCGGCATTGAAAAAGATTATGCGATTGCCGATCATGGTAAGGCGAACTGGGATGGCTTCAACCTCTACATGCACAACATGCTGCGCATGCGGCTCTCGGTTGAGAACCCCTTTCTCTTTTACACAATTGAGCGACGCCAGGTTGCGGATCACGATCTCTGTCTCATACGCATCAAACCTGCCAATGCGCCGGTCTACATCGACAAGCATCTCTATGTCCGATCGGGCTGTCAGACGATCGATATGCTGGGGCCTGATCTAGTGCATTATGTGGCAGCCCGCTGGCCTGCCACGCAAGCCGGCGCGGAGCGCCGCCCTTAACCCCTTTCACTCTGCTCTGCATCGGTCGTGCGCAACGGCTGGGTGAGCTCCGGGATTTCAGTGATGGACTGCTGATCCGCGATGCCGAGCTTGACGAGTTTCTCGCCGGAGGGCCGGATGCGGCTCTCATAGCTGGCGATCGCCTTGTTGTACGCGTCCGAAGCATCGGCGAGTCCCTTGCGGATCTTGGCGAAGTGGCTGAGGAAGGTCTGGATCCGGACGTAAAGTTCTTGCGCTTCATCCGCGATGCGTTTGGCGTTCTCCGCCTGCTTATAGTTGCTCCACGTAACGCGCACGGCGCCGAGCATCGCGAGCAGGGAGGCGGGTGTAGCCAGCATGATGTGGTGGTTTTGCGCAGCCCAGATGACGAGGTCAGGGTCGCCTTCTAGCGCGGTGCTGAAGAGCGATTCCGCCGGCAGGAAGAGGATCACGTAGTCGAGCGTGTTGGCAAACTGGCGCGTGTAGTCGCGGCGGGAAAGCGCGACGATGGTCTGGCGCAACTTCTGGACGTATTCCGCGAGCAGGGCGCTGCGCGTCACTTCGTCGGCCGAATCAAGGCGGGTCAGGTAATCGAGTTCCGGCGTCTTGGCATCGACCACGATGGTGCGGTCACCCGGCAACTTGATCAGCATGTCGGGCTTGGACTCGCCCTCAAGCGCCTGTTCGATGAAGTCGCAGTGGACGCTCATGTTGGCGGCTTCCACCACGTTGCGCAGCGTGGTCTCGCCCCATTTGCCGCGAGCCTGGCTGGACTTCATGACTGTGCGGAAGCGGGCTGTCTCTTCTGCGAGGATGCGGTTGTTCTCGGTGAGCCCTTCGATCTCTTTCTTCAGAGTGGCTTGCGCCTCGGCGTGATTGCGTTCCGCCTGCTGCAGTTGCTGGCGATAGGCCTCGAGCTGCTCCTTGAAGGGCGTCAGCATGGCTTGGATCGCCTCCTGGCGTTGCGTTAGATCACCTTTTGCGCCCTCCTGCACTTTAGCGAAGGTCGCGTTGGCCAGTTGCAAAAAGATAGGCGCGTGTTCCTTCAGGGCATCCGCGCTGAGCGCCTTGAAGGTGGTCCGCAGATCAGCCAGCGCGCGTTCTGTGGCGTTCTTGGCTTCCGCGAGCTGCTGCTTGTAGAAGGCATCCTGCTGTTCGAGCAGCGCGGTTTTCGCGGTGCATTCGGCGGTGCGCTGGGCGAGCTCATTGCTGAGCGACAAGCTGCTGTTGCGCAGATCAAGCAGGTCGGCTTCAGCTTGCGTCAGCTGGCGCCGCAGCTCGGTTTCAATGCGCGTGTCGCCCTGTTTGCTGCGCAGCAGGTAGAGGAGCACAATGATGCCGGCTGCGAGCAGGGCGATCACGAGGAGAAAAAGAAATTCTGCAGGCATGGGTTATTTACTCAATTCGTTGCGCAGGCTCTTGAAGAAATCCGTGGTCACTTCCTTGACCGTGTCCGTGACGGTGCGGCCCAGTTCTGACGTGAATCGGGTGTAGTCCACGCGCGGGCGATCCAGTGTGCCAGTCATGGGGATGCGGACCTTCTTATTCTTCAGGGCCGCGATGTTGCTGGCTTTGCCGAGCAGGCGATCCGTGATCGGCACTTCGACATAGTAATCGATCGTGTTGTCAAAGCCGATGGAGCCGCCGAAAACAACTGGGTATTTGTCGATATTCACGGTGAAGGGATCGACGGAGATGCGCCCGTTGCGTACCGTGGCGTGGACCGTCATCTCCGGCGCCGAGATCTGCTTGGACTGCATCTTGACGAAGGCGAGTAATTCATCCATCTGCGGTCCGGGCTGAAGGGAGAGATCTTTCGCCTCCAGCGTGGCATCGATCGCGATGCCGCGATCGGGCGTCTTCTGATTCGTGACAAAGGAAAACTCGTCGAGACGCAGCGAGAAAAGACCTTTTTGAATGGTTGATCCGCTGAAGAAGGGGTTGGACTTGATGACCATCTTCTCGAAGAGTTCCTGCGTCAATTGCACCGCGCTGAGAACCTGCGTCTTGGGCGGGAATTGAAGGGCCAGATTGCCGCGCTCCATGTGCAGCTCCGCAGGCAGATAGAGACGGCCCGAATTCAAAATCGGCGCATAGCTGGTCTTGAGGAGCCCGCTCTTGAGCACAGCCTGGATGTCGGAGGTGCCGGCATGGAGGCCCATCCAATCGAACGATTTCAAGCCGAGGCTGAGATCCATGGAGCCGTCGCTGAAGAGCGTCGGGAGGCCGCCTGCAAGCGGTACGGAGATCGCAAAGGGCTTCTGCGTGCGGCCTGTGAGTGCGACATCGGTGATGCCTTGAGCGGCGAGGATTTTTGAGACCTGTCCGAAATCAAGCGCCAGGGTGCCTTCCGAGTCCAGGTGGCAGCTGTTCTTGAGATCCGTGAGGCGTGCGGTGCTTTGCAGCGTCAGCAATTCGCTGGCGACCTTGAGCGTATCGATGGTCAGCGTCTCACCGGCGAGCGGTCCTTTGCAGGCGAGTTGGATTGCCAGCGCGTTTTCAGCGAAGCGCACCGCGTTGTCCACGGTGTAGGCGAGTTTCGCGACGATATCGCTGCGATCCGTAAAGGTGCCGTCTTTTCCATTGAGCGTAATGAGATGGGTGCTCTTGAGGCTGGGGAGACTAAAGACAGCATTATTCGTGAGCGGGATGCGTAGGTTCTGGATACCAAGGTTGGCGTTGGCTTCGAGTTGATTTTTTTCACAGGCGGCCGTCGCGTTGAGAATCAAGGTGCCTTTGGCCTCTGCCAGACGGGTGTAAAGCGAGGGGGACAGGAAACCGCCGACCTGCGTGCGCAGACTGTCCAGCGTGGTCTGGCTCGTCCAGGTGAAGCCGGTGAGTACGGGCAAGGCCTGCACAGGCTTATCGTC
>CAZMLC010000066.1:0-15139 GCA_964567125.1 uncultured Akkermansia sp.
GACAACCACCTTGGCAAGGTGGCGCTCTACCAACTGAGCTAAGCTCGCTTAAAACGGACGTAACTATAGCAAAAAGCCCGGTTGCAGCGCAAGTGAAAAAACGCACTTTGAAAAATGAACTGGTCTCAGACTGGGGCTATTGGTATAATTACACCGTTGTTCAATTACAGGTGGGACTTTTAATTTAGCGAGGATTTATGAATAGTGTTCATTTTCTGACCGTGCTTCTCGTTGCAGGCGTGCTGACTGCACACGCCGAATTCACAGCGCCGATTCCAGCCCTTCTGACAACGGCTCAAGGCGCATCCGTTACCACAGCCGAAACATGGGAAAAAACGCGCCGACCGGAACTGCTCGACTGTTTCCAGCAGCATGTCTTCGGCCGGACCCCCATCGGACGGCCCGCGGGTTTGCGTTTCGAGAGTGCCGAACCTGATCGGATCATGATGGAAGGCAAGGCGCTGCGCAAACGGATCAACATCATTTTCCAAGGCCCAGGAGGAACAGGCACGATCCATATGGTCGCGTTTATCCCCAAGCAGCAGAAGCCGGCACCGGCCTTTTTGCTGATCTGCAACCGGCCCCCTGAAAAAAACATCGACCCTGACCGCCGCGAACGTTCACCCTTCTGGCCGGCAGAGGAGATTGTCGGACGCGGATATGCGGCCATTGCCTTCTGGAATGGTGACGTCGCGCCCGATCAACCAAACATGCATCATACCGGTGCACATGGCATCTTTCAGCCCGATGTCCGCCAGCGGCAGGCTGACAGCTGGGGCACACTGGCCGCCTGGGCATGGGGAGCAAGCCGCATCATGGATTGGATCGAAAGCGAACCGCTGCTCGACGCAAAACACGTTGCCGTCATCGGCCACTCTCGCGGAGGCAAGACGGCGCTCTGGTGCGGAGCCAACGATCCCCGCTTCGCTTTAACGATTTCAAACGACTCTGGATGCGGCGGAGCAAAATTGCACCGCATGAACCTGCCTCAGTCGGAAAGCATCGCGATCATCACGGAGCGTCTCGGCTACTGGTTCTGCGACACCTTCAAGCGCTACGCCAACAATGAGAACGCCCTCCCTGTTGACCAGCATCAGCTGCTCGCGCTGATGGCCCCTCGCCTACTGTATGTCGCCTCCGCGCGCGGTGATGCTTGGGCAGGTCCTGAAGGTGAATTCGCCTCCTGCGTGCTCGCTTCACCGGCATGGGAACTGTATGGAAAACGAGGTCTTGAATCCACGCAGTTCCCCGCGCTGGACACGCCTTATTTGAAAGGGTCCATCGGCTATCACATCCGCACGGGCAAACATGATTTGACGCTCTATGACTGGACGTGCTACATGGACTTTACGGATCGTCACGGCTGGCGTTAAACACCAGGCATTACGCGTCTGACATTTCCCTAAAACAAAAAGGACCGCACACCATGTGCGATCCTTTTTTTCTCTCCGACTGGATATTACCAGCGCAACCAGTCATCCTTCGGTTCGCGGCTTTCCGCCTTCAACCACATCAGCAGCATGACGCGCACATCCTCGTCGCGATCCGTACCATCCTCACGTTGATAGGAGGGCCACCAGGAGACGCGGAACTGGAAGACCAGACAGTCCAAGCTGTACTGCACATAGCCGCCGAGCTCATCAAGCGATTTTTCGCGCATATCCTGGCGGGCAAACATGCTCCACTCCCAGTCATTGTTGATCGTGTGGGTAAAGCCGCCATAGAGCAATTCCTTGTCCGCATATGCCCAGTCGTCAACCCCAATCGGACCATAATCATAAATGCTGTGATCACGGAAGAGGTAGCCGCCGCCCAAACGGAAGCTTTCCGTCATCCGATAGAACGCGCTAATATCGGTATATGCGATTTTGCTCTGCGTATTGTCCCATTCCGTAACGCCCCGAACATCGAGTTTGCGCGTGGGCGAGAGCACAACCTTGGTACCTGTCATCCGCACACCATGATCTTCAATCGGCCCGCCCGACTCCATCTGATAAGCCACGTACGTGTCCCAATCCAAGAAGGTCCGAATACGGTTGGTTTCCTCGTCCGTCGTCTGCAGCAAGTTGCGCACGCCAGGGCGGACGCCGTGCCACGTGTACGGCACCCAGAAGCCATCGCGACCGAATTGATCGATCCACTCATAAATACGGTCGCGGCGATCAAACAGGTAGAGCGACTCGCTGTCACCATAATAATCCGTCGGCTGGTAACTGTAATCGACGTACGGCTCAATAACATGACGCCACCCCTGCGCAAGATCCGCGGTTGCGCGCGTCGAGAGTTCGAAGCCTACATCCGCGGATTGGCGGAACAGATCGCTCGTATCGCCAGCAGCGGAGGAATAGTACGAGCCGCGATAGCCGGCCCGCGGCACCCAGCTGACGACATCGCCAAACTTAACCGGATAGCTCAACCGATGGCCTGTATCCACGCGTGCCGTGTCATAATCGGCCCAGTCGCCTGGATAGTAGCGATACTTCAAATCCGCATCGTCGAGTTCCGCATATTTGCGCTGCAGATAACCCGCGCGCGTCTGGCTTTCATAGATGAACCCCGTATCCCATACAGAGAGCGGAACCACGTTCAACCAGCCCTCAGGCAGGCGCTGCGTTCCGCTGTAAAATTCATTGATCGGGCCGCTCACCGTAACACCCGCAGCCAGTTCATGTTCGCGATGCTCCAGGGAGGCGAAATTCATCGGGGTCGAGTCCATGCGCGACCTGCGCGTAAAGAATTCACGCGCCACTTCCGAATCGCTCAAGAACGTCCCATTCACCAAAAGCTGGTCGCGCGGTGAAAGATCCGCCTCATGCTTTAAGTTAAAATAATAGCGATCGTAATGGATAGGTGAATACCAGTTGCGGTTTTCCCATTCATCCGGTTTATCCAAATCGTAGGCGTAATACCCGGAGATTGACCCCTGCCCGCGCTCTTTCAGATCCCAGGAGAAGGTCTCGCCCACACCCACGCCGCGCGAGGTACGATAGTCAAACTGCGTTTCAGCATCCAGTTTTGAGCCTGCCGCATAGGGTGAAGAATAGAGATTGTACTTATAGGTGTTGAGCAGGAAACCACCCCAGCGCGAGGTATATCCGGGGACCGAGCGGAAGCCGTAACCGGCATCCAGATCGCGATACCAATAGGGCAGATAGGCAAACGGCACGCCGAAGAGATACGGCACCGCACTCCAGATTTCAGCCGACTCGTTATCTTTGAACCGGCCATGCCCCGCGATACACCAGTGCCAATGATCCACGTCGTTGGTGCAGGTCGTGATGCGCAAATGCTTGGCATCGTAGTAGCCATCTTCCGTACGCGTCACCTCGCTCGCACGGATACGGAAATCCTTACAGCGGAATTCGCCCGCGGTCGCTAAGCCAGCGCCAGTCTTGAAATTGACTTCGATGTAGTCGCCGGTCCACGAGGCGAAACCCGTTTGCTGCAAGATCACATTTCCCGAAGCTTGGGCATCGCCTGACTCCGAATGGATACGGATTTTATCCGCGCGCAGTTCAAAAAGGCCGGATTTAACAACAGCGTTGCCGCTCATCGTGATCCAGCCTGTTTTTTGATCTACATCCAACTTATCAGAGGTGGTCTGAATCTCCGATAAATTGATCTTGGCGAAGTTCGCAAGCTTCTCATTGTTGTTCACCGACAATCCCTGCGCAACAAGGACAGACAGCACACTCAGAACCATCACGATTCGTTTCATAGTTTTGTTCCTATTTTGCCTTCATCTTGCGCATAGTCAGTCAGCACGCAAGCCGCATCATCACCTCGCCGAGCAGTGTAGCAAAAACACCACGTCCGCAAAAGGCACAAATTCACATCGTGCACGCTCGCACGGAACCCCTCCCCGCGAGCGCTGAACATAAGACGTCCCTTCGCCCTTAAAGCGTCCGCGTATCGCCCACGGAGTATAACACTTGGGCCGTTGTTCCGTCGATAATGCTGAATGACTCCGGATGACGATACATCTCTGACTTAAAGGAGAGGCGTCCCGTATACCGCTTCTGCAATTCGACCAGAAACGCCTCGTCTTCCTTGCGCAGGCGATCCAAAACGCTCGGGGCAACAATGACCTGTAAGTCAATCGCGCGATGCTCCAGAATGCCCTTGCGCATCAGCGCGCCGACTTGACGCTGGATATCCACGCTCAACGCCAGCGGCGACTTAATCAAGCCATGACCGCGACAGATCGGGCAATCCATATACATCTGCGACAATAAGCTTTCCTCTTGGCGCTGACGCGTCATCTCCATCAAGCCCAACTCGGAAATCGCCAACACATTTGTCCGGGCGCGGTCGCGCTTGAGCGCCATTTTCATGGCCTTGTACACGGTGTTCTGATGTTTGCGCGACTTCATATCGATCAAGTCCAACACCACCAAACCACCGATGTTACGCAAGCGCAGTTGCCGTGCAACCTCCTCAATCGCCTCCAGATTCACCTCCAGAATCGCATCCTCCTGCGAGCCCTTGCCGCGATGACGGCCCGTGTTCACGTCAATCGCGATCAGCGCTTCCGTCTCATCGAAAATCAGATAACCGCCTGACTTCAGGTTAACCTTGCGGCGGAAGGTCTCCTCCAGCTGACGTTCGACGCCGTAGTGGTCAAAAATCGGCAACTGCCCTTCATAGCGATGGATCACACCCTTTGCCCGGCGCGAAATGCGCGAGGCCACGGAGCGAATACGGTCGAATGCGTCTTCGTCGTCAATCGTCACGCGGTCGATATCCTCGGTCAACCAATCGCGCACCACGCGTTCGATCAAATCAGGTTCCTGATAGACGCAGGAGGGCGAAGGTTTTTCCGCAATATTCCGCTGCAATTCATTCCAGGATTCGAGCAGGTTGCGCAGATCGCGCACAAAGGCGCGCTTGCTTGCGCCCGCGCCCACGGTCCGCACGATCAACCCAGCATTTTCCGGCAGCGGCATCCGATCCAGAATCTTTTTCAGGCGCTGGCGCTCCTTGGCGTCGCCGATCTTCCGCGAAACGCCGCGCAGATGCGTACCGGGCATCATCACCAGATAGCGGCCAGGCAGGCTCAGGTTCGCGGTCACGCGCGGCCCCTTGGTGCTGATCGGCCCCTTGGAGACCTGCACCACAATTTCCGATCCGGGCGGGAACTTCTTGGCGATTTCCTCGTTCGACACGCGCCGGCGGCGCGAAGGACGTGCATTATCATCATCGTCATCGAGACGGCTGTCGTCATCCGGGATCATGTCCCAGTAGTGCAGGAACGCGTTCTTCTTCATGCCGATATCGACAAACGCCGCCTGCAAATCATGTTCCAGATTCTGAATACGGCCTTTGAAAATACTACCCACAAGGCGTTCCTCTGTGGGATGCTCCACTTGAAACTCCTCGACGCGTCCATTCTCGATAACCGCGACGCGCGTCTCCAGTTTCTCCGCATTGACCACGATTTCACGTTTGGGGGCTCCCTTTTTAAACCAGCCCAGCATCGCGTTGATTCCATCAGCAATTGGTTTTAACATCTTTCCTTCTCCTCTATTCTATTCTTTTCAAGCCTCTCTGCAAGGCTTCTACAAGAATCGGTGTTCCGACTCGCGCCCATACATTGCTACGCTTTGAACAATGCCTAACGTCACCATCATCGTTAGCGTAAAGGTGCGGCCATAACTTATAAACGGCAACGGCAATCCTGTAATCGGCATCAGCCCAATCGTCATCGCAATGTTAATAAACATGTGACTGAATATGAGCGCTGCAACTCCGAAACAGAAGAGCCTGCCACCATCATCCCTGCAACGAAATGCCACCCATAACACGGACCAGAGTAGTCCGAGAAAGAGCAGCAATACCGTTAACGATCCAACAAAGCCCGCCTCCTCAGCGAGCACTGCGAAAATAAAGTCATTCGATGAGACCGAAGGTGGCAGATATCCCAGCATATACTGCTCGCCCTTCAAATATCCCTTTCCGTAAAATCCGCCGGAACCGACTGCGATTTCGGACTGGCGGCGGTTGTAGCCACTTCCGTGCAGATCCTTGTCCGGAAACAGAAACACATCCAGACGCTGGATCTGATGGGGGCGCAAACACGTCGCGCGAATCAACATCTCGCGGCGTTCTTGCGGCATCTCCACGCGTTCGACCGCATAGATGATTCCCAGAATCACGCTCGCACCGATAAGCCCAAGGCCAATCGAGGTCCAGAAGAGTTTAGGCGCAATGTTCGCGGAGAACATCATCACCAGCATGGTCGGGACCAAGACCATCGCCGTACCCAAGTCTGGCTGCATCAAGATCAACAGCGCAGGAACCCCGACGAGCATCAGGGACAAGAGATAGAGGCCCACACCGCGCTTGGCCTCCTCGCGGCTGTACAGCCACGCCAGCACCAGGATCACCACCAGCTTGGCCGGCTCCGAGGGCTGTATGCCAAAAATCCAGCGCCGCGCCCCCATGATCGATTCACCGATACCTGGAATCAGCACGAGCACCAGAATACCCAGCATGCAGACATAGCCCAGAAAACTCCACTGCATCCAGCGCCGATAATGGGTAAACGCGCAGACGAAGTACGCGATAAGTCCCACCACCGCGACTTCCAGATGGCGCATATAGAGCATCTGCAATTCCTTGTCTTCGCGTACCGAGCAGGAACTGTAGATATACAGCACGCCAATGGTTGTTAATCCCAGCATGCAGAGCAGCAAAACGGGATTCAGCAAGCGTAATTGTTTAAACATGCGAGCAAACATCGTTTAATCGCCCCTCTCAGCGCCGGAATGCGCCGCTGGCGCAGAAGGATCCTCATCATCGGGAGCCACCTCAACCACGCGCGGTTCAGTAGCCAGCACAGGTTCTCCCGCCGCCTCTCCGAAATAGGTCTTGATGACCTGGCGCACCAACGGCGCAACGGTCTGTCCGCCGGAATCGCCGTCTTCAACGACCATAACCACCGCGATCTGCGGATCCTCAAAAGGTGCAAAGGCCGTAATCCACGTGTTTTTGCGCCGCACCCCGCCCACGTCGATCTCGGCCGTACCTGTCTTGCCGGCAACGGCGACCCCGCTCAACGCCAGGCGCCGCCCCGTACCGTGCATCACAACCTCGCGCATGCCCTGCCGCACGCGTTCAACGGTCCCGGCTTTCCACGCATTGGTCATCACAATCTGCGGCAGCCCTTCACGCGCGACCAGATAGGGACGATACACTTTTCCGCCATTCGCCACGGCCGCCGTCATCATCGCCATCTGTAGCGGCGTTGTCAGCAAGAGGCCCTGTCCAATACCGATCTGGCAGGTGTCGCCCACCCGCCAACGGTCGCGCAGATTGTCCTCTTTCCACTTCTCCGTTGGCAGCAACCCGCGGTTTTCATAGGGCAGATCAATACCTGTCGCCCGGCCCAGCCCCAAGGCCTTGGCCTGCGCGTAAATCGCCGGATACCCGATCTCGTGCGCAATCGTGCAGAAGTAACTGTTGCACGATTGCTCAATCGCCTTAAGAAAGCCAATCTCGCCGTGGCCATACGAGTTCCAACACCGCAACCGCATCGTTCCCAGAACAAAGACACCGTTACACGTGTGCGTCTCTTCCACGTTGAAATTCGCACTGTGCAGCGCAGCCAGGGCTGTCACGGGTTTAAACGTACTGCCCGGTGCATACCGGCCCTGAATCGCGCGGTTGAAGAGCGGAAGCTGCTTATCCGTATTCAGTTCTTCCCAGATGCCCGCGCGGACATTCGGCACAAAGGCATTCAAGTCAAAGGTCGGCGCACTCGCCATGGCCAGAATCTCGCCGCTGCGGACATCGACCATCACGCCTGCACCGCGACGATTGTGCAACATGCGCTCCATTTCATGCTGCACCCCCACTTCAAGCGTCAGCGTGATGTCGTGCCCCACCACCGAGGGCCGTCCCATCCAGACCGAATGCTTATACCCGCGCGCATCGACTTGGATCGATTGCTCGCCCAGCTGGCCTGTCAGCTGCGCATTGTAGGCCAACTCGATCCCCGATGCACCGAACATCTCCGGCAGGTAGAAGTGCGCCCGCTCCGGCATCGCGCCGTTGATCGGCTCTTTCTGCTCTTTGGGTTTATCGCGTTTGACATAGCCGATCACATGCGCGGCCAGCGAACCATAGGGATAGGAACGCTCCGGCTGGACATAGACGTCCACGCCAGGAAAATCGCCTGCCAGCTCGGCCCACTTCGCCAAGGTCTCCTGACTCACATCGCGCCAGGCCAGCAAGGGCATCGGCAGTGTCCGCATCACATGGTTGGTCACCGCAGCTTCGGAAATCTGTCGCGGCACGCCCAGTGTAAGCGCCAGCTCATCGATCTTCGCGTTCACGTGCCGGATCGTATTGGCCCACCGGCCGCGCTGCCGTAACTCCTCCACATAAACGGCAATACAGTAACTGGGCCGATTGTCCGCCAGACAGACCCGGTTGCGATCAAAAATACGACCGCGCGGGCCGGGCACCTGTACGCGCCGCAGGCTCTGCCGCAACTGATCCTTCGAAAATCCCGATGTCTGCACCACCTGGACATGATAGAGCGAAACGATCAAATAGATAATGCCCAGCATCACCGCCAAAGCAAAACAGGCGATGCGCCAGCTTGAAACCACTCTTTTTTCGCCGTATCCGTCCATAATTTTACTGCACTAACCACGGCGCATCGATCTTCGCTGCATCCACGCGCAACCCCAACCGCTGGTCCAGCCAGATACAGGCCATAAAGCCGATACATCCGGCGACAGCCCCCGCAGGAAAGGCCTCCGCAATGCGAACGAACTGGGTCCATGAAAAAAAGGAGTACCCCGTCCAGCCGACGAAAAGTCGCGTCCAGACGACCTGCAAAACAGAGACGCATGCGCAGAGAATCACGCCATGCCAGAGAGACGGTGCCAGAAAAATCCGCTGCAATCCCCGCACCGCAAGAAACACCAACATCAGGAAGGCGAGCGTGCACCCCTGGGACACGCCACCCAGCGCATCGGTCAAGGCCCCCGCCCAGATCAGCCCCAGAATCACAACCGGCAGATTCTTGGTCTGCATCACATAGAGCGCCACCGCGGTGATGACGTAGAATTTAACCGATTGTTCGGTTCCGAACGCGCAGCCATCCTGCACGATTGCAGCCAGAAAGAGCAGGAGTCCGACCACGATGAGATTCAAATCAACGCGCATCCGACCTCCTGACCGAATAGACAAAGACATAGTCCAATGCCGCGATATCGACAGCCGGCACGACCTCGCCTTCGCGCGAAAGGTTGTTCGCCTCAGTCTTGCTGGAAAGCAGATACCCGACCGTCAATCCCCGCGGATAGGCTGTTCCCAGACCGGAGGTGACCACGCGCGTCCGCGGCGCAGGCTCATATTCGCGCGCCAGATAGCGCAGCCGCAGAGGTTCCACCACGTAGAGCAACGACAAGGTCGCATCGGCCGACGTGGCGCGCACGCCACCGCCGTAAAGGATGCCGCGCACTGCGCCAATCTGCTCATCGACAGGAAGTTCAAGCTCACAGGCCACGCGGCTGTTAGGATCCGTGATCAGCATGACGTCGCTCGTGTGCGGCGTGACCGCCGTGATGCGTCCCACAACGCCCTCGGGCACAATCACGACATCGCCTTTACGCAAGCCCTGCTCTAATCCTTTGCCAAGCCGGATGCTCTGCCAGACCGCCAGCGTCCCGCCGCGCGAAATGATCGGCGCAACCGTCACATGACTCTGCGACGCGCTCACCAGATCCAAGGCCTGACGCAGCCGTGCAATCTCCTTATCCTTGGCATCACCTTCGTCGACCAATACCTGAAGACGCGCCAGATCCTGCTCAAGACGCGCATACCGCGCCGCATAATCCGCACGCTGAAGAAGAGCCCGAACACGCTTTCCCGCAACGCGTTCAGTCCACACGAAGAAATTTGAAAACGGATAGACCGCTTCCCGTGACAATACATGTAGCCCGCTGCCCGCAAAGAACATTGCCAACAGCGAAATCGCTAACACCAAAAACCACACTTTCGATTGCTTCACCCTGCCTCACTCCCTCCTGCCGCGTAGCGCACAGGTCGGTCGGCCAAGCAACCACGGAATGTATTCGATTACCTTCCCAGCTTTGTTTTCGCCAGAATATTCAATTCATTCAGCACCACGCCCGTGCCTTCAGCAACGGCGCTCAACGGGTCATCCGCCAGCGTCACTGGCAGCCCCGTCTGCTGTGCAATCAACTTATCCAAGCCACGCAACATCGAGCCACCCCCGGCCATCACCAAGCCGCGATCCACAAGATCCGCGGACAATTCTGGAGGACATTTCTCCAACGTGATGCGAACCGAATCCACAATCGCGGACACGGGTTCCTGCAACGCGTCGCGGATCTCCTCCGCGGTCACAGTCAGGGTTTTCGGAAGCCCCGCGACTAAATCGCGGCCCTTCACTTCCATGGTGCACTCTTCTCCCACAGGATAAGCTGAACCAATTGTAATCTTAATCTCTTCCGCGGTCCGCTCGCCAATCATCAGATTGTAAACACGTCTCATGTACTGGACAATGCAATCGTCCATGGCGTCACCGCCCACGCGGACACTCCGCGCGTACACGATCCCGGCCAGCGAAATCAACGCAACTTCGCATGTGCCGCCGCCGATATCCACAATCATGTTACCGGCGGGTTCGGACACGGGCAACCCGACACCAATGGCCGCAGCCATCGGCTCTTCAATCAAGAAGACCTCACGGGCACCCGCATGCCGTGCAGATTCCTGCACAGCTCGCTTTTCAACTTCTGTGATATCACTCGGTACAGCAACGATCACCCGCGGTTTCACCAGCTTCGCCACGTGAACCTTACGGATAAAATAACGGATCATTGCGCCCGTGATATCAAAATCCGCGATCACGCCCGACTTCATCGGACGCACCGCCACAATGTTACCAGGCGTACGCCCCAGCATCCGCTTCGCCTCTTCACCAACCGCAAGGATCCGCTTGGTTCCCTCCTGGATAGCCACGACAGAAGGCTCACGGATCACGATCCCGCGATCTTTCACATAGACTAAGGTGTTGGCAGTGCCTAGATCGATCCCGATATCACTCGAAAACACAGACAGTAACTTGTTAAACATAATTACGCGTTCTTTCCTCTCGAAAAACGAAAAGAGAAATAGCTAAATAACCAAAATAGGTATAGCGAGTATAAGTTTCACTTATTATGCGGGCTGGGTCAAGCCTATTTCATGCAAATAGCCCCATTTTTTCCGCATAACCCCTTTTCACGGAATCACTCGGCCTTAAAAGCCCGCGAGAGCAACGCCTGCACCGCGTCGCCAACCGCCAATTGCTCATAGCACAATCCGTAAACCACATCCGTAATCGGCATCTCCACCCCATGCTTTTGCGCCAGGACATGAATCACCTTGGCGTTCCAGACACCCTCGGCGACCATCGTCATGCTGCCCAAAATCGACGCAATGTTTTCACCGCGCCCCAGTCGCTCGCCGACCGTATGGTTGCGGCTGTGCGTGCTCGTGCACGTCACGATCAGATCGCCCACGCCGCTGAGCCCGGCGAAGGTCTCGGCCTTCGCCCCCAGCGCGACACCGAAACGGGTGATCTCGGCCAGACCGCGCGTAATCAGCGCGGCACGCGTGTTGTCGCCGAACCCCAAACCGTCCGAAGCGCCGACCGCCACGGCGATGACGTTCTTGACTGCACCGCCGATTTCCACGCCCAGCGGATCCGCCGAGGTGTAGACGCGGAAATTGGGTCCGCTGAAGAGCGCCTGCACGGCCTGAGCCGCCGTGGCATCCGTCGCGGCTGCCACAATCGCGGTCGGGATCTCCCGCGCCACCTCCTCGGCATGGCTCGGCCCCGAGAGGACCACCACCCGCTTGAGTCCCAGCGTATCGATGGCCAGCTCGCTCATGCGGCAGTGCGTGTTCTCACACAAGCCCTTGGTCACGCTCACGGTCAACAGATCCTGCGGCACAAGGCCGACAAACCGTGCGCAGACATCGGCGTAAAACTTCGACGGCACCGCCAACACCATGGCCTCGGCACCGGCCACCGCCTCCGCCGGATCAGCGGTCCATGTCAACGTCGCAGGGAGCTTCACGCCGGGCAGGAAGCGCGTATTCTCCCCGGCCGCCCGCATGTCCTGCAAATAGGCATCAAAAGGGCCCCAGATCGTCACGGCATGTCCGTAACGATGCAGCAGCAGCGCCAGTGAAGTTCCCCAACCACCATCCCCGATAACCGCAATCTTCATTTCTTCTTCCCAAAATTAAACCGTGATTCCGTACCCGCGCGCAGGCGGACGATATTTGTTCGATGTTTCCAAATCGCGACCACGGCCAGCAGGGTCAGCATCGCGGGAAACCACCAAGGATCCTGGGCATGCAGCGGCCACGCCACCACGCCCAGGCAGACCGCGGCCGCAATCGACGCCACCGAGACGTACCGGGTCGTCACAAAAAAGAGGATCCAGACGAGCGCCGCGATCAGCACCGCAGCCTGCGAAAGCCCGAGCAGTAACCCCACGCTCGTCGCAATCCCCTTGCCGCCCTTGAAGCCGAGAAAGCAGGTCCAGTTATGCCCCGCAATGGTCAGCGCACCGCAAACCAGCGCAAACGCCTTGCTTGTCGCCGCCTCCGCCATGCCCGGCAGGAGCTGCGTCGCCAGCAGCGGGATCAGCCATGCTCCGCAGAAACCCTTGGCCGCATCGAGCAGAAAGGTGAGGATTCCCAGCTTTTTGCTGATGGAACGGAACACGTTTGTCGCGCCGATGTTGCCGCTCCCGACCGTGCGGATATCCACACCCTGCGTCTTGGCAATCAGGAATCCAAAGGGAATCGACCCCAGCAGGTAGGCAACCACGCCACCCGCCATATAAAGCAGTACACTATTCATGCAATCGTCCGAATCAAAAATGTCATCTCGCCGTTCGGGACCCCTTTGTCCAGAACCAGCTTGCGCACCGCGCGCGTCCGGCCATTGACCCGACGGCGCTTGGTCGCATAAATCGCCTTCGCGGTCCGGAGCTGGACCGTCAGCAGGCGTTCATTCCCCACAGCGGGAAAATCAGCAGCGTCCAGCTCGGCAAGACCCTCCGCGATCGTTTCAGGCCCGGGATATTTCGCAATCTCCTTGCCGAGGTAATCCAACGGCGCTGACGCAAGAGCACCCACCAGGGGCATCAGCGGCGCAGCCGCATCCGCGCCAAACGCCAGTGCGCTGCCGAGAAACGAACGCAGGAACTTCTCCAGCTCTTCATCGTCCAGATCCTCGGTAACCCCCACCTCCAGCGCAAAGCGGCCCTCCACCGTCTCCTTGAATACAATGCGCTTGCCCCAGTTGAGTGGTTCGCAGTCGGCGTAGCCCTTCTCGAGCGTACAGGGAAGCGCGGAACTTTTCTTCGCTACGCCCACACGCGGCCAGATCAGCCCGGCGGTCACCAGATGCGATGATTTCCCATCCAGATCCACGGTCATCGCGGGTATGGAAACGGAATGCAGCAGGATCTCCAGCGTACGCTTGACTGACGCCATACCTACCCCCTGTTTTTCTTCGCCCGCGGCCGACGTCCCTCGGATTTCTTGGAACTCGTCGTGCGTTTCAGCAATGCCCGCGACAGCGAGAGGTGCTGTTTCTCCGCGGCAAAGGCCTTGTCGTCCGCCTTCTGACGCGCCATTTTCACCTGTAAATTGGTATTCGGTTCCTCGTCGGCCTTTCCGTGCGCTCCCTCTTCTGGCCGCGACCGCGCCCTGTAGAAAATCACGACCGGAGCGCCCTCGAGTCCGAAACGCTGACGCAACGAGCGGATCATGAAATCCGTGTACTGCTTGGTTGCCAGCTTCGGATCGTTCACGAACATGCGCACCGTGACCGGCGCCGTGCAGACCTGCACCGCGTAATAGACGCGCAACCGCTTGCCCGCCTTAGCCGGCGCCACCACGCGGCGCGTCGCATCCATCAGCGTGCGATTCAAAAGTCCCGTCGGCATCTTGAGCTGAACCTGAGCCGCCACGGCATCGATCAGATCAATGCTTTTGCGGATATTAAAGCCTGTCTTGGCGGAGATGAAGAGCAGCGGGCAATAACTCATAAAGGGCATTGAGTAGCGCATCTGCTCCTCGGTCGCCTCCACCTTCATGCCCCGTTCAGTCGCCAGATCCCATTTGTTCATCAGGATCACGCAGCCCTTCTTTTCCTCCTGGATCAGCGCGGCGATGTGCTTGTCCTGCACGGTCGGCCCCAATTCAGGGTCGAGCACCAACACCACCACGTCCGCCTCGCGCACGCTCTCCTCCGCGCGGAAGAGGCTGAAGCGCTCCACCGCGTTGTCGATGCGATGCTTGTGACGCATCCCGGCGGTATCCACCAGCGTGTAGTGACGCGCCTGATCGCCTTGCCCGATCGTAAAAGGAATATCGATCGAATCGCGCGTCGTACCCGCCACATCGGAAACAATCACGCGCTCTTCGTTAAGCAAGCGGTTGATGTATGAGGACTTGCCCGCATTCGGACGCCCGACGATCGCCACGCGCAACGGACGCTCGATCGTGGTGTTGACCACCTCCGGCAAGTGCGGCACAACCGACTCCATCAGAGCGCCCATGCCGCGGTTATGCTGCGCAGCCACGGGAAAATAACTAAAGCCCAGACGCGCAAACTCGTTCGCGTGCGCCTCGTGCTCCGGCAAATCGCACTTATTGACCGCCACGATGCACGGCACGTTCGCCTTGCGCACAATCGCGGCCACCTGCTCGTCCATGGGATGAACCCCGGCCTGGACATCCACCACCAGAATCACAACCGCCGCATCATCCAGCGCGGAATCGACCTGCGCGCGCACCCCGGCTTCAATGGGGTTGCTCTCCTTAGCGGCATCCAAAATCATGATACCGCCCGTGTCGACCAAGCTGAAACGCTGCTCTTCCCACTCCACTTCCCGCATCAAACGGTCGCGCGTTACCCCGCTCTCGTCGTGCACAATCGCAATGCGCTTGCCCGCAATCCGGTTAAATACCGCCGACTTTCCGACGTTCGGACGCCCCACAATCGCCACCACGCGCGCTTTCTCTTTTTTCTGATTCATATTCTATTAGTATACGGGCTTTAGCCGCCTGAGAAAAGCCCAAAGACGGCACG
>CAZMLC010000067.1:0-12539 GCA_964567125.1 uncultured Akkermansia sp.
GCGATAATCTGTTGCGCGCTCCTCGCAAACCATCGCCCTGATCGGCGAAGAAATACTATTGACAGAAACAAACAAAAGGTGATACAGTGCGCGGCCAGTGACACACAGGTGTCAAGAATCCCTATGAAAAATTTCGTGTTTACAGCTCTGTTTAGCCGATTTTTTGCGTTTACCTTCGCAAAACGTCTTTGCTTTTCACTGTAATCACCGATGATACCCCGAGCAGATTTCCAGGTCCCGCAGTGAAAGCACACTGCGGGACCTTTTTTTTACCCTAAGGAGAAACACAACCATGAATATCGACGCACTGAGAACTGAAATCGACCAGATCGACGAGCAGCTGACTGAGCTTTTCAAAAAGCGTATGCAGGTTTCACTCGCGATCGCCAAGCACAAGAAAGAGAGCGGGATGCCGATCTACGACAACACCCGCGAACGCAATCTACTCCATCGGATCTCCGACAAGGCCGGCGCCGAATTCGAAGTCTACATGCGCGTCTTCTTCTCCATGCTCATGGATATCAGCCGCTCGTATCAGCACAAAGTTTTGGCCGAACCTTCTGAACTGAGCATGCAGATCGCACACGCCATCGACGTCACGCCGCAGATGTTCCCGTCCAAAGCGGTTGTCGCCTGCCAAGGCACGGAAGGCGCCTTCTCGCAGCAGGCGTGCGACAAGCTTTTCACGACGCCGAGCATCATGTACTGCAACAGCTTTGAAAATGTCTTTCAGGCGGTCCGTTCCGGCATCTGCCGTTACGGTGTCCTGCCGATTGAAAACAGCACCGCAGGGTCGGTCAATCAAATCTACGACCTGATGCAGCATTATCACGTCTCGATTGTGCGCAGTTTGCGCCTTCAAGTCGCGCATGCCCTGCTCACCAACCCAGGCGCGAAACGCAGCGACATCAAGGAAATCATCTCGCATGAACAGGCACTCGCACAATGCTCGAATGTACTGGCCACCTTCAAGAACATCACGGTAACGCCCTGCCAGAACACCGCACTCGCCGCCAAGATGGTCGCGGAAAGCGGCCGTACAGACATTGCGGCGATCTCCTCGGCGTCGTGCGCAGATCACTACAATCTGGAGATCCTCGAGGATAACGTTCAAAACAACGACGGCAATTATACCCGGTTCATCTGCATTGCGAATACGCTGGAAATCTATCCAGGCGCAAACCGGACCAGTCTCATGATGGTCATTCCGCACAAACCGGGCGCGCTCTATCGCATCCTCGTCCGGTTTTATGCGCTGGGCATGAATCTGGTCAAACTTGAAAGCCGCCCCATTCCGGAACGAAATTTCGAATTCACCTTCTATTTCGATGTCGAGGCTCCGGTCTACTCCCCGGCCCTGCTGCAATTGATTACAGAACTGGAGAGCCAGATTCCTGAATTTCGCTACCTCGGCAGTTATTCGGAAATGCTGTAGCCCATCAAAACCGTGATCCTATGTTCGACGTTACGGAAGTGTACCCCATGGATACCATGGAGTTATGCTTTCGTAACATTTTTCCGCATTGCCCCAATCCAATGCACAATCGGTGCTGGACATTCTCGTCACTCCATGCGAAAATATTCGCACAACAGCATTGTTGCGACTTACTGGCGGCTTGGAAATGATTGCTCGGAAACTGCGGGTCATAACGATGTGCCACCGATTCAGCCGTCATACTGGCACGAAAAAGACCTGCAGGAAAGAGTAAAGTTAATTCTTCTTTTTCTATGTCAGACGAACTGAAACATGAATGCGGTGTCGCGCTACTCAAACTTTGCAAGCCTCTGACTGCGTATCCGGCTCACTATGGTCTGCAGCAGATGGCGCTCCTCCTGGAAAAACAGCATAATCGAGGACAGGACGGTGCTGGCATCGCCTCGATGAAACTGGATGTCGAACCAGGAAACCCCTATTTCCATATTGAAAAGTCAGCCGGCCGCAATCCGCTTGCGGAAATGCTGGAAAATGTCTGGGAAAACCCTTTTGACGGCAATGTTTTTCTCGGCCACTTGCGCTATGGGACCTTTGGTGGGCGTTCCATCAATGCCTGCCATCCGCTTCTGAAATACAGCGTCTGCCGCGATCGGACGCTCCTGCTTGCGGGCAACTTCAACCTGACGAACAGCCCGAAGCTCTTCAAAGCGCTGACCGAGATGGGCCATCACCTGCCAGACCGCCAGGACACGACGATCCTGCTGCATCTGATCGGCCACGAAATCGAGAAGGTGCATACGGACGGGTGCACAGATATTGATCTGAATGCTATTCTGAGAAAAGCCGCCTCCGACTGGGATGGCGGTTTTCTCATTTGCGGCATCCTCGGCGATGGGACAGCGTTTGCCCTGCGCGATGCGGCAGGCATCCGCCCCGCGTTCTATTCCTCCGACTCCGACAAGGTCGTCGTTGCCTCCGAACGCCCCGCGATCCAAACAAGCTTTAACTTAAAGCGCGATGTCGTCCACGAGCTGCCGCCTGGCCATTTGCTCTTAATCACAGCAGACAACACGGTCTCTGTCGAGCCATGCCTTCCCCCGCGCGAAATCCGCCGCTGCGTCTTTGAGCGCATCTACTTTTCGCGCGGCAACGACAGCGACATCCAGCAGGAACGCCGCGCCATGGGCATGCGTCTCGCTCCGCAGATTCTCGACGCCATTGATCATGACTACGAGAATACCTTTTTCTCGTATATCCCCAACACGGCGCAGATCAGTTTCCATGGTCTGCTCGACGCCCTGTTGTGCAAACACGCCATCCGCTTTGGCGTGGTGGTTGTCAAGGATGCCAAATTCCGCACCTTTATCGCGGATGAGAAGCGCCGTAAATCGCTCGACATGCACATCTACGATATCGTCCATGGGTTGATCCGTCCGCAGCAGGATAACATCGTCGTGGTGGATGACTCCATTGTCCGCGGCACGACCATGCGCAACCTGATCTTGAAAATCCTTGATCGGCTCGAACCGCGTAAAATCGTGGTCGCCTCCGCAGCACCGCCCATCTGCTACCCGGACTGCTATGGCATCGACATGGCCAGCCTCGGCGAACTCGTCGCGTTTCAGGCTGTGATGTCGCTGATCCATAAGCATGGAAAACTTGATCTTTTCCACGACTGTGTTGCCGCCGCGCGCTTAGACCTGGAAAAACCTGATATCGAGATGAAGAATTGCGTGAAACCGCTCTATGAAGCCTTCACCTTTGAGCAGCTCTCCGCGGAAATCAGTACGCTGCTGACTCCCGACAACCTCAAGGCGGAGTTCTGCGCGGTCTTTCAGACCACGGAAAATCTTCGCAAGTGCTGCCCGGATCATACCGGTGACTGGTATTTCACCGGCAATTATCCGACCCCTGGTGGAAACCGTGTCGTCAATCGCGCGCTGCTGAATTATGTCGACAAGATCAACCAACGCGCCTATTAAGACGGGCGTGCACCGCATTGCGCGCTGCACAAGCCCATTCTCAACAGTACTGATTCCATAGACAAGGCCATCGCGACGTCGAAAAAGCCATTGACTTGTCGCTTGTGCTCCAGTATAGTGACCCCCACTGTGTCACGCATGTTATGCGCACCACGCCTGCTTTTCCGATCCTCGGAAAAACAGGGGACAGGTCGAGGAGAATCGAACATGACCCTGTGTATGCTCAACACTGTGCTCCGCCAACGAGGTCTCGTGCTGTTCCTGCTCGCGTGCGCGTCGTTGTGCGCCCGCGCGAAGGAACCCGCGTCGGAAACACCCACCAATACGGCAACCGCGTTCGCGCAGAATCTGCTGGTTAAAACCTACACCTACCCCGATTTCCAAATTGTACAGTTCAAGCTTGAAACGCTGTCGCACTACTCCTACGTGCTGATCTCCGACAAGAAAGCGCTCGTCATCGACCCTGTGCGCGACACCACGCCGTATCAGAAAGCGGCCGCCAGTCAAGGTGCCACGATCAAAGGTGTTTTTCTGACCCACACGCATGCCGATTTTGTGGCCGGCCATCTCGAGTTGGCCATGCGGACAACATCGCCGATCTATCAGAGCACAGCCAGTGGCGCAGAGTATCCCTTCCAAGGGGTCGCACACAACCAGCAGCTTCCCTTTGGCGCGATCACACTTCAGTTTTTAGAGACGCCCGGCCATACCCCCGACAGCGTTTCGCTCGCGGTCCTGCGTGAAAGTAAGCAAAACATTCCCGAGGTCGTGTTTACCGGCGACACGCTCTTTGCTGGCTCCATGGGACGACCTGAGCTACTGGACAACACGTATTCCATCGCCGAGCTGGCCTCCAAAGCGTTTGACACCTGGGATGTTGTACTCTCAAAGCTTCCCAATGAAACCATGCTCCTCGCCACGCATGGCGCAGGCCCATTTCGCGGCCAGGAGCTGCGCGACGATCTTTTCAGTACACTCGGTGATGAGCGCAAGAGCAATCCGTATCTGCAACTCCGCGGGCGTAACTTTTTCGTCTCCGCAATGCTGGAACGTCTACCGCCGCAACCGCAGCATTACACCGCAGTCGCACGCATGAATCGGCAGGGGCCTCCCACGCTCAACAGGACAGCGCCACTCCCGCCTAAACTCTTTTCAAAAGCACCTTTGCTGAATCAAATCGACACGGTTTATCTGATCGATGTGCGCAGCGCAGAGGAATATGTCAAAGGCCACATCCCGACAGCGATCAACATCGGACTTCAAGGGCGCTTCGAAACGTGGACCGGCGCACTCGTCCCCTGGGGGGCAACGGTGATCCTCTGCGGCGCCGAGACCGAAATCGAAGCTGCCGTCAAACGTCTGCACCGCATCGGCTATACGGTACAAGGGTCGATTCGCTTTGACGAGACACTCGCTTCGCAATTGCTGTTGACAACCAATCAGCGCCTCTCGCCGCAGATACTCAGCAAGCGCATTCAGGAACGCGCAGCACCGATCACAGTCGATATCCGCGAGCCGCAGGAGTGGCTCCAGCAACGTATCAGCACGACCATCAACATTCCGCTTGAACAGCTGAGCGACAGCGCCACTGTCAGCCTCAACCGCAACGATCCCGTGATTGTCGTTTGCAAAACCGATTACCGCAGCAGTATCGCGATCGGCTTGCTGGAACGCAAGGGCTTCAAGAACGTGATGACCCTGCTCGGCGGCATGGACGCCTGGATTCAAGCCGGCCAGCCGATCATCCAGATGCAAAGCACAGGCAACGTAACACACCAGCGGCGCACCAAACAAAACGTCAAACTGCCGGAAGCGATCGACCCTGTAGCGCTTCACCGCCTGATGCTCGACCAGACCTATCCCGTCGAACTGATCGACATCCGGGCAGAAGAGCAGTTCGCCGATTATTCGCTTCCCGACGCTCGCAATATTCCCTTCGATGAATTGCTCGCAGACCCTGTCGTACTCAATGGCAAGACGCCGCTCATCCTGTTGGATCGCGACGGCTATCTCGCCATGGCGATCGGCGGCATTCTCGCGCAGAAAACAGAACGGACTGTCCGCGTCCTCTACGGCGGACTCAATGCCTACTGGGATTTCTCAACCTCCTCCGCGCCCGGTGCGACATTGCGCCGCCCTGCACCGGATAAAGCCAAGCGTGAACCCGCTGCGGCACCAACGCAGAAAGCTATCCCATCCAAAACAGAAAAACGCACCGCAGGATAATGCCCATGAAACGTTCGCCCTACATGAATCCCTACCTTGCCGGAACGCTGCTCGGCCTTACGCTCGTGGTCGCGTATCTCATCCTTGGCGCAGGGCTCGGAGCCTCTTCCTGCCTGGGGCGGATGGGGGCCTCCTGCTCGCTGCTGTTCGCTCCCGCACACACGCGCGCCAGTGAATACTTCGGGGCCTGGGGCGAACATCCGCTTCTTTACTATGTCGTTTTCATGTTCGCAGGCATCTGCATCGGCGGACTCATCTCCGCATTGCTGGCCAACCGGCTTGAGTTGAAACTGGAACGCGGCGCTTCGCTTTCGGCAGGACGGCGCGCCATCTTTGCCCTGTTCGGCGGATTTATCGTTGGTTTTGCCAGCCGGCTCGCCAATGGCTGCACGTCAGGGCAAGCGCTCTCTGGCGGCGTCTTGCTACTCAACGGCAGCCTTCTCTTCATGGTCAGTCTTTTTATCGGCGGCTTCGTGACTGCATGGTTTGTGAGGAAACAGTGGAATGATGGCAACGTTCTATAGTCAAGGCCTGCTCGAATCCTCAACCGCGTTTCTGGTGAGTCTCGGCATCGGCATCCTCTTTGGTTTCGCCCTCGAACGCGGCGGACTGGGCAACGCGCGCCGCGCAACAGGCCTCTTCTATTTTCGCGACATGGTCGCCATCAAGGTCATGTTCAGTGCACTCATCGTGGGCATGCTGTGCATCAATTACGCGAAATCGCTCGGCTGGCTGAATCCTGAAAGCCTCTACTATCTGCCCAGCATCTATCCCGCGCAGTTTCTGGGCGGACTCCTCTTCGGTATCGGCTTTGCCCTGGGCGGCTGGTGCCCTGCAACAGCCGCCGTTGGCATGTCGACAGGACGGCTGGACGCCCTCATCTTTCTCGTGGGCTCGGTTCTCGGCAGTATCACCTTTAACGAAGTATACCCATGGGTTGCCCCCCTCACCCAGAACTCACAAGGCACCTTGTTCGCCTTCGATGCGATGCATATTTCCGAAGCCACGCTCGTCTTTCTCTTTACGTTACTTGCACTCGCCCTCTTCTGGGGATCCGAGCGGATTGAGGCCCACGGACAGAAGATCGCTTTTCCCAACTTGCGATTTTTAAAACGCTTCAGCCTGGTGCTCCTCTGCGCCGCAGCCGGATTGCTTGTTTTCCCGCAGAAAAAGAGCGTTGTCCATGCGATTGGCTATGAGATCTCACTCGAACAGCAACTGGCGCAGGAGTTACAGAACAACACGGATCATATCGCCCCCGAACAGGTCGCCGATCTCATCCTTGGCGGTCAGCCCATCCAGGTGATTGATCTGCGCACTCCAGCCGAGTATCGCGCATTTCATATCCGGACGGCCATTAACGTTCAACCGGTTGATTTGCGCGACCACCTCTATGCAACGCCGCGCGATACATTCATCGTGCTTTATGCGAACGGCATGACCCATCCCGCGCAGCTGCGCGATAGCCTTTTCCGCCAAGGCTTCAGCAATGTCAAGGTTCTCACCGACGGACTAGACGGTTTTAAAGCACACTGCCTTAAGCCGCTCTCGCTTCGCACAACACCAACACCCCCTGAGATGGCACATCGCATCGAACGCTGCCGATTGTTCTTTCTCAGCAACTAGGAGATACGCCATGATCGATTCAACACGGTTATCCTCACGTCGTTCGTTTCTTGCTCAAACCTGCGGAACAGTCGCAGCCCTGGGCGCAACACCGACGCTCTTCGGCGCTACGCAATCAGCGCCTGTCGCCGCGCTCTCGATTCCGGCATTGCCGTTTGCCGAAACCGCACTCGAGCCGACGCTCTCCGCCAAGACGTTCCAGTTCCATTACGGCAAGCACCACCAAGGGTATGTCACCACGCTCAATAAGCTCCTGCCCTCGACGCCGTTCGCTAACGATGCCCTGCCTGACATCGTGCGCAAAAGCTGGAAACAGCCGCAGTTCACCGCAGTCTTCAACAATGCGGCCCAGATCTGGAATCATACGTTCTACTGGAATTCGCTGACACCGGCTGCGACGCAGAAAAAGCCCTCCGGAAAAATCGAACAGGCATTGATGCAATCCTTTGGTTCAATGCAGAAGTTCGAAGCTGCCTTTCTGGAGGCAGCCCTCACCCAATTCGGCAGCGGCTGGGCCTGGCTCGTGGCCGAAGGCGATAAACTCTCCGTCATCAAGACCCCCAATGCGGAGACACCGCTCACCACGCCGAATCTGCGGCCTCTGCTCGTCATCGATGTCTGGGAACACGCCTACTATCTCGACTATCAGAACCGTCGCGCGGATTACGTCAAGGCGATCATCGCCCAGCATCTGAACTGGGACTTTGCCGCCAAGAACCTTGTCGCCTGCTGTTAACCTGCGCACGCTCCCAGCCATAAAAACCGAACGCAGCCCCGATCACAGTCGGGGCTGCGTATTTTGTATGGTAGGCCGGCCCCCCTCTTCATCCGGCACTGCACCGCGCTGCGAAGCCACCCATGCCCCGCGCATATTGCCGCGTTTCGCGGCCTCCACCGCGTTCTCTCCGCCTAACCATGCAGCAAGAAAGGCCGCCGAAAACGCATCGCCGGCGCCGACAGCATCGACAACGTCGACCGCAATGCCGGGACAGTGCACAACCGCCTCGCGCGTAGCCACCAGACAGCCTGCTGCACCGCGTGTCACGATCACCACCGCAGCAGCATATTTTGCCAGGACTGCCTGCGCAAACGTCTCGGGGGCTGTTGCCGTATGAAAGAGCGCACCGCCTAAAATGCGCGCCTCGTCGTCGTTGACCTTGATCAGTGTGGCCCGCGCAAAACCGGCTTCGATGATCGGTACTGACCAATAGGTTTGCCGCAGATTCACATCGAAAAATTTCACCGCGGACGGACAGGCATCGATCAGGCGCATCACCGTCTGTCGTGTCTGCGCGCTGCGCTGCGCCAACGTTCCGAAATAAAGCGCACGCGGTTGCGGGCGCGACACCTGCTGACGCTCGGCATCCGCCACATCGATATGATCCCAGGCGACCTCTTCGTGAATGACATAGCTCGGCTGGCCATGCTGCAACGTCACCGTCACGGTTCCTGTCGGATGGACAGCGTCCACGCCGACCCAGCGCGCATCCACATGCAACCGCGCGATCTCCGCCATGGCGGCGCGTCCCCGTTCGTCATCACCGACGGACGACACAAGCGCTGCGCGCAACCCGCACCGTACGGCATGCGCTGCCATATTGAACGGCGCCCCGCCAATATGCGCCTCATCGTTGATCAGATCCCACAACACTTCACCGCAGGCAACAACATCGAACATGCTTTTCGCGCCTCCTCAAATTCCGGTATCGATTATTTCCAGCACGGGCGCAATGCGTAGGCCGTTCCCTGCAGCTGTTGCACACGCCCCTGCTCGACCGCAATGGCCACCCGGCGATTGTTTGCATCCGGAATCGCTGCAACAGGCGCATACAGCAGTCCGTCCTGAGAAAAGACCTCCAGGCTGGTACGATCCACAAAAATCGTCAGCGCCAACTCGCCCTTCACCACCGGCCACGCTGTACGGTGATGCCCAATCGTAAGCTCCTGTTTGTCTGCATCGAAACGGAGCGGAATGCCGCGCAGATCCAGAGCGATCTTCACACCCGCTGAAACAGTACACGCCATGCGCAACTCAATCAACTCGGCTTGAACGGGCGCTAGCGGATTCGGCGAGCCAACCGCCAGTTCAACCGGACCGAAGGCTATCGCGTTTTGGCGCAGCGTTGCCAGTTCCCGCACCGGCTGGCGCGTCAGCCTTGCACCGCGCTCCGTCGCAACCAGTCCCAGTTCCTGCGGCAACGTCATCGCCTGATTAAAGGGCATGCCCGGCGACGGCGCCTGCAACCATCCGATGAGGACGCGCCGACTGTCCGGCAGATCGTTGAAGGTCTGCGCAGCATAATATGCGGAACCGCTGTGACCGCGCAGCCGTTCGGCTTCCGGCCGAAACGTCTTGCCATCAAACGCGCCGACCGCATATTCGCCATTGGCGCCGAACAAGACCCACCACGACCCCGAACCGCCAACGACCGGCAACTCGAACAGATCCGGACACTCGTAGAGGTAATGTCCGCCCATTTGGTCGCCCTCCACACGGGAGAGCGCCTGCCATTCGCGCAGATTGGGCGAAGCGAAGATCTGAACCGTGTGCTGCTGTTTACCATGTCCGACATAGAGCACCATGATCCAGCGCTGCGTCGCCGCATGCCAGAAAACTTTCGGATCGCGATTGCCCGGCGTGATATTCGGCAGCACGGGGTTGCCCGTGTATTTGGTAAAGGTCCGTCCATCAAGGCTGTAGGCGATGCACTGCGTTGCCGGATTGCCCGCTGCTGTGTAAATCAACACCAGAGGAACTTCGCCCTTCTTGCCAAACCCGCTGGTATTCGCCGAATCCACCACGGCACTTCCGCTGAACATCGGGCCCAACGCGTCGGGATAGAGCGCTTCATCGACCTCCTTCCAATGAACAAGATCCTTGCTCACGGCATGCCCCCAATGCATATTGCCCCAGTTCACACCATAGGGATTATGCTGGAAAAAGAGGTGGTACTCACCCCGATAGAAAACCAGGCCGTTCGGGTCGTTATTCCAGCCGCGCCTGGGCGAAAAATGCAATTGCGGACGCAACGGTTCTGTATACAAGCCTTCGCGCGCGACTGCGATCTCAGCGCCCCGGATCCGCGCTAATCCTTTCGAAGCGGCAGACAATTTATCGACCCACAGTGTCAGCCGCTTGCCCTGCCACGCGCCGACATCCACTGGTGCCCACCAGTCCGGCTCGTCCTCAGCCAGTTCGACATCAAAAGCGCACAATACGTTGGTCCCGTCGCGGAGTTCCATGCGGCACTTCGCACCCCCGTTTTTGATCGGCACCTGCAACCAACGCTGATCAATCGAAATCGTCTGCGTCACATTGCGCAGCCGCACCGCAGGCGGCTGGTCGCACAAAACAAGATCGTCGACATTGATGTGGCCCCAACCTCCGCGCTGCGCATCTACGATCTGAATCTGCGCCTCCTTGCCCTGCATATCGGAAACATCCCACGAAGCCGGTTCCAATGCTTCGCTCCCGCCAGGCTGCGTGTTCGGTCCCGTTGCGGTGCGTACGACTTTCCCGTCCACCAGCAAATTGATGCAGGTCGTTCCCGCCCAACCACCGCCGCCAATCAAAAAGGCGATGTGCTTCCGCTCAATTATAAAACGCGGCGAGGTCAGCCTCCCCACGGCGTTGTCACCGCCAACAAATGAATTGACCAGCCCCTTGCCGGTAAAACCGCTCACCGTCATCTGTCCGGGCAACGTCCCCCTCGCAGGGCCCTTGCCAAATGCAGTGCCTTCAGCGACCCATCCTTCGTCATACGCGCTTCCCTCGAACCGCGCAATCGGCGTCTCGGCGCCCAACACGATTCCGCTATCGGCTACGCAGCAGACTGCGACCCACAGTCCGGCAAACAGTTTAACCCGCATTGTCTTATCTCCATTCTCGTTATCGCGTTTTTGCGCGCAGATCGAGGCAGAACGCGTCGCCCTGGGCATTGCGCACGTAGAGTCGCCCATTCGCCAGCGCCGGCGCACTCCAATAGCGCCCTGCAGGAAGCTGACCCTGCGCGATCGGCTGGAAGCCCTTCGGGGAGGCCTCGCACACGGCCCACTTGCCCTTCTCGCCCAGTGCCAGTAACTTCCCGTCAACAATCATCACCGTACCGCGCCACAGTGTGCGATCCGACCACGCGAGCGCCCCGTCCTGCCACGCCACGCAGACCAGTTCTGAATCGTTAAATCCGTAGAGATACCCCTGCCATAAAACCGCCCCGCACATGGGTGTCTTCAGATGCGCATTGCGCCAGACCTCGCGCGGTGCCGCGCCGGCAAGATCGAAACGGGCACTGCCTGCATTGTTGCCCGCTGAAAGAACGAGGCTCTGCTCGTGGATGATCGGATCCGCGGCATTCATGTCCCACTCCGTACGCCACGGAATCTCCCAGATTTTTTTACCCGACAGCGCCGCGACGCCAACCGCGCCATGCCCGGAGAAAAAGGCCAGACGCTGCTCGCTTGCCGCGCGGAACGGCACCGGCGAGGAGTACCCGGGATGGCCCGGCGCGCTCTGCCAGAGCACGGTGCCGCGCGCCGCATCGAAGGCTGTCCCCGCTTCGCCGAGACTGAGGTAGAGTCGGCCTCCCATCACCAGCGGCGACCCCGCATACCGCCACGTGTTTTTCCAATCGCCGGTACGCCGCGGCCACAGATCGAATTTCTTGGACCAGATCACGCGACCGGTCGCAGCATCCAGGCAAAAGAGATCGCCATTCTTGCTGAACGTATAGAGCCGGCCTTCGGCGAACGCGGGGGTCGATCCCGGCCCGCCTTCATACGAGAGCGGCTGAAGTTCGCACGCATAGCTGTGTTTCCACAGCACCGCGCCCGTCGTCGCATCGAAACACCACACGGTATCCGTTCCATCCACATTGCCGAGTGTGGCAGCCCGGCCGCCTGCCACGGCGAACCCGGAAAAGCCCTTACCCACAGCCGCTTGCCACAGTACGGGCAGCCCGTTTGTGCCGCCTTTATTCCAGACAAGACCGGTCTCGCGCGAAATGCCGTTGCGCGCTGCACCGCGCCAGCACGGCCAGTCGTCCGCCTGCGCCAAGCAACTCAGCATTATGACCACCACACCGCTCTTTATCATTCGCACTTCGCCCCCATTGTTTGCCAGGGTTCCCTTCCCTGTCCGCCCAGCCGATCGTGGTGCAACCATATCATATCCACACAGGTTGAATCGAGCGGAAAACTGATCATGCCCGATTCAGATCCGATGAATCGCGTTTGCAAAAAAGTCTGGAGTTCGGTATTCTTTTTCACGTACA